>JBMNTK010000345.1:0-2506 GCA_050945695.1 Anaerolineae bacterium | reverse complement strand
GATGAACGTGGTAAGCGGCCGATCAGTCGTCGGGGGCGCGCAGGCGGTACCCGATACCCCACTCGGTCAGGATGAGCTTAGGGTTGGTGGGGTCGTCCTCGAGTTTCTCCCGCAGGTAGCGGATGTAGATCCGCAGGTACTGGAGCTGATCCGAGTAGTCGGAGCCCCAGATCTCGGTGAGCAGGTAGCGGTGGGGAAGCACACGCCCGGCCGCGCGCACCAGCGTGGAAAGCAGGCGGAACTCGGTAGGGGTCAGCGAGATCTCGACCCCGTCCTTGCTCACCCGGTGGCGCTTGAGGTCAACCACAACGTTGCCGAAGGTTGAGGGTTTCGAGACCGCAGACTCGCGGAAACCGGTGCGCCGGAGCAGTGCGTACATGCGTGCGATCAGCTCGGTGGCGCCGAAGGGCTTCACCAGGTAGTCGTCGGCCCCCAGTTCGAGCGCTTTGACGATATCGGCCTCTCGGCCGCGAGCACTGATCACGACGATGGGTGTGTTGCTGACGTCCCGAAGGCGGCGGCACAGCTCCCAGCCATCCATTCGGGGCATCATGATGTCCAGCAAGATGAGGTCGGGCTTGTTCTCGAAGGCTTTGCGCAGTCCGTCCAGGCCGTCGTTGGCCAGGTCGACGTCGAAGCCCTCCTGGCGGAGCATCAGCTCGACCACCCCGGCGAATTGGGGCTCATCGTCTACGACCAGGATGCGTCCTTTGCCGTCCATTCGATCCTACCCCCCGGTAGTTGCCGGGGCAGTATAGCAGCATTGGCGAGCTACACCAAGGCTGATAGACTGACCTCATGGCACAGAATGACGACTCAGTGAAGGTTGATGCTCACGTGCACCTGTTCCCTCCGGAGTGGGTGCGCGATAAGGCACGGCTCTTGACCCGCGACCGCTACTTCGGGCTGCTCTACAGCGGCCCTCGCGGGCACATGGCTACGGCGGAAGACCTCCTGCGCTCGATGGATGAGGCCGGCCTGGACGTCTCGGTGGCAGCAGGCTTTGGCTGGGAGGATCCTGGCCTCTGCCGGGAGCAGAACGACTACCTGGTTGACTGCGTCCGCCGCTACCCGGACCGGATCATCGGCTTAGCCACCGTGAACCCGGCCCGGCCGCAGGACGCGGAGCGCGAGATCGTCCGCGCTGTGGAGGCCGGCGTGGCGGGGGTGGGAGAGCTGATGCCGGATGGGCCAGGATACAGCCTGGACGACGAGGCGGCTATCGGACCTGTGGCCAGGGTCGCCCAGGAGCTGCAGGTGCCGGTGTTGCTGCACGTGTCCGAGCCGGTGGGGCACAGCTACGCCGGCAAGGGGACGGTGTCGCCGGCCCAAGTGGTCCGACTGGCAGAGGCCTATCCTGAGGTCACCTGGGTGTGCGCCCACTGGGGCGGGGGGCTGCCTTTCTACGAGCTCATGCCGGAGGTGGCGCGAGCGCTCAGGCGCGTGTACTACGACTCGGCGGCCTGGCCCCTGCTGTACCGCGACGAGGTGTTCGCGGCAGTGGCTGCGGCGGCCCCCGAGAAGATGCTCTTCGCCACCGACTACCCGCTGATCTCACAGGAACGGACGCTTGCTCGCCTGAAAGCGCTGGAGATGACGGAAGGCCTGCGCAGAGCCGTCCTCGGGGAGACGGCACTAAGGGTGTATGGCAGGAGGGGTGAAGGTTGATCAGGCTCTTCATAGCGTTTGAACTGCCCGAGGAAGTGAAGAGGGCGCTGGCCCAGGTGCAGCGCGAGCTGGGCACCCACCCCGGCAGCCGGCACGTCCGCTGGACCGACCCCGAAGGCACGCACCTGACCCTGCGGTTCCTGGGCGACACCCGGGAGGAGGCGGTGCCGGGGGTGGAACGCTGCGTGGTGGAGGCCTGTCAGAGCTGTCCACCTCTCACCCTCACCCTGACCGGGCTGGGTGCTTTCCCCAACAAGCGTCGCCCGCGGGTCGTCTGGGTGGGGCTGGACGCCGGCCAGGATTCCGGCAACTTGGCGGCCCTGCAGCAGGACGTTGAGAGGGGGGTAGTCCGTCTGGGGTACACGCCTGAGGACCGGCCGTTCTCGCCTCACCTGACCCTAGGGCGGGTGCGCCGGGGCCTGCGCCCGGCTGAGCTGGACGAGGTGACCGCCATGCTGGACATGAAGGTGCAGGTGCCGGCCATCCAGTTCTCCGTCCCTGCCGTCAGCCTGATGTGCAGCACCCTCCGTCCCGATGGCGCGGTTTACACCCGCGTCTTCGAGGGTCAGCTCACGGGGCCATGAGCGCGCCACCGGCCTTCATCGCCGATGCCATGCTGGGGAAGCTGGCGCGCTGGCTGCGCTTGGCCGGGTACGACACGATCTACGATGCTGCGCTGGACGACCGTGAGCTGGCGCGCCGGGCCAGGGAAAGCGGCCGCATCCTGCTGACTCGCGATCGCGAGCTGGCGGGACGAAGGGGGGTGCGGGCGTACCTGGTGCAGTCCGAGCAGGTGCAGGAACAACTGGAGGAGGTGCTCCGGGCTGCTGGTGCGGAC
>JBMNTK010000344.1:0-2552 GCA_050945695.1 Anaerolineae bacterium | reverse complement strand
CGACCGGGTGGTGCTCATCGAGCAGGGCCGCCTGGCCGACGAAGGGTCGCTGGCCGAGGTGCTCTCCCGTCTGGCCGCATTCCGACTGATCCGAGTAGAGTTCGAGCGCGAGCCTGACAGAAAAGGGCTAGAATCGCTGGGCCGTGTGGTGGAGCGCTCTGCCCTCCGCGTCGTCTTGGCGGTGCCCCGAGGAGAGGCGCGGCAGGCCGCCCAGAGCCTCCTGGCCGAGTGGCCGGTGCGAGACCTCACCATAGAGGAGCCGGGGCTGGAACGGGCGCTCCGGGCCCACCTGGAGGCTGAGCAGCGATGAGCCCCTACGCCAGCGCCTTCCTCCTCCAGGTTCAGACCGGCCTGCGCTACCGGCTGAACACCCTGTTCTTCCTGCCCATATTCGTGGTTCCCGCTCTGGCCGCCTTCTTTCTGTGGAGCGCGGTGCTGGGCCCATCCGGCCAACTGGGCAGCTATGACCTTCCCAGCATGGTCACCTACTACCTGGTGACCCACTTCTTCGTAAGCAATACCCCCTTCTCCGCCTGGACGGAGATCGGGGAGAGCATCCGAGACGGGACCCTGGCGCGCTGGCTCACCCGCCCCGCCGGTCACTACGGCCTCTTCCTGGCCCGCAACCTGGGCACCTGGGTCCTCTACTGGCTGATGGGCATCGGCGGGGTGGTGGCGCTCGGGCTACTCCTGCGGCCCCACTTCCGCTTCCAGCCCGACCCCTACCTGGTGCTGGCCGCCTTGAGCCTGTGGCTCGGTGGCGTGGTCCTGGGCTTCACCTGGGGCTACCTGCTCCAGCTGACCGCCTTCTGGACGGAGCGGGTGCGGGGATCCCTGGGGGTGGTGGAGCAGGTGGTATCGTTCCTGGCCGGGGCCCTGGCCCCGTTGGACCTCCTGCCTCTATGGGGCCTATGGCAGTGGTTGCCGTTCCGGTTCGCCGGCTATGTCCCGGCGCAGATCTACCTCGGGCGGATGTCCGAGCGCGAGATCGGGGCGGAGGCCGCCATACTGCTGGGTTGGATGCTGGCCTTTGCCGTGCTAGTCCAAGTCGTGTGGCAGCGGGGCCTGCGTCGCTTTCAGGGGGCGGGAGGGTAGTCATGCACACGATGCGCACGGCCTTGAGCCTGTTGCGGCTCCGGTTGCACTGGGAACTGGCCTTCCGCTTCGACGCCCTCGTGGGAGCGCTCGGAGGGCTGCTCCACGTGGCCGGTATGCTCCTCTTCTTCCAGGTGATCTACGGGCAGGTGCAGAGCATCGCCGGCTGGGAGCGGCCTGCCGCCCTGGCCCTGGTGGGAACCCTCTCTCTGCTGCTGGAACTGGAACGTGGTCTCCTGGGTGGCTTGCGCCGCCTACCCCGGGCGGTGCGGCAAGGGACGCTGGAAGGTTACCTGGTCCGGCCGGCGCCCGCCCCGATGCTGCTGGCCCTACGGGGCGCCGACCTGCGGGTCGCCTGGCGCCTGCCGGTGGGGCTGGCGGTACTGGCCTATGCTCTTCGACTCCAGCCGGCTCCACTCGAGCGGGTACCACTCTACCTGGCATCGCTGCTGCTGGCCCTAGCGGTTTTCGGGCTGCTGGTCTTCTGCATGGCCTGCCTGAGCTTCTGGTTGGTGGAGATGAATAACCTCTTCCCCATCGTCTACGACCTGACCGAATTTGCCCGCTACCCCGAGACGGTCTACGGTGGCTTCATGCGGCTGCTTTTCACCACCGTCCTGCCTCTGGCCCTCCTGGCCAACTGGCCCGTGCGGCTGCTGATGCGAAGCGCGAGCCCCGCGCTGCTGCTTCACCAGGAGGCGGTGCTGGCAGGGTTCATGGCTCTGGGGTGGCTGCTGTGGAGGGCGGGGCTGAGGCGCTACCAAGGCGCCGGTGGATGAGACAAGGCGGGGTCGGCGCGCGCCGGACCACGGCTCCACACTCATAGCGTGTATGATGGGGCATGTCCCCGGACGGAGCCTCTCGGTGGAAGTGAGCATACCCGCCGGCCCCCTCCGGGTCCACGCCCTCTTCGTCCAGCCTCACCCATACACCTCGAGGGAAGCGCCAGTCGCCTGGGCGCGGTGCGGTTCCCTCGAGGGCTTCAGCAAGAGCCGGCCCTGGACCGAGCCGCACGTTAGTTGACTTGTTCGGTCACTAATTGGCGGACTTCGCCGGAAAGCGGTATCCTCAGCGCTAGACTGGCCGTCCGGGCGGCGATGTTAGTGTCTCCGTCCGGGCACCTTGCCGCCGTAGGTGCGTGGCCCAAGCCATGCACGCCATATCGTTGGTCTGACTGTCAGTGCCCTCATAGGCCCGGCACCTGGGCCAGCCCGGCGACTCGGCCCGTCCGGCTCGCCGTCTGTGGAGGATCATCATGTCCTCACAGCAGGCCGCCCCGGAGAACACCCGGTACTCCCACGTCTCCGCTCCTCCGGTCCTCAGCCAGCCCGATATCCGCCTGGAGGCCCGAAGGCTGCTCTGGGCACGCCTCGTGTGGCTTGCCATAGCCGCGCTCGGCGTAGCCGTGTTCGCCGTCAGGATCGTGTCGGTAGCCGACTGGTACCTGCGCCCGACTG
>JBMNTK010000343.1:0-2581 GCA_050945695.1 Anaerolineae bacterium | reverse complement strand
AGGAGTGCGCGCCCCCAGCGGTGACGCGTGACCCGTGACACGTGACTCACCGCCACACCCCCATTCCCGTAGGGGCGGACGACCCCGTCCGCCCTCTGGGGCAGGAGGCCCGCCAGTCCCCGCGTCCGCGCAGGACGGTCACGGCGCAGCCGTGACCACGTTCACAGCTCTGCTGTGAAACCTGGAAGCCCGGCCGAAGGCCCCTTAGCCCCGAATTCGGTTCGAGGGTTCGGTGGCACTCGGTGTGACACTCACTCCGAGGAGTGCGCGCCCCCACGCGCGCCGGCCAGACGATGCGCCAGCTCACAGGTCAAGACTTCGCAGCAGTCCCTCGTGGGACAGGACGCGGCCCTCGGTGACATCCTGGTCCGCTTCGGCCAAAGCGTCCTTGTCCTCTCGCGTCACCTCTTCGTCGTCGAGCGGCGCGCTAGCGAATGCCGCCGCCACCGGGTCGCGATCCAGGGCCACAAGAGCCGCCAGAACACGCTCTGCCGTCTCCAGTTCACGCTCCGGCAGGAGTTCCACCAACCTCTTTAGGTTCTCACGCTTTGGCAGTGCACTCATCAGGTCACCTCTCGCTTGGCCGGCCAGCGCCCCATCGCCTCCAGGATCACCTCCGGCACCGGCAGGTCAAGCTGCTCGGTGAACGGCAGCAGAACACGCTGGTACTCTAGCCGCCGATCAGCAACTACCTAGCAACAGCCAGCTATTCCTCATTGTATTATCATCCACTCGTTTCCGCCTATGCCCCCGGCGCGTCACACCGCCGAGGCCCCACTCGACACCGGGCAGGCCCTCCCTTACCCTTCCCCAGACTACCCACGAGAGGAAGCCTCATGACCCGTCGTATCCTTGTCGTCACCCTACTTGCCCTCCTGGTCCTGGTCGGGTGTGGCAGGCAATCCATCGCGCCGGCCGGCACTACCCCAGCCCAGGTGGACCGGATCGTGGACGGCGACACCATCCGCGTGCTCATCCAGGGCAGGTCCGAGACAGTGCGCTACATCGGCATCAACGCTCCCGAGGGCACCGACCCGGGAACACCGGGAGGCCTCGCGACGGAGGCCAATGCCGAACTCGTAGAGGGGAAGGTCGTGTACCTGGAGCCTGACACCAGCGACCGTGACGTGTACGGGCGGCTGCTGCGCTACGTTTGGCTCGAGAGCGGCCTCATGGTCAACGAGGAGCTCTGTCGGCTCGGCTACGCCTACGCCCAACGCTACCCACCCGACACCAAGCACCAGGAACGCCTGGACGCAGCCATGAGGGAGGCGCGGTCGGCAGGCCGAGGACTGTGGGGCCAGGTGGCCACGCCCAACCCGGCAGCAGCGAGGGCGGTGGTCATCTCTGAGTACGGCGGCGAGGAAACCCCCGAATACGTGGCCATCACCAATACGGGCACGGAGCCGGTCAACCTGAGCGGGTGGCGACTGGAGAGCGTCGTCCGCGGCCAGGCCGAGCAGACGTACCGGTTCCCCCTGGACTACGTCTTGCCCGCCGGGGGCACGGTGAGGGTCTACAGTGGTTCCGGGGCCAACCTCCCCTCCGATGGCCTCTTCTGGACCGAGGAGCACATGTGGAACAACCAGGGAGACCAGGCCGAGCTCTATGACGCCGAGGGGAACTTAGTGGATCGGACGGAGTGAAGCATCGGGAATCGCCCTTGGCAAAGGCGCGGATGTGGCGGAAAATCGGCCGGTCCAGCCCACCACATCCGCCCCTGGGGTGCGCGGCCGGGCACTTCGGTCACTGACGGCAGGAGGGCAGGCAATGAGCGTGTTGGTGGTCTACGAGTCGGTCTTCGGCAATACGGAGCAGATCGCCCAGGCCATCGGCCGGGCACTAGGAGCAGACACCCGCGTCGTCCGGGTGACCGAGCTCTCCCCAGACCAGATCACCGGTCACGACCTGCTTATCGTGGGCTCTCCCACCCGGGGCTTCCGCCCCATGCCCAGCATTGTGGAGATACTCAAGGCCATTCCCGAGGGTGCCTTGCAGGGGACCAAGGTGGCCGCGTTCGATACCCGCATCTCGCCGAGTGACGTCAAGGGACTTGGAGGGCTGGTGCTGCGTCCCATGATGAGCATCTTCGGCTATGCCGCCAAGCCCATTGCCGACCAGCTCCGGGCCAAGGGCGGGGAGCTGGTCGCCCCTCCGGAAGGGTTCATCGTCCTAGACAGGGAGGGCCCTCTCAAGCCGGGCGAACTGGACCGGGCCGCCGCCTGGGGCAAGCAGTTGGCGTCCGCGCTGTAGCGGCGCGGGGGCACCATCTGGCACCCTAAGAGGGCCTGCCGGCCGGCCAAGAGGCGATCTCTCCTTTCCCACACGCGGGGGAGAGGAAAGATCGCCTCTTAGCACGGTCAGAGAGCGCGGGTGCGGGCCTAGCGGGAACCACCCACCTGTGGGCCCGCTTCCTCTCGCTCAAGGGCAAAGCCGATCCGCCGGCGAGCGCCGGGGCGCTCCCGCTTGAGCGTCTCCTCCATGCGCCGGTACTCCCGGTCCATCTCCGGGGTCACCGACGGGCGTGTCTCCCGAAGGGCCCGTTCGAAGTAGCGCATGGGAATCTCCTGGGCATTGACGT
>JBMNTK010000342.1:0-2586 GCA_050945695.1 Anaerolineae bacterium | reverse complement strand
GTGAGCTCGCCGCTAGTCCCGCCCTCGATCAGGGCCCTCAGCTGCGGCAGCCTTCCCTCATCCAGCCAACGGCCGATAAGGTTGAACGAGGCTCCGTCTATGCCCACAGCCAGGATGCGGGCTCTGTTGCTGTCAGTCGTCGTGTCGGTCAAGTTTCTCTCCTCTTGGCATCACTACTCTGCGGGCCCCTCGGGCCGGTTTGGCGTCATGCGGTCCCCAATAGCTCCTCCAGGCGCCCCAGCCTAAACTCTCTCAAGAGGCGCTCCAGCTTGGGCCGCAGTGAACGCCGGCCATGACGGTGAGTCACCCGCTCTCTGGGCGTCATCGGGTGGGGAGGCTGGTCCAGATCCAGCTCCCAGGGATGGAGGTAGAGAACGATCGGCAGGCCCTCACCGGCGATCCGCCGCAACGCCCAGCGGATCAGCGGGTAGGGCAGGGCCCGAACGTAGAACCCGCCCCCGACCGGCAGCCGGGCTCGACCCAGCTGCAGGGTCGAGACGGGGAACTCCAGCAGCCCCTGGCCATCGCCCACCCGGTGGGGCTGCCGAGGCGCCCCCGGGTAACCGTAGAGGCGGGCCCGGGCAGGGAAGACGCTGCTGTCGTAGACCAGACCCCGGTCACGTAGGATGTCGAAGGCCCAAGGGGTGGTACCGTTGATGGAGAAGTAGGGCGCGCGGTGTCCCTGCACCCGGCACCCGGTCGCCCGCTCGATCGCTTCCAGTCCCCGATCGAGCTCGGACTCGAACTCCGCGGGGCTCATCCGGCTCACGAACCGGTGGTTGTGGCCGTGGACGGCGATCTCGTGGCCGGCGTCGGCCACCTGGCGGACAAGCTCCGGGTGTCGCTCGGCCACCGCGCCCAAGACGAAGAAGGTGGAGTGGACCCGGTGGCCGGCCAGCAGCTCCAGCAAGGCCTGGGTGGATGGCACCACCCGGCTTGCCAGCCCGGGCCACAGATCCACCCGGGGGTTGGTGCTGGTCAGTCCCTGGAACCACTCCTCCAGGTCTACGGTAAGGGCGCCCTGAATGCCGTTAGGGGCGGACACGATTACCCCACGTACCCCAGGTTGCGGAGCCGCTCGGCTAGGGCCTGCTCCTCATCCTCGGTCAGCCCACCCTGGGAGCCGTCTCCGTCATCCGGTTCGCGGTGCCATTCCTCCCGCTCGCGGGGAGCCGTCTCCGGCTGGAAGCCCTCGCTGATAGCCGCCTCCAGGACCCGGCCGTCCATGTGCGCGGGCACGGGCTCGCCCATCAGGTGCATGATCGTGGGCGCCAGGTCTATGATCCGGGCGTCCTCGATCCGTGCCCCGGGCCGGATGCCGCGGCCAATGGCCATGAAGATGCCATCCAGCCGGTGCGTGCCCGAGATGCCGTGGCGGACGGGGTCAATGGTCCGGTGGCTGCCGAACTCGTACTCGCCGAACCCGAAGTACTCCATTCGGCGCGGTATGAAGACGATGTCGGCGGCTCGGTCGGCCTGCTCACCCGTATAGAGCTCCTCCCTGCGATAGACAGCCTCCACTACTTGCTCGCCCGTCTCCGGGTCACGCAGCTGCCATAGCCGGGCGATGATGTCATCGCGCACGCGCTCGTACTCCTCGCCCGGGGCCACGCAGCCGTGGGGCTCGCGCCCGGCCAGGTTGACGTTCACCTGGCCGACGTTGCCCATGGAGTAGGCGACGGTGCGGCTCCAGTCCACGTCTTCCAGGGACAGGAACAAGGTCTTCATGAGTCCCTGGCCCTGACCACGGACCACTTCCCGCTTGAGGCCACCCAGGCCCATCTGCATCGCCAGGTCATAGGCGTTCATGGGGGTGAAGCCGCGCCGGAACAGCGCCGCCTTGGCCCGTGCCGAGAAGGTGGGGCGCACGTGCATCAGGCCCGATTCCATGAGCCAGTTGTTGATGTGGATGAACTTGTGGAAGGGGCCCATCCCGTGGTCTGACATGAGGATGAGGGTGGTATCGGAATCCAGGCCCTCCATGAGCTCGCCCAGGTAGTCATCCATGCGACGGTAGTACTCCCGGATGGCGTCCCCGTAGCGGGCCTGCTTGGCGGGCTCGTGCCGGGGGTGATTCGGGTCCATGTAGCGCCACATGGCGTGGCCCACGGTGTCGGTGCCGTTGAAAACGGCCATGGCGAAGTCCCAGTCCAGCCGGTCTCGCAGGTAGTCGAACGTAGCGGCCCGGAGATCGGCGGCCCGGTGAAGCCTATCCAAGAAGGCATCCACTCCCGAGTCCGAGTAGGCCTGGCCCGGGTCGGGGTAGAGGATGTAGTCGCCGACGTCGCGCAGGATCTCCTCGTAGAGCTCCCTGGGGTAGGTGATGGGCACGTTGGTGCTGGGCACCGGCAGCCCCGAGACCAGGAAGCCATTCACAGGGGTGGGCGGGTAGGTCATGGGCACGTTGAGGACACAGACCCGCCGGCCCGCCTCGCTCAGCAGGCGATAGAGGCTGGGCGCTTGGCAGTCCAAGGCCGTCACCGGCGAGTAGCGGTAGGAGCCCTCCCGCCGGGCGATCCAGTCGTAGAGGCCATGCTTGCCAGGGTTGGTGCCAGTGGCGAAGGACGTCCAGGCGGGAGCCGTCAT
>JBMNTK010000341.1:0-2601 GCA_050945695.1 Anaerolineae bacterium | reverse complement strand
CCTGATTGCCTTCACCCGCTGCCCCACATCCGGCGGCGATTCGTCTCCCATGCCTTCACCTCACTCGGCTCGCTGCATTCTACCACGCTCAAGCACCACGTTCGAGAACGGCCCAAGCCCGTGCGATGCCATGGAACAGTGTACCAAAATACTTGACAGAAGCCATCCCGTGTGCGACACTGTCCCCAGAGGCCGCAGGCCGCCGTTGGCGCCGGTCGGCCCAGGGACGACGAGCGCGAGCGAGCTCGCGTCGGAGCAGAGATCGGTAACTGGAGGCACAGCATGAAAGTAGTGGTAACCGCACAAGGAACGGAACTTGACTCGCAGACCAGCCCCATCTTCGGCCGCTGCCCCGCCTTCGTCTTCGTCGACACGGAGTCAATGGAGGCCGAGGGCATTGCCAACGCGAGCGTTGCCCTGGGTGGGGGTGCAGGCATCCAGGCCGCTCAGTGGGTTATCGACCAGGGTGCTGAGGCGGTCTTGAGCCACAACGTCGGTCCCAACGCCTTCGCCGTGCTGAGCCAGGCAGGTGTGCAGGTGCACCGGATTCAGGGCGGAACGGTTCGCGAGGCGGTCGAGGCCTTCAAGGCCGGCAAGCTGTCCACGGTACCCGGCGCCAACGTCGCATCCCACACCGGCATGGGGCGCAGGGGCCGTTTCTAGCGTCGAGCCGTCGCGCTTGACCCTATCAGTCTATACAACGGAGGTTAGCATGTTCAGAAGATTCCTAGGAGGCGGACGAGGTGGCCGTGGTGGCGGCGGAGCCGGCTCCGGCCAGGGTGGTCGCGGACGGATGGGAGGCCCCCAAGCGGCCGGCCCGGTAGGTGAGTGTCTCTGTCCCAACTGCGGGAACCGAGTACCCCACATCGCCGGCACCCCATGCGTAGAGCGCGAACCCGCATGGTAAGGGCATAGGGGCCGGCTCATGATCATCACCGTTGCCAGTGGCAAGGGTGGCACCGGGAAGACCCTCGTGGCGACTGGACTAGCCGACGTGCTGGCAGCCGAGGCCGGCAGCATCCATCTCATCGACTGCGACGTCGAAGAGCCCAACGCCCACCTCTTCCTGCGTCCCCATCTGGAGACTAGCGAGGATGTCTTCCATCTCGTGCCCCAGGTGGACATGGAGCGCTGCACTCTCTGCGGCCGATGTTCCCAGGTCTGCGCCTTTCACGCCATCGCCGTAGTGCCCGGCAAGGTGATGGTGTTCTCCGAGATGTGCCACGCCTGCGGCAGTTGTGCCCGGCAGTGTCCCGAGGGAGCCATATCCGAGGTGCCCGAGCGCCTGGGCCGTCTGGAGTTCGGTCGGGCCGGAGACATCGCCTTCGCGCACGGCCTGCTAGACGTGGGTCAGGCGCTGGCCACTCCGGTGATCCACCAACTCAAGGCAAAGGCCCTGTCCAGGGTGCCCGAGTCCACGACTGTGTTGCTCGATGCGCCACCTGGAAACGCCTGCTCCGTGGTCGAGACGCTTCGCGGAAGTGACTTCGCCCTCCTGGTGACCGAACCCACGCCGTTCGGCCTACACGACCTAAAGCTGGCCGTCGAGCTGGCGCGGGATGCATTGAAGCTACCGGTCGGCGTTATCGTCAACCGCCATGGCATGGGCGATGCCGGGGTCGAGGACTACTGCACGGCACAGGGCGTCCCTATCCTCGCCCGCATCCCGTTCGACAGGCGGATCGCCCGGGCCTACTCCGAAGGCATGCTGTGGACTCAGGCTCTCCCCGACTACCGAGCTCTGATCCAAGAGGTCGCGGGTACCGTGCGAACCATAGCGGAGATGGCGTCGTGAAAGAGTGCATAGTACTCAGTGGCAAAGGTGGCACCGGCAAGACCACCATCATCGCCGCCCTCGCCAATCTGGCCGCTCGTGAGCGGTCTCTCGTGCTCGCCGACGCTGACGTGGACGCCGCCAACTTCGAGTTGCTGGTTTCGCCCCAGCTAGTCGAGACGCACGACTTCGTGGGCAGCCAGGTGGCTGAGATCGACCGCGACCTCTGTCGCGGCTGCGAGCTCTGCCTCGAGGTCTGCCGATTCGACGCCATCACGAACGGAGACTTCCTGCAGGTGGATCCGATCGGATGTGAAGGATGTGCCGCCTGCTACTACAGCTGCCCTGCGGGAGCCATCGAGATGACCGACCGGATCTCCGGGCAATGGTTCCGCAGCGAGACCTCTCTCGGTCCGCTCTTTCACGCCCGCCTCTCTCCCGGCCAGGAGAATTCCGGCAAGCTGGTCACACAGGTCAAGATGGCCGCGCGAATGGAGGCTGCCAAGGCGAAGGCGGAGCTGCTCCTGGTGGATGGACCTCCCGGGATAGGTTGCCCGGCGATCGCCGCCACCAGTGGGGCCAACTTGGCCCTCGTCGTCGCCGAACCCAGCGTATCCGGAGTCCACGACCTGGAGCGCGTCCTGGCAACTACGCGACACTTCGGCGTGCCCGCTGTCGCCTGCATCAACAAGGCCGACATTAACCCCGACCAGGCCAGCATCATCGCGGACCTGTGCCACCGCGAGGACGTGCCGCTGCTGGGCGAGATCCCGTTCGATGCAGCCATGGTTGAGTGCTTGGTCCGGCTGCAGCCCGTCACCAGCAAG
>JBMNTK010000340.1:0-2657 GCA_050945695.1 Anaerolineae bacterium | reverse complement strand
ACTCGGTCCACCGGCCGGGCAGACTGGAGAGGCTGAGCGTGTCCGTCCTGGTCGACAGCGTGTCTGACGAGGCACTCCTAGAGAGCGTACGCCAGGCAGTGGCTGCGGCCGCCGGGGTGGACCCGCGGCGGGGCGACCAGCTGACGGTCGAGACGATGCCCTTCGATCGCACCCACATCGAGCAGCAGCAGGCGGCCCTGGCCGAAGCCGATCGTCAGGAATCGTACGTGGGTCTGGTCCGCTGGGGGGCCTTGGCCTTGGGGATAGCCGCGGTGCTCTTCCTGGCCGTGCGGGGAGTGGCACGCCGGCGCGCCCCGGCCACGCCCGAGGTCACCACGGTCACCTCACGGCCTGAGGCTCTGGAGGCAGGAGCGCAGCTCGCCATCGCTCGGGCAGAGGCCAACGCCGCTCTCGGGGCTGGCGACGAGGAGCAGTCCGTGGCCGACATAGCCACCGTCCAGCACCAGCTCATCAACCTCGCCCGACGGCAGCCCGAAGTAGTCGCCCAGGTCGTGCAGTTCTGGCTGGCTGAGCCCAGCCAGGCCAGGAGGCAATAGAGCCGTGGCAACCGCCGAACTAGAACTCAGAGGCACCGAGAAAGCCGCCATATTGCTCATCGCCCTAGGATCCGACCTGGCGTCATCGGTGCTGAAGCACTGCACGGAGTCCGAGGTCGAGAGGCTTACCCTGGCCATCTTCAACACCCAGTCGGTGCCCTCGACCATCCGGGACGCCGTGCTCGACGAATGCCTGCAGCTGACCCGTGGTTCGATGGCGCTGGCCGAGGGAGGCGAGGAGTACGCTCGAGAGCTGCTCACCCGCACCTACGGCAACCAGCAAGCCATCGAGTTCCTGGAGCGCATCTCCGGCAAGTCCCTGGACCGACCGTTCGAGTTCTTGGATTCCGTGGATCCGGCGCAGTTGGCCAGCTCTCTGGCCAACGAGCACCCTCAGACGGTGGCGCTAGTGCTGTGCTACCTGCCCCCGAAGAAGGTTGCTGCCGTCATGGCCAACCTCAGTGAGGAACTCCAGGCTGAGGTGTCCACTCGCATCGCCATGATGGACCGCATTTCCCCGGACATCGTCTCCGATGTTCAGAGCGGCCTGCGTCGCAAGATGGCCTCCTTCCTGGCCCGGGAGTACTCCAGCGTGGGCGGGGTCAACTTCCTCGTGCGGATCCTCAACCAGTCCGATCGCACCACCGAGCGGGCCATCCTGGAGAACCTGGAGCAGTACGACACGGCCCTGGCGGACTCGGTCCGGCGCAACATGTTCGTCTTCGAGGACATCGTCCAGCTCGATGACCGCTCGATTCAGCGCGTGCTACGGGACGTCGAGTCTCGCGACCTGGTGCTAGCGCTCAAGGGCTCGAACGAGGAGGTACGCGCCGCCGTGTTCCGGAACCTCTCCAGCCGGGCAGCCGAGACCATGCGCGAAGACCTCGATGCTATGGGGCCTGTCCGCCTTCGCAACGTGGAGGAGGCCCAGCAGCGCATCGTCAACCTCATCCGCAAGCTGGAAGAGGCAGAAGAGATCGTCGTCTCCAGAGGGAGCCAAGATGAGCTTATCGTGTAGGATCCTCAAGGAGCGCTTCCCCCTGCCCGGTGAGTGGCGCATCGTCCGGCACTGTCGCGGCGAGACCCCTCCCGCCGAGCAAGCCGCCATCACCGAGGAGGACCTCACCGCCCATCTGGAGTGGGCCAGGCGCCAGGCGCAGCTGATGATCGCCGAGGCGCAGGCCCAGGCTGCCCAGCTCGTCCAGCAGGCCCAGAGCGAGGCCGCCGACATCGCCCGCCAGGCCTCCGAGGAAGGATACGCTCAGGGACTGGCCCAGGGATTGGAGGAGGGGCGTCGTCAGGGCCGCGAGGAGGTACTGGCCGCCAACCGCACCGCTGCCGCTCGGCTGGCCCAGATCGCCCAAGCCGCCGAAGAGGAGCAGTTCCGCCTCTTCGAGGATGTCGAGCCCCAGCTCGTGGATTTGGCCCTGGCCATCGCCCGCAAGGTAGTGGCCAGCGAGCTCGCCACCCGCCCGGAGTTGATCCTCGAGATCCTGGCTCGGGCCATCGAGCAGGCCAGGGGCGCCGGCAGCCACCTCATCCGGCTCCACCCCGACGACCTGGACCTCGTCCAGCCGTACATGCCCCAGGCCGCCCTGGAGGCGGGCGGAGGCCAGTGGAGTCTGGTTGCCGACGACTCGCTCTCGCCGGGCGACTGCCTCATCGAGACCGACTACGGGGTGGTGGACGCGCGCATTCTGACCCAGATGGCCGAGCTGGGCCGTCTGCTCCGCGGGGACGAGGCGGATGTCCAGCAAGACTATTGACCTCACCCGCTACCAGACCCTAGTGGAAAGCGCCCAACCCATCCGCAGGCAGGGGCGCGTCTGCCAGGTGGTTGGCCTGACCATCGAGGCCCAGGGTGTGAGCGGCCTCTTGGGCGAGCTCTGCTACCTGTGCCCCCGCGGCAACACCCTCCTGCCGGCGGAGATCGTCGGCTTTCGGGAAAACCGCACCCTCTTGATGCCCCTGGACGACATGCAAGGCATCGAGTCCGGGGGTCCGGTTATTGCCACCGGGCGGCTCCTCACCGTGCCTGCCGGCCCGCAGCTTCTGGGCCGGGTGCTGGACGGGCTGGGGCGACCGCTCGATGGCAAGGGG
>JBMNTK010000339.1:0-2667 GCA_050945695.1 Anaerolineae bacterium | reverse complement strand
CCACACCGCTCCCCTGCCACGCCCTTCTGACCCAACTAGGTTCAACGTTCGCAACTCAGTAAGATAGTCACGCAAAGTCCGTTCAGGAATAGGATCAGAAAGCTGATTCCGGATCTCTCCGATAGCCATGTTAGGGACGCCAGAAAGAACGTGCAGTATCTCTCTCTGTAGCTGCGAAAGATCATGGGGAACTCTGTGTGGAGCGATATAGCCGTTAGGCAGAAACCGCACTCCCACCGCCCCCGCCTGCTCCACGAACTCCGGCTCGGGATGGCCCGCCCTCACGCACAGTTCCACGATCTTCTGGGTGCCACGGCCCCACCTCTCCACCAGCTTGCGGTTGTAGAAGACCTGGGCGATGAGAGGGTTGCGCGGCCGGGAGGGGTGGTCTCTCTTGAGGTCCTCCACGGTGAGGCCAAAGGGCAGCGTCCCGTTGCTCCATACCTCTAGCCGATCATCGTAAATTGCCAAGCTGATAGCCCCGCCCGCCTGGCTGTAGTCCCGGTGGCAGAAGGCGTTCACCAGGGCTTCCCGTAGTGCCTCGGGAGGGAATAGCGGTTCGTCCTGGCGTTCAAATAGGCCGGGCTGGATGCGCCCGGCAACGGGAAGATGGCGACGTAAGAAGGTCATGGCCTCCTCCAGCAGGGCGAAGGCGTGGCCCTCTATTTGCTTTTGATCCATGAACTCGGACTTGTCCGTGCCCCGGAAGCGGGCCATACGCAGTTGGCACTGGGTATAGTAGGGTAAGAAGCGGGTGCCGAAGAGTACCACTGCCGCGTTGAGCAGCCTCCCATCCTGCCACAATCCCAGCCGGCTAAGGATGTCTCGGAGATCCCTAGTAGTGGTCTCCGGCAGGCGCCCGGCCTCCACTCCCAGCCTCAGAGTGCGAAGGATCTCCTCCTCGTCCAGGTCTTCCAGTGAGTATCCCGTGGCTGGCTCGTTCTCCCACCTTCTGCGGCTGTGCACCCGCTCCAGCAGGAGCTGCTGGTAGCGCTCCTGAGGCATGACGGAGGTGGTGGAGCCCACCCGCTGGTAAGGCCGTCCATTGAAGGCGTAGACGCTTCCTGCATCGCCGGGGTTAGCCCGCAGAGCGAGCACCTCCTTGCCGGAGTCGAGGCGAATCCGCTCGATCGCCACGTCTGCCGGCGGTTCGAAGTTGGATAGAACCCCGGCGATCTCTCGCAAGGTGCTGTCGGACACGTCCTGCCCGACGATCTTGCCTCTGTCAGTAACGCCGATCAGGACGGTCCCTCCCCGGGCGTTGAGGAAAGCACAAAGGGTCTCCGCTGCCCCGTCCAGCGAGGCCGTGCTCTTCTTGAACTCCAGTGTCTCCGACGCGCCCTGGCGGATCAGTTCGTCCAGCTGCTCACGCGTCATCTCCCCTCACCTTGCCCCTGTCTTACAGCAGCCTTCCCGGACGGCGGATCGCCTCCAGCCGCAGGGACTCCCTCTCACTCAGCAGAGCGCTGAGCAGCTTCCAGTCTGGCTCATCTCGAGGCAGAACCTCGAACAAGGCCTGGGCCAGCTTCCAGAAGGGACCTGACTCCAGCAGATCTCGATCCTTCAGGTAAGTCACCAGGTCGGGGCGGCGCTCCTCTTGCCAGAGCAACATGGCCCGGTGAAGCCGGTCTATCAGCGGAGACCCCGGCTCCTCCCCCAGGTGGCGCCTATCCATCCGGTCCCGCAGTAAAGCTAGGCGACAGTTGGCTCCGTCCACCACGAACAGACCGTGGCCGCGGGCCACCTCGATGGCGCTCTCGCTCTCCACCCCCACCTGCACCATCAGCCGGGCGTCGTCCCAGGAGCCCTGGCCGATCCTGTACAGGTTGGCCCAGACGAAGTAGAGGCGGGAGAGGGAGTCCCCGGTGAACTCGCCGGCGATGGCCTTGAGGGCCGCCTCCCGTGCCATCTGCAGCAACTCCGGCACCTCCACCGGTGTGCCGTCGGCCCGCTCCACCCGCTCGTAGCGGCCGAAGACACCCACGGCGGGGCCGTAGCAGGCCACGATCAGGTCGGCGCCGCGGAAGCCGTAGCCCCAGAAGCGCTGCACGGCGGCGGCCACCTCGGCCTCGATCTCCCGCCGTACCGAGCGGAGAGAGGCGGCCGACCCCACCTGGCGGGGGCGGCAGGCCACGGTTATGGAGGAGGCCAGGGCGGATGCGTCCATTGCCACTAGGCGACTCTTCATCTCCGTATCTATCGGATAGGTCGCAGTGATGGTTAGGCCTGCCTTAAAGAGGGACCTAACCAGAGCGGTCCAAGCCTCGGTGGACTGGTGGGCGAACATGACGGTGACGATGCCGTCCTCGCGGCAGACGCGATGGGCCTCGGCGAGAGAGGCGGCCAGCTTCTCGGTGAAGTGCCGGTTGGCTTCCTCGCCGCTGCCGCCGTGGCGATGCTTGAGAGCGGTGGCCTCCTCGCCTTTGGGGGTGAGCGGGGTAGCGAACAAGTCGGGGAACACATCTCCCAGGCCGCGTTTGAGCCAGACGTAGAAGAAATCGGACAGGTCGGCGTAGGCGATCTCGTCGAAGTAAGGCGGGTCGGTGACAACCGCCTCGATCGAGTTCTGAGGCAGGGGCAGCCTGGCGGCGTCTCCCAGCAGCACTCGCGCCGCTGCAGGGACGCCGGGGCTTGTCGCCGATTCGTGCCGAATCACACGAGCAATCC
>JBMNTK010000338.1:0-2730 GCA_050945695.1 Anaerolineae bacterium | reverse complement strand
TCCCCGATTCGCCCCACCGCCTGATCCATCGCCGGCTCCCTCTGGCGTCGTCCGCGCCCTTAGGTCAGATGTCAGGGGAAGAGCATACACGCCCTGAGCACGGTGGCCTAATCCCGGGGAAGGCACTGGCGCGGCCTCGCGCCCGTGCCGGCGCCTCTAGTAACGGAACACCGCTGCTAGGGCACAAGCCTGGGGCATATCCACCTGGGCGGCCGGGTAGGCGTCGCCCTGGTTCAGGATGGTGTGGATGGTGGCGAAGTCGGACAGGTCCTCGACGTCGTCACCATCGGGCCCCTCGGTCAGGGTCACCTCGCCCGACTCGGGGTCGAACTTACCCCAGATGTGGCAGTTCACGGCGAAGAAGAGCGACTCCACCCTCCCGTAGTACGCCCCGGCCACCACGTCTCTGGGATCGGCGGAGGCCAGGCCGGTCCCCACTAAGGTCTCGAACTTAGCCAGCGCTTCCTCGCGGGCCCGGTCGTAGTAGGGCCCCACGATCTCCCAGGCCCGGCGGTGCAACTCCTTGGCACTGAGCTCTTCCGGATTGCCCGGCAGGCCCTTGTCCAGCAGGTGGGGATAGGTGTTGGCCTCGCGGTAGATGGGGAAGAGGTACTCCACCCCAGCCAGCACCAGGGGAACGTTCTGGCCGGCGATCACCTCTCGCAGCCCTTCGTCGAGCACGTGGAAGTATTTCAGGATGCGAACCTTGGCTTGCGCCTCCGGCCCGCCCTGGCCATGGAACATCGGGGCGCCCCGGGCCCCTGCCGCAGTAGAGTCGCTGGAGACCGTGTGGAACTGGAGATGCCGCTGCACCTCGTCGTACTGCAGGGCCTCTGCCAAGCTCGGGGGCAGGGACTCGGCCTGTACCTCTTCGATGGAGTCGCGTGTGCCCTCCAAGAGACGGACGGCCTTCTGGCTCAGGGCCAGCAGGTAGAAACGGCCGTCGCCCGCCAGGGTGGGCAGAAGCGGCTTGAGGTGGAAGTCCTTGTTGACTACCAGGAGCTCCTCGAAGCTCACCGGCATACGATAGGTGGCGGTAAGCGTGGGTGAAACCAGCACGGCCAGTCCGTCGCTTTGCTGACGCCAGAACATGGCATCGCGCAGGAGGGCGCGAGCTTCCGACAACAGAGCTAGCGCCTCGGGGCGTCGCATCCCGCGGGCGACCAGTTCCTCCTCAGCCTTCTGCAAGAGGTTCTTGAGGCGGATGACGTTTTGCTCGGTCTCGGGGCCGGTCCTCTGGGTGGGCATGAAGATGGAGACGCACCAACCGGTCTCATTGTCCAGCAGCGTCTTGACGTCGTCCTTGGTGAATGCGTCCATTGCTAACTCCTCTTCCAATAAGTCACGGCCGTATCGGTACTAACGTCTATATTGTGGCAGAAAAGGGCCGATAGGTCACATCCGAGGCCGGCATCGTGATGGTGATTGCGTCCTGGGGGTCCGGTTGTCCCCGAGGAATGAGTGCACGTAGGTAGATCCCTCGCTTCGCTCGGGATGACATGAGACAGGCTCAGGGCGACATGAGTGGGGCTCGGATCGGCATGAGAGAGGCTCGGGATGAAGGTGAGGGCGGTTCGGGGTGACGATGAGGGGCCTTGGGTGGCAGTGAGGGAGCTCGGGGTGACGATTGTCAGGCGGCTGGGGAGGACAGAAGCTGGCGGTAGAGGCGCTCTGTATCGTCCCGATGCAATAGCTCCGTTCCCGGGTTCATGACGGCGGCGGACCCGGCCGCGACGCCATAGCGGACCGCGTCGTGCAGGGGCATCCCCCGAGAGAGGCCGAGGGTGATCCCCGCCACCATGCTATCCCCTGCGCCGATCTTGCTGCGGATGCGCACGGTCGGGGCGCGCATCCGGGTCGTGCCCTCGTGGCTGGCCAGGATAGCCCCGGCAGCCCCCAGGGACACGACCACCACCTGGGCCACCCCCTCGTTGACCAAGCGCATGGCCGCCTGCTCCAGGTCGCACTCCTCCTCGAAGGGGCACCCGGCCAGCTCAGACATCTCGGTGACGTTGGGCTTGAGCATATAGACCTGGCTCCGGGTGATCTGCCGGAGGGGCTCACCGGACGTGTCCAAGACCACCTTGATGCCACGCCGGCGGGATGACTCTGCCAGTCGGACGTAGAGATCCACGGGTGCACCGCGAGGGAGGCTCCCGCTTGCCACCAGGAACTCTGGAGCCGGCTCCCAGCCTTCCACCGCCGCCAAGCAGCGCTCCAGCTCCTCGGGGGTCAGGGTGGGCCCGGGCATGCCAAAGCGGTACTGCTGACCCGAGGTCTCCTCCAGCACGGTGAAGTTCTCTCGCGTCTCCTCGGCGATGGGTATGGGCACCTGGGCGAGGCCTTCCCGATCAAGCAGCTCCTCGAGAGCGGCGCCGGTGCGGCCACCTCGGGCGTATACGGCCACAGACTCGCCCCCGAGTCGCCGGATGGCCCGAGAGACGTTGATGCCCCCGCCACCTGGGTCCACGCGCAAGGGGCCACAGCGGAGCTTTCGCTCCGGAGCCACGGTAGGCACCGAGGTGCTCTTGTCTACGGCTGGGTTCAGGGTCAGGGTGAGGATGGTCATTCCTACTCCTGGATCGTCACCGGTGCGGGACGTAAGTGGGGGTTCGACAGCAGCACGACAGCGCAGGCGGGGTATTCCCCCGCCTGCCTCGTGAAGGACTCTAAGATGTCTAGCGCCGGATCAGACCCAGAATGAGGGTGATGACGAAGATCACCAGGAAG
>JBMNTK010000337.1:0-2746 GCA_050945695.1 Anaerolineae bacterium | reverse complement strand
GCCGTGGCCCTGGGTCGGTCGCAGGACCTCTTCACCTATACAAGCGTGGAGGTAATCGAGCTGGCTCAGGCGGAGCGCGCCTACTTCGAGAAGACCATACTGCCCCACGAGATGGCTATCGAGGTCCAGCGCGGGATGACCGTGCTCATGCCTCGGTATCTAGACTATGCCTGCAACCGTCGTCCGCACTTCCAGCAGTACTTGGTGGTCACCGACAGGGTGACGTTGCCTAACGAGGAGGGGCGGCGCTTTGCCCAAGCCAGAGAGCCCCTGTACTGGATAGATCCCACTTCTGAGGAGCGCGACGGCGCTCACCTGGGCCTTGCGTTCCACAGCTTCACTGGGCAGACCGATGCTACCTGACCCTTGGCCTCACTGGCTCAACCACCTTTGGGCCAAGAGCCCTGTAGAGGGAAACGCCCAGGGCGAGACCTTGGCTGAGCACACCCGTGCAACGCTGGAGAGGCTGGCCGACTTTGCCAGGCTGCGGCCGAACCTGCCAGAGTCGGTGGGGCTTCCTTGCCTCTGGCAGGTTCTTTACTGGAGCGCCTTCCTTCATGACTTTGGTAAGGCCGCCAGCTCTTTCCAACGGGTCCTGCGGCGTCAGGGCCGGTGGGAGCACCGTCACGAGGTGCTATCACTGGCCTTCCTGGACTGGATTGCGGCGAGCCTCAGCGAGAGTGAGCGGCCCTGGTTGGCGGCTGCAGTGGTCTCGCACCACAAAGAGGCCGACGAACTTGCTTCGCTGTATGAGCCGCCTGCGGACCCAGAGGATGACCAGCTGATCGGCGTGGTCGCCGACCTCTCGGACGAGGACGTTCGGGGCCTGTGGCGCTGGGTGCGAGAGTGTGGCGAGCCCTGGGCCGCGGAGCTGGGATTCGATCGCTTGGGGGTCTCTTTGCCTCCAGAACCGTCCGATACCGACTCGGCATCGCGCCTGGTGCGAGACGATGGCGTCCAGCGAGTGTATTACTGGCTCCGTGCCTACCGGCGGTTAGTCAGGGAGCTGGGGCGCAGTGGCGACTCCAGGAGTGCGACGGCGGCGCTGGCGCTGCGCGGCCACATGATCAACGCTGATCATAGCGCTTCGGCCCACGCCGGGCCTCTTCCCCAACCCCGGTTTGACCGGGATCGTCTGTTGTCCAGTCGGGGTCTGACGTGGGCCAGTCTCGATGCCCACCAGGTGGCCAGCAGCCGAACCTCTGGCTCGGCCCTGCTGATCGCGCCGACGGGCAGCGGGAAGACGGAGGCGGGCCTGCTCTGGGCGGCAGCCCAGGCACAGCGACAGGGTGGCCCCAGCCGGCTCTTCTACACCCTTCCCTACCAGGCGAGCATGAATGCTATGAAGCTGCGCCTAGACAGCACCTTCGGCGCAGCCAACGTGGGGTTGCAGCACGGGCGCAGTCTCCTGTCCCTGTACCGAATGCTCTCCGAAGGAAGCGACGACCCTCGGCAGACGGCCAGGGATGCCCGGCGCGCTCGGGACCTCGCGCGGCTCAATTACCCTCCAGTCCGGGTGCTCAGCCCCTACCAGATCCTCAAGGCCATGTACCGGCTCAAGGGCTACGAGGCGCAGCTATGCGACTACCATGGCGCCGCCTTCATCCTGGACGAGATCCATGCCTACGAGCCGGCGCGCCTGGCCATGGTGCTGGAGACGGTCTCCTATCTTAGGGAGAACTACGGGGCCCTCTTCTTCGTGATGACGGCTACTCTGCCTGCGCTGGTGCGGGAGCGAGTCTGCGCGGCCTTGGATGGCCCGAGCCAGATCGTTGCCACCGGCGACACCTTCAGGCGCTTCCGGCGCCATCGTCTGCATCTTCTCGATGGCGAACTGCTCACCGAGGACAGTATGAGGCGCATCGCCACCCATGCCGAGAACGGGCAGTCGGTGCTGGTGGTGTGCAACGTGGTCAGCCGCGCGCAAGAGGCCTACCTGTGGCTTCGGAGGCTTCTGGCAGATAGCGGCGTGTGCGTCAGTCTCCTCCATGGCCGCTTTCACCTGCGGGACCGGCTGGCCAAGGAGGCGGCGGTCCGCGAGAGCGCCGGGACGAAGAGTGCTAGCAGGACGCCCACGGTGCTGGTGTCCACCCAGGTGGTCGAGGTCAGCCTGGACATTGACTTCGACACCATCTACTCCGACCCGGCACCCCTTGAGGCCTTGGTCCAGAGGTTTGGACGCGTGAACCGACGAAGCAGAGGATCCGACCTGGCACCGGTGCACGTCTTCCGTGAGCCCAGGGATGGCCAGGGCATCTACTCCGAGGAGTTGGTCGGGAATGGCCTGAGGGTCCTTGAGGCGGTGGACGGCGACGCAGTGGATGAGAGTGCCATTGGCAGCTGGCTGGATGAGGCCTACGTCGGCGAGGCGGCCAGGCAATGGCAAGAAGCATACGAGCACTCGGCCCGCGAGTTCGCTGCCACCTGTGTACGGGGCATGCGTCCCTTCCAGGCCGATGCGGCCCTCGAGGACCAGTTCTACCGAGCTTTCGACAGCATCGAGGTGCTACCCGCCGGCCTATATGACGAATACGCCGCCCTGCGGGAGTCTGAGCCCATTCGAGCTAACGAGCTACTAGTGGCTATCTCCTGGCGGCGTTACTTCGCTCTGAATGGGTTGGGCCTGGTGACGCCCCGTGATGGCGACACCCCACCGATAGTGCGCACAGCCTATAGCTCAGAGTTGGGGCTTCAGTTCGAGGGGCCGGGCTCGGCGCAAGGGGCGAATCTGGATGAGTTCTAGCAC
>JBMNTK010000336.1:0-2777 GCA_050945695.1 Anaerolineae bacterium | reverse complement strand
GTTTCCAACCTTTCCCACCCCGTCCGGGTTCTCGATCTCCCCGACGTTGCGCGGGTTGCGGAAGTGATCCATGACGATTTCGCTGTACATGCTCTCTTAACCTCCCGGGCCGAGGCCGAATATGGCCAGACCGGCTTGAATGGCCCTCGGGTTCAGGTCGAAGGCCAACGACATCTCTACATGGGCGGCGAAGCCGCATCGCTCACAGGCCACCGGGCCGCGCCCCTGCAGGTAGCAGCCCTGCTGGATGCTCCCATCCGGGTTGGCGTTGGCTACGAGCCAGGGGTGGCAGCGCCAGCCCGGAGCCTTCAGTGCTTGCAGCGCATCCACCGAGTCGAGCAGAGGGTAACCCTGACGCTTCATCTCGATCAAGCGCTCCAGCACCTGCCGCCGCTCCTCGAAGGGCACGAAAAGCGACAGGTCATCCTCGTAAGGGTAGTAGAACTGCACGGTGATGCCCCGCACGCGCTCCGCCAAGTGCTCCACCAGGGCCGGGATCTCAGCCGCGTTCAGCGTGCTAATGGTGATGTTGGCGAACAGGCGCGGGTGACGGGAACGCGCGATGTTCTCCATCTGCTTGGCGAATATGGGGCCCCTGATCCGCTTGGTAGTCTCCTCCAGGCCGTCTACGCTTACCCACACCACGTCCGGCTCGTCGGGGATGGGCAAGGTGCCATTGGTCACCAGCCCGACTGACCAGAAGCGGTCCTTAGCATACAGCATGAGGTCGCTCAGTCTCGTGTCGCCATCGTGCCACAGAAGGGGTTCGCCGCCTTCCAGTATGAGCAGGCGCACGCCGGCGTCGTAGAGCTGATCCACCACCGCTCGTGCTTCCTCGGCGCTGGGATCTGGTTCCTTCCGCTGCCAGAAGGGGCAGTGCACACAGCGCAGGTTGCATCGGTGCGTGATCTTGTAGCCGGACAGCAAGGGCCGGCGCCGGCCGAACACCCTGGCCTCGATCAGCCGGGTTGGGAACTCGACGAAGGGAGCCAGACTCCTCAAGGGGTGGGACACTCCAGGCTAGCCCCCGGGGAGAGCGGGCTCATGGCGCGTAGCCGCTGCACGATGCCCGGGAGCACCTGTAGGACCTTGTCCACGTCGGCGTCGGTGTTGCTGTGTCCCAGGGTAAGGCGCAGGCTGCCATGCGCTATCTCATGGGGCAGTCCCATCCCCAGGAGGACTCCCGAGGGCTCCAGTGAGCCCGAGGTGCACGCCGAGCCGCTGCTGGCGGCGATGCCCTCCATATCCAGGCTGAGCAGGATGGACTCGCCCTCGATGTACCGGATGACGAAGCTGGCGCTATTAGGCAGGCGCCGCTCGGGGTGCCCGGTGAGCCGAGACTCGGGAATGGACTGAAGCACGCCCTGGATGAGGCGATCCCGCAGGGCGGTGAGCCGCTTGGCCTCCTGCTCACGCTCCTGCTGGGCCAGAACGAGGGCGGTCGCCAGACCCACGGCACCGGGCACGTTCTCGGTGCCAGCCCGGCGGTTGCGCTCCTGTCCGCCGCCCGTCTGGATGGGCAGGAAGGGCGTTCCGCGCCGCAAGTAGAGGACACCCACGCCCTTGGGGCCGTAGAACTTGTGAGCCGAAAGCGACAAGGCGGACACGCCAAGTTGCTCCACGTCCAGGCTGAGGAGGCCGCCCGCCTGCACGGCATCGGTGTGGAAGGGGATCTTGTGCTCGCGGGCCACCGCGGCGATCTCCTCCACCGGCTCGATCGTGCCCACCTCGTTGTTGGCATACATGATGGTGATCAGACCGGTGTTGGGGCGGATGGCAGCGCGGACGTCCTCGGGGTTCACCAGGGCGTTCTCGTCCACCGGCAGATAGGTCACCTCGAAGCCGTCGTGCTTCTCCAGCCACTCGCAGGTATGCAGCACGGCATGGTGCTCGATGACGGAGGTGATGATGTGGGTGGCCTGCCGCCGCTCCTTCTGGGCCAGGGCGATTCCCCTGATGGCGGCGTTGTCCGATTCGGTACCCCCGGAGGTG
This sequence comes from Anaerolineae bacterium, assembly GCA_050945695.1. GTDB lineage: Bacteria > Chloroflexota > Anaerolineae > DRVO01 > DRVO01 > Ch71. Next base: position 785 of record JBMNTK010000336.1, on the reverse strand, counting down.
AAGTAGACCTCCTCAGGCTTGCAGTTGAGCACCTCGGCCACCTGCTCCCGGGCTTGCCGGAGGGCGGCGGCCGCCTCGCGCCCGACGGAGTAGATGCTGGAGGGGTTCCCGAACTTCTCGGTCATATACGGAAGCATGGCCTCCAGCACTCGGGGATCAACGGGAGTGGTGGCGGCGTGGTCGAGGTACACGAGCTCTGGACTAGTTGCCATCTCCATCCGACCTTTCTTCGACAGTCTCTGGGCTAAGACGGCTGGCCACCGTGGCCAGAGTCACCCGCGACAGCGAGCCCTCAATCTGCTGCTGTAGATCCAGCCAGAGGGGGCGGGTGACGCATTCCTCTAGACGATCGTGGTAGAAGCAGCTGGAGGCGGTGCCGCATTCCATGGGGAGCACGTCACCCTCCAGCGCCCGTAGCACGTCCGCCACGGTGATGCCTTCAGGGGGCCGAGCCAGCTCGTAGCCACCGGTGGCGCCGCGGTGAGATTGGACCAGCCCGGCGCGCTTGAGGTCCTGCGCTATGTGCTCCAGGTACCGGAACGGTATGCCCTGCTCGCCAGCCACATCGGCCAGGGAACGGGGGCCAGCGCCGTAGGAAGCTGCCAAGCTAGCCATGGCTCTTACTGCGTAGCGCTCTCTCGCCGTTAGCTTCATACAAGCCTGCCGAATCCATACAGTATCATATGGATTGCATTCTACTCCGGGGCCAGGGACAAGTCAAGCATTTGGGGGACGGGCCCCCACCCCCCCCCCCCACCCAAAAAAAAACCCGACGGGGGGGGGGC
>JBMNTK010000335.1:0-2792 GCA_050945695.1 Anaerolineae bacterium | reverse complement strand
GGCAGCCTCAGCGTCCTGCTCTGTCTCGCCCTCGGGATCTCGCCTGACCGCCGATGGCAGATCGGGCTCTCCCATGCTGCCCTATCCGAGCTACACCTCTACCCGGAAGGTGCCATCCTCATGCGCCACAACGATACCCACCATCTCCGCTTCCTCGACCGCCCCTCCGCTCGCCATGCCCGGCGGAAGGAGGCCCGACGTGGGTAACCTCTACCTGATACTTGGCGGAGCTCGAAGCGGCAAGAGCACCTTCGCCCAGAACCTTGCCCAGCGATTGGCCGGCGACGACGTTCTCTTCGTCGCCACCGCCGAGCCTTCCGACGAGGAGATGCGGGCCCGCATCCAGGCCCATCGCCTCGACCGCCCCGCCGCCTGGCGCACCCTCGAGGCCCCCCTTCAGGTCGGCAGCCGGCTGGCAGAGGCACTCACCGGCAGTGAGCGTGCAGTGCTGGTGGACTGCCTGACCCTGCTGGTGAGCAACGCCCTGATCGCTGCCGGCGGCGAGGCGGAGCCGGCCCGGGCAGCCGCCGCCGTCGAGTCCGAGGTGGCCGCCCTCATCGAGTGCACTGCGTTGGGCCCCGACCTCATCGTGGTCAGCAACGAGGTCGGTCTCGGGCTCGTCCCGGAGTACGCCCTCAGCCGCCTCTACCGTGACTGTCTCGGCCGAGCCAACCAAGCCCTCGCCGCCCGCGCCGATCGGGCCTACTTCCTCGTCGCCGGCATCCCCGTGGACCTCAAGCGCCTCGCCGCCCTCACTGATCCTCCCCTGCCCCCGGAATCGCCCTAGCGCTCACTAGGCCAAAACCGAATAATCCCTAGGGCTAGTCCGTTAACTAGTCGAGAAGCGCAACAGGCAGGAGAACTTGGCAGACCAGGAATCGCGGCTAGTGCGGAGCGCCGCCCAAGGTGACAAAGAGGCCTTCGGCGAGCTGGTGCTTATGCACCAGAGGGCCGTGCATGGGTTGGCCTATCGGCTCTGCGGGGACGCCGCCCTGGCTGACGACGCCACCCAGGAGACGTTCCTGCGCGCCTGGCAGGCACTGCCCACCTACGATCACCGGGGCTCCCTGCGCAACTGGCTGCTGCGCATCGTCGCCAACATCGTCACCGACCAGCTACGCCGCCAGTCCCCTGTCGCCCTGGACGCGGAGACCATGCCCGCCGGTGAGGGCTCGCCTTCGGAGACGGCCGAACGGAACGCCCTCCAGGCGCAGGTCCGCCAGGCGATCATGGCCCTGCCACCCGCCTCCCGGGCCGCTCTGGTCCTGCGGGAGTTCGACGGCCTGTCCTATACGGAGATCGCGGAAGTGCTCGGTGTCCCGGTGGGGACCGTCATGTCGCGCCTGCACTACGCCCGGCAGACGCTTCGCCGGGTACTCGCCCTGGAGATGGAGGAAGGATGACGCCGCACGATCGAGCTTGGCTCAGCGCCTATCTGGACGGCGAGTTGGCCGATGAAAGCCTGCAAGTCGCCCGCGAACACCTGGCGACCTGCCCCGACTGCGCGGCCGAGCTGGAGCAACTGCGTCAGCTCCGCAGCCTGGTCCAGGAGAGCCTGGCATCCGTGCCTACCCCCAGCGAGGCAGACTTCGCTCGCCGCGTCATGGCCCGCCTGCCCGACCGGTCGGCTCGGCCGGCCTCGTGGTGGTGGGTGCCGCCGTTGGTCGTCCTGGCACTATCAGCCTTCGCCCAGGCGGTCGTGGCCGTCTCCAGCGCGCTCGTGGCTGCCGGCAGGTTAGGCCCTCTGGCGGGAATCAGCCAGGCTCTCAGCCGCTGGTTCCCCATACAGGGCTTTGGGCCACAGCTTCCCGACCTATCCACCGGGCTGTCGGAGTCGGCCTGGTGGGTGGAATCGCTCCGTTCGCTGGCCATTGGCATGGGGATCAGCTTCGTGGGGCTGATGATCGTGGGCCTGGTCCTCTGGAGCTGGCTCGCCGGCTGGCACGCCTTGGAGCGCCATACTCGGCTCCGATACTCGCAGTTTGGCACTAAGGGAGGTTAGCCATGGACCATTTTGGGGTAGTCCGTCGCGCCTGGGAGATCACCTGGCGCTATCGCATGCTCTGGGTTTTCGGCCTCCTGCTGGCCGCCTGCTCAGGCGGTGCCGGTGGCGGCGGCGGAGGGGGGAACACCGGCTATAGGTTTAACGCCGGCGACCTCGGTCGGCCCTTCGGACGGCAGTTCATGTTGCCGGACCTGGCCCCCGTCGTGGGGACCATCCTGACGGCAATCGCCGTGGCGATCGTACTGGGGCTCCTGTTCGCCCTGATCGCCGTGGTCATCCGCTACCTGTCCGAGACCACCCTCATCCGAGCGGTGGACGACTACGAGGAGACCGGGATCCGGCGCACCCTAGGCGAGGGCATCCGGATGGGCTGGTCGTGGCGGGCAGCCAGGCTGTTCCTGATTGACCTGCTCATCAGCATTCCGGTAGGGATCGCGTTCCTTATCCTGATCCTCGTGGCTCTGTCACCGCTCCTGCTCTGGGTCACCGGCTCTGAAACCGCCGGCCTCATCGGGACGGTGGCTACCATCGGGCTGGTCGTGCTGCTGGTGATGCTCGGGCTGCTGGTAGCTGCGGCCATCTCCCTCCTGCGGCCCTTCTTCTACCGGGCCGCCGTCCTGGAAGACCTGGGCGTGTTCGAGGCAATATCCCGCGGCTTCCGGATCGTACGAGAGCGGTTCAAGGACGCGGCCGTAATGTGGCTCATCGTGCTGGGGATCCAGATAGCCTACGCCCTGGCCGTGGCGGTGGTGCTGATCGTGCTGGCAGTAGCTGCCCTCCTCGTGGG
>JBMNTK010000334.1:0-2817 GCA_050945695.1 Anaerolineae bacterium | reverse complement strand
CGGGGCCACGATGTACCGCTTCTCGCCGTCGGCGTAGACCAGAAGCGCGATGCGCGCCGACCGGTTCGGGTCATACTCTATGCTGGCCACGCGCGCCGGAATCCCGTGCTTGTCGCGCTTGAAGTCGATGACGCGGTAGGCGCGCTTGTGACCACCACCACGGTGGCGCACTGAGATGCGACCCCTGCTCCGCCCGCCGCTCCTCCTCAGAGGCCTGACCAGGGAGCGCTCCGCTTCCGTGGTCGTGATCTCCTCGAAGGTAGGCACGCTCATGTTCCGTCGTCCGGCGGACGTAGGCCTGTATACCTTCACTGGCATCTATGTACTCCTCTGGTCCCTCTTGCCTGTGGCGTGGGCTAGGCCGATTCGAGCGCCCGGATGGACTGACCCTGGGCCAGGCGCACCACAGCCTTCCGCTTGGCCGGCTGGCTCACAATCCAACGCCGCCCAGCCCGTCGCCGCTTCTCGGGAACGTTGATGACGTTGACCGCCTCGACGTTCACTTCGAACAGGCGCTCAACTGCCTGCTTGACCTCGATCTTGGTGGCGTCCGGGTGTACTTCGAAAACGTACTTGCCCTGCTCACGCATGCCGTAGGTCTTCTCAGTGGTCAACGGCCGCCGAATCACTTCGTAGATATTCACGCCTCAACCTCCGCCTTGCGCGGCCGCGCTGGGTCTAGCCACTTCTCTACCGCCTCGAGGGCTCCCAGCGTGAGCAACAGACGATCGTGCTTGAGCAGATCACGGACGTTGAGGTAGCCGGCCTGGATGATCTGAACCCGGGGCAGGTTGCGGGCAGCCAGGCTGAGGTTAGGGTTCGCCTCATGCACCGCTACCAGCACGTTGTCTCCCACACCCAGCTTGCCCAGTGTCTCCACCAGCTGACGGGTGCGAGGGGTCTCGGGGCTCAGCCCCTCTACCAGGGTGATCTCACCGGCTCTCGCCTTGACGCTCAGGGCTGACCGCACGGCGGCACGGAGCATCTTCTTCGTTAGGCTCTGGGTGTAGCGGCGCGGCTTAGGGCCAAACACGATCCCACCACCCCGCCAGATCGGCGAGCGAGTGCTGCCGTGCCGTGCCCGGCCCAGACCCTTCTGGCGCCAGGGCTTGCGCCCACCGCCATGCACCTCACCCCGCGTCTTGGTGTTGTGGGTGCCGAGGCGGGCGTTAGCCAACTGCCGCACCAGTGCCTGGTGCATCAGGTCCTCGTTCGGGTCGAGCCCAAAGATCGCGTCCGGGAGTTCCCTCTCCGCCACGACCTCACCGTTTATGTTGTGTACCGGAACCAGCATCTCAAGCTCCTCTGGCTACCTGTGGCTACTGCTTGCGGGCCTCTTTGATGACCACCAGGCCGTCTACGGCCCCCGGCACGCCACCCCGGACACCTATCATGTTTCGCTCGCGGTCTACGAAGACCACCTCGATCCCCGACACGGTCCGGCGCGCATTGCCCATGTGCCCAGGCATGCGCAACCCCTTGTACACTCTACCGGGAGTGGTACCCGAGCCAATGCTACCTGGCGCCCTGAACCGGTCGGACTGACCGTGGGTCTTTGGTCCACCCGAGAAACCGTGGCGCCTGACACCGCCGGCGAAGCCCCGTCCCTTGGTGGTAGCCACGATGTCCACCCTCTCACCGGGAGCGAACAGGCTCACGTCCAGGACCTGGCCCAGCTGGAACTCCTCATCCGGCTTCACCTTGAACTCGCGCAGGTGGCGGACGGTGGGAGCTTGCGCCTTCTGCAGATGCCCACGCTCGCCCTTGGAGAGCTTGCGGCTGGGCACCTCTTCAAAGCCCACCTGAATGGCGGAGTAGCCGTCTTTTTCGGCAGTCTTGCGCTGCGTTACATAGCAGGGCCCAGCCTGGATGAGTGTCACTGGTATGAGCTCACCCTTTTCGGTGAACATCTGGGTCATGCCGAGCTTTCTGCCTATCAAACCTTTCATCATACACCTCGGAGAGAGCTACCCGAGCGTCGGGCTGGCCGCGGGGAGGCCCCCTAGACCTTGATCTCGATGTCCACGCCCGCAGGCAGGTTCAGACGCATCAGCGTGTCTATGGTCTTCGAGGTCGGCCGCAGAACGTCAATGAGCCTCTTGTGAGTGCGGATCTCGAACTGCTCCCTCGAGTCCTTATCGATGAACGGCGACCGCATTACCGTGAACCGCTCGGTCTTGGTAGGCAGTGGCACCGGCCCGGCTACTGCCGCGCCTGTGCGCTCCGCCGCCTCTACGATCTGCTGGGCCGACTGGTCAATCAGCCTGTGATCGTAGGCCTTCAATCGGATTCTGATCCTCTCTCTTGCCATGTCGTTTCCCCGGCCGCCTTTATCGCTTACTCGTGAACCGCGGTGATAGCGCCGGCGCCCACGGTACGGCCGCCCTCACGGATGGCAAAGCGGCTTCCCACCTCAAGCGCCACCGGCGTGATCAACTCCACTTCCATCTCGATGTTGTCTCCAGGCATCACCATCTCCACCCCTTCCGGCAAAGTGATGCTGCCCGTCACATCCAACGTGCGCATGTAGAACTGGGGCCGATACCCAGGCAGGAACGGCGTGTGACGCCCACCTTCCTCAGCCTTGAGCACATACACCTGGGCCGAGAAGCGGTTGTGGGCCTTGATGCTTCCAGGCTTGGCCAACACCTGACCCCGCTCTACCTCATCCCGCTCCACTCCCCGAAGCAGGCAGCCCACGTTGTCACCCGCAATGCCCTCATCCAGGGTCTTGCGGAACATCTCCACACCCGTCACCACCGTCTTGCGCGGCTCACGCAGGCCCACGATCTCTACCTCGTCGCCTACCTTCACCCG
>JBMNTK010000333.1:0-2819 GCA_050945695.1 Anaerolineae bacterium | reverse complement strand
CTGGAAGCGCTTCCCGTCACGCCGGCAAAGCAGCTGGGCCACGTGCCGGCCTTGGTAAGCCGCAGGTGGAAGCCCCCCACCGTACTCCACCCACTGGCCGATCATGTAGAAGCCATCCAGCCCGGGCAGGGTCTTGCTGATGGGCTTATTCGCCGTCTCCGTCGTGGGTAGCCACCCCTCGAAAGACCCCTTCCAGTTCCCGGTATAGCGCACGTAGGTCACGGGCGTGGCTACATCGCGCATCTCGACGGAGCTGGCCAAACCGGGGAAGTGCGGCTCCAGCCCGGCGATCACCTTCTCGGCCACCTCTTCCTTGGCGGCTCGATAGGCCTCTGGGTCCTGATGGAGCTCCTGCCAGTAGGCCAGGTCGCTCTCCAGGATCACGTTGACCACCGTCTTGCCGGCAGGAGCCAGCGTGGGGTCGTAGTTGTAGAAGTGTGCCTCCAATCGGCTGTGTTCCCGGTCGGCGATCTTGGTGGGCTCTGGCAGGGGAACGCTGATCCCGGAGACGGTGTGCGGCACGTCACTGAAGGGGCGGCCCAGGCCCAGGCCGACGTTGATGATGGCCGGGAACACCGGCACGCTCTCGTAGCGCCGGCGCACCTCCTCATCCACGTACTTGCCTTCGAGCATGTCAAAGATGGTGGCGTGGCCATCCGCCGCCGAGATCACGTAGTCGGCCCGATGCTCGCTGCCATCCTCCAGCCGCACGCCCACCGCGCGGTCGTTCTCCACCAGGATCCGGCTCACCCGGGACCGATAGCTGATCTCGCCGCCCAGGCTCAGATAGCGCTTCTCGACGGTGCGGGCCATGGGCAGTGAGCCGCCGATGGGGTATCCGGAGTCGCGGCTGGCCATGCTAGCCAAGGTGACGGCCAGGAAGGTCACCGGCATCTTGGGGTACATCACCTGAGTGAAGGTCTCACGAAGGAGCGGATGCCGGAAGCCGGCTGCGAACTCCTCCAGCGACACGCGCAGGTACTTCCCCATATCGCGGAGGTAGGAGAGCATGGGGACCAGAGTGCGGACCTTATCCAGCAGCGTCTGCAGTTCGGGAGCCTTGCCCACGGGCATGGGAGCGCCCATGAGCCGGCGGGTGACGCCACAGAACTCCCGAATCGGCTCCGCGTCCTCAGGAGAGATCTCCAGCAGGTGTTGCTCCAGCCGGTCAGGATCGGTGAAGACACTGATGACCGTGCCGTCGGGCGCAATCCGGCGAGAGAACTCGGGCTGGTAGACGAACTGGAGACCCTGGATGAGGCCTAGCTCCTCCCAGATGTCGTGCATGTCGGAGCCGGGCTTAGTGCCCATGAGCCAGTGGATGCAGCCGTCAATGGTGAAGCCCTGGCGGTGCCAGGACGTGCACAGGCCCCCGGGCTGATTGTGCATCTCGAAGATGCGCGTTTGGTAGCCGTTCATTCGGGCGTAGCACCCGGCTGACAGGCCGGCCATGCCGGCGCCGACGATGATGACTGACTTGTCTGCCATTCGAGTCCTCCCCCCACGTGGTCCCGGACCGCCGCCGTACCGCAGCCCGCCAGTAGAGTATAGCCGCGGCCAAGGGGGTGCAATCGCGATGCGAACTCGCTTGACCCATCCGCCCGCATCCCCCACCATCAGGCAGGCTTGAGAGTAGGAGGAGGCGGGTATGAAGGCGGTAGGTTGGGGCATCGTGGGGTGCAGTGACATCGTGGAGCGGCGCGCCGGCGACGCCATTCGCTCCCAGCCCCAAAGCGAGATCATCGCCTTCCATTCCCGCCGCCTCGACCGGGCCCGGGCCTTCGCCGAACGCTACGGCGCCCAAGCCTACTACGACGACCTGGACCAACTCCTGGCCGACGACCGCATCAACGTCGTCTACATCGCCACCGAGGTGGACCGCCACGCCGAGCAGGCCATCGCCGCCGCCCGGGCCGGCAAGCACGTCCTGGTGGAGAAGCCCATGGCGCTGGACGTGGACCAGTGCCGGGCCATGATCCAGGCTGCAGAGGAAAGCGGCGTCCAACTGGAAGTGGCCTACTATGCCCGCTTCCTGCCCAAACCGCAGGCCATGCGTGAGGTCATTGCGCGGGGAGAGCTGGGTAAGGTGGTGCGGGCGGTCATCCGGGTGATCGGCTACTACAACCCTGACCCTTCCGACCCCAAGCGCTGGCGGGTCACAGGCCGGGGCGGGGGCAACATGCTGGCCGATGTAGGCAGCCACCGCCTGGACCTCTTGGCCTACCTCATGGACAGCCGCCCGGTAGTGGTGGTGGGCCTTGCCGATCGTCTCAGCATGCACTACGAGGCGGCCGACACGGAGACAGCGCTGGTGCGCTTCGACAACGGTGCCCACGTCACCGTGCTGGCCAATGCCAACGTTCCCCATCCCGGCCGGTTCAGCAGCATCGAGATCTACGGCACGGAAGGGTCGCTCCTTACCGATCCTTGGTCGGCGGAGCCGGTGACGGTGACAGGCAGCGACCGGGCACCCATCGCCGTGGAGCAGGTCGCCAACGCCCACTTCCCCATGATAGACGACTTCGCCCGCGCCATCGCCGAGGGCCGAGCCCCTCGTTTCACCGGGCGGGACGGCCTGTGGGCCACGGCGGTGATAGCGGGCACATACGAGTCACAGCGAACGGGGCGGATCATCGAGATTGGGGATTAGCCACAGGGGCACGGAGACACGGAGCAGCAGCTCATGGGGGTTAGCAATGAGAAGGAGCGGGGTGTTCTGGGGTGGTCTGTTGGTACTGGCCGGGCTTCTGCTGCTTCTGAGCAATCTGGGAATCATCCGGGTGGACGTCTGGTCGCTGTTCTGGCCCCTCTTCCTCATC
>JBMNTK010000332.1:0-2859 GCA_050945695.1 Anaerolineae bacterium | reverse complement strand
CACTCGGGATGTCGGTAATGCTCGAAGAACCGGTGGATCTGCTCCGGCAGCACCCTGGGTAGCGACAGCTCCGGCAGCTCATCCTCGGCGAAGAAGCCCACTCCCGCGGTCTCGATGCTCTCCGTGGGCTCGCCGCCCAGAAGCTCGCACAGGAAGAACAGCTTGTAGATGTGCTGAGGATGAGGCGGATGGGGGTGCTTGTTGCGGTCGTACAGGGCCAGGAGCTTGGTCGCCTTCACCCTATAGCCCGACTCCTCCCACACCTCCCGTTCTACCCCTTCCGAGGGCGAGTCACCCACATCGGCCCACCCGCCCGGAAGGGTCCAGCACATATCTCGCCGTTCGCGCACCAGCAGGATCCGGTCGTCCCGGAACACCACCCCCCGCACGTCCACCTTGGGGGTGGCGTAGCCCTCCTCGCTGGCAAACAGCTCCCGGACCTTCTCCTCGGGCACCTCGGTGTAGCGCGACACGATCTCGACCGCTATCTGGCGGACCTGGTGGAAGCGCTCCTGGTCGAAGGGGTTCGTGCAATAGGCAATGGCATCTTGGGCAATCGCTTGCAAGCGCTTGGCCCAGTCCAGCCAGATGGGGTCCATACTCAGGCTCCTATGTCGGGAACCACGCCTCGGCCTAGCGGGCCGGCGGTGGCGCAGCTGATCCAGCACCGCCAGGCACCCTCCTGGGCGGGGATCCGCCTCGCAGCAATGGCGCCCCGACCCATGCGCCTGGCGACAGCAGGCGCTGCTTGTGGTAGATTATCACCACAGGCCAGGAGTCGCACTTGGAGGGGTCCTTGCATTCTCAACGTCGTCTGTTCGTGGCCCTCAACCCGAGAGGCGGCCACGCGGACCCTGGCGCCGTGCGACAGGCCCTCGCCAACCACTTCCGCCCTCCAATGTGGGAGCTCGACATCCACGAGGTGGCCGAAGACGAGGACCTGGCACCTGTAGTCAGGAAAGCGGTGGAGGCAGGCGCAGATGCGGTGGCGGCTGCCGGCGGTGACGGCACGGTGTCGTCCGTGGCCAACGGTCTGGTGGGCACCCGTGTACCCCTGGCCATCCTGCCGGTGGGCACAGGCAACAGCCTGGCCCGGGAACTGGGTCTACCGCTCTCGCTGGACCGCGCCTGCGCCCTGATCGCCGGCGACCACCAGGTCCGCACCATTGACCTGATGCGGGTGGGGCAGCGGCATTACTGCCTCAACGTCAGCGCCGGCCTGAGCGCCCAGACCATGCGAGACACCACCGGTGAGAGCAAGCATCGCTACGGGATGGTGGCCTACATCATCACGGGGCTGCGCGCCCTGGCCGGCTTCCAGCCCAGCCGCTTTGACCTCGAGATTGACGGGCACCGCGTCAGCTCCCGCGCCTCGGACGTCCTCGTGGCCAACGGCTCTACCCCCGTCCAGGCACTGGTGCGCCCGGGGCTGAGCACCCAGCTCGACGATGGCCGGCTCCTGATCTACGTCATCCGGGGCCGTACCCTGCTGGACTACGCCATCACGGCCTGGGTAATGCTCTGGGGCCTGGAGCGCAGAGAGCGCCGGGTGCAGGTATTCGAGGCCAGCCACACCGTCACCCTGGAGGCTCGGCCTCCGGCCGTGGTCCAGGCCGACGGCGAGGGCATTGGCGAGACGCCCGTCACCATCAGCCTGGTGCGCCAGGCCCTGCGGGTGATCGTCCCTTCCCGGCCGGCCGAGCCCCGCACCCTGGCCGATGCCGTGATCGAGCGGATGCGCGGCCCGGCGGGGGCGAGGTAGGGGAGAAGTTCGCCTTACCCCTCCACAGCCGCTTTGCCAGAGGTGATCTCCCGGATCTGGCGGGCGGTCTCGGCGCTGAACTTAGGCGAGCGGTCGTAGTAGTACAGGCCGTTCACCTCCTGCTCCACATCCGTGAGCTGGGTGTAGCAGAAGGCCCAGATGCGCGGGTTACGCAGGAGCGCCTCGGTGAGGGTACGATACCGAGCCAGGAACTCCGCCTCTGACCGCGGTCGGTCCCCGTAGCCCCAGGCCTCCTCGCCCACCTGGCCCGGGTTCCACCAGATTCCCCCGTACTCACTCACCCAGTAGGGCTGGCCGGCCCACTCGGGCTCGTGCTTGGGGAAGTTGCGCCACGGTGCCTCGCCCTTCGCGAAGGCATCGTAGCGGGCGGCGAACTCCTCCGGCGTGATACCGTGGGCGTAGTCGTGGACGTCCCACATGTCGGTCTCCACGTGCACGTAGCCGCTGGTATCGATCACGGGGCGGGTCCAGTCCAGCGCCTTGGTCAGGCGATACACGGTGCGGACCAGCTCCGGGTTCTGAGAGGTGGGCGTCTCGTTGAACGGGCACCAGCCGATGATGCTGGGATGGTTGTAGTCCCGCTCCACCACCGAGGGCCACTCCGCCAGCACCCTCTCCAGGGCCAAGGGGTGAGAGTGATCGAGGCCCCAGTTCGGGTACTCGCCCCAGACCAGGTAGCCCAGCCGATCGGCCCAGTAGAGCAAACGGGGGTCGAAGACCTTCTCGTGCAAGCGGGCGCCGTTGAACCCCATCGCCTGCGAAAGCTCGATGTCCCGACGCAGGGCCTCATCGGTGGGGGCGGTGTAGATCCCGTCGGGGTAGAAGCCCTGGTCCAGCACCAGCCGCTGGAAGCGAGGACGGCCGTTCAGCAGGACTTTCCCATCGGACACGCCAAACGAACGCAGCCCGAAGTACGATTCCACTCGGTCCAGCGGCTGCCCTTCCCGCTCTAGGGTGATGGTGAGGTCATAGAGGAAGGGATCCTCGGGCGACCACGCCCGCACCTCAGCCAGGGGGAGCACGAAGCTGCACCATCCGGTCGAGGCCCGGCCCTGCCCCTTACCCACCGGGTTCCC
>JBMNTK010000331.1:0-2903 GCA_050945695.1 Anaerolineae bacterium | reverse complement strand
TTACCGATGCCGTGCACCCGGCCCTGAGAGGCCCCGCTGGCTGGCTGGGTGAACTGATCCGCAGCCTGATCGGGATTGGCCTCGTGGAGGAGGTGGCTAAGCTGGTGCCTCTCCTTCTGATAATCGCCCTGGTGCGCTTGGGCCATGAGCCCCTGGACTTCCTCATCTACGGCAGCCTGTCCGCCTTGGGCTTTGCCACCCTGGAGAACGCCCTCTACTTCTCTAGCTACGGGCTAGACATCGTCTTCAGCCGGTTCATCATTTCCACCGTGCTGCACGTGTCTATGACGGGGCTGGTGGCCTACGCCTGGGCCCGGGCCCGCTTTATGCGCCGAGCGCCGGCAGGTCCCCGGGTGGTGGGGGCGCTGCTCCTGGCCGCCTTGCTCCATGGCCTGTTCGACTACTTCCTCATGAGAGGGCAGCAGCTGGCCGTGGTGAGTATCCTCATCGGGTCCGGGCTGGCTGTGGCCTATGGCAACATGATCGCCAACAGCCTGAGCTTCTCCCCCTACTTCCGCCGGTCGGGCGTGCGTGGGAGCCGGCTGGAGAACCTGGGCCTGCTGGTCGGGACCACGGCCCTGCTGGTGCTGATCGGCTTCCTCTATGCTCACTACACCTTCTCCACGGAGGTGGCCAACCTCAAGCTCGTCTCCAGCGCCGGCTCGACGCTGCTGTCGGTAGTGGTGGTCTTCGGCTCGCTGGGCGAGATCAGTGTGACCCAGGGCATCACCGTGCCGCTGCTGCGGGCGGCCTGGCGGCGCCGGTAGGGCCCCAAGCGCGGCAGATGGCTTCCCGTTTCTTTCTGATGGGCCCTAGTCAGCATAATATCAGTATTATCAGCTTTCTGACGGTGGCACTCATCGGGGAGGGACCGGGATGGTCTACGAGGAATTCGCCCCCGTGCGGGAGCATCCCCACTACAAGGCCGACTGGGCGGGTGAGTTTGCCGACCTGAGGCACTCGGGGCTGCAGGCCGTCGGGTTTGTCCTGGCGGTGCTGGGATATACCTGGGCCCTGATCCAGGCCCTGGCCATGCACCCGGCCTTCGCCTTCGCTCCGATCTCGCTGCCCGTCGTCATCGGGTTGCTGGGGCTGGCGCTCCTGGTGGTCAGGCGCCCGACCTGGCTCCGCAGCGCCCTCTACATCGGGGGGACGTTGGCAGCGGGGGCGGTGGCGCTGTGGTGGCAGCAGTCTCTCGGCGCCCCCTTCGTCCTGGTTATGGTCACCGTTGCCTCCACTCTGGTGGGGCCGCCGGGGCTGGTGTTTGGGGTGGCGGGGGCCAGCAGCCTTCTCCTCCTGGCCGCTTCCCACGAGGTGGGGGCTTGGCCCCTGGACGTGGTGGTGACCGCCCTTGCCATGTACTGGGGGGCGGCAGGGGTCGCCTGGTTCACCTCCCGCAACCTCTACACGGTGTTGGCGTGGGCACTACGAAGCTACGAGGACTCCTGGCATACAGCCGTGGAGCTGCAGGACGAGCGGGGCCGGCTCAACCGCACCATGCGGGCCCTCTCGGAGGCCAACGCCCTGCTCAAGCGCACCACCTACGACCTGGCCGAGGCCCGAGAGGAAGCGGAACGGGCGCGCCAACTCAAGGGCCAGTTCGCCGCCAACATCAGCCACGAACTGCGCACTCCCCTGCACCTGATCGTCGGTTTCTCCCAGATGATGTACACCTCACCCGGCAGCTACGAGGGCGTGCGCTGGACCCCCGAACTGCGCGGCGACGTTCAGGAGATCTACGAGAGCGCCCAGCATCTCTTGCGCCTCATTGACGACGTGCTCGACCTGTCCCAGGTGGAGGCGTCTCGTCTGCCCTTGGCCAAGGAGAAGGTGGCCCTGGCGCCCCTGGTGCGCGATAGCGTAGAGACGGCGCGGAGCCTGCTGCGCGACCGGGGGCTGTACCTGCGGGTGGAGATGCCGGAGAGCATTCCGTCGCTCTATGCCGACCCGACCCGTATCCGCCAGGTGCTCCTCAATCTGCTCACCAACGCCGCCCGGTTCACCGAGTCTGGCGGGATCACCGTGCGGGTACAGGTGCGGGAGGAAGAGGTACAGGTGTCGGTGGAGGACACGGGGGTGGGCATCCCCGCCGAGCAGCTCCAGGATATCTTCGGAGAGTTCCACCAGGTGGATACGTCCCTGCGTCGGCGTTACGGGGGCACGGGCCTGGGGCTGGCCATCTGCCGCGAGTTTGTCTCTCTGCATGACGGCCGCATCTGGGCGGAAAGCGAAGTCGGGAAGGGGAGCGTCTTCCACTTCACCCTGCCCCTGCCCTCGGCGGCCGTGGTGAGGCGCCAGCGGCCCCAGGTGGCCTCGGGCTGGCGCTACCCTGCCTCTCGGCCGCAGGCACCCCGCCGGCTGGTGACGCTGGCCCAGCCTCCGCAGTTTCAGCGCCTTCTCACCCGCTACCTAGACGGCAGCGAGGTGGTGGCGGTGGACAGGCCAGAGGAGTTGGCCGGCGCGGTCAGGCAGGCCCAGGCGGACGCGGTGGTGCTGCCGGCAGGGAGCTTGGACCAGGAGGCCCTGGAGGAGCTGGCCCGGGAGTGTCGGCCCCAGTTGGTGCCGGTGGTAGCCTTCTCGCTCCCCCTTGAGGAGCACCTGGCCTTGGCCGAGGGCTTCTCTCACTGCCTGATGAAGCCCTTCAGCAACGAGGGGTTGCTGCGTACGTTGCAGGAGGCGGCCCCGGATGCCCGGCGGGTGCTGGTGGTGGACGATGACCCGGGGGTGGTGCGGCTGGTGGAGCGGTACCTGAGCACGGCGCCCCGGCCGGTGGAGATCCTGGCCGCCTATGACGGGGAGGAGGCGCTGACGCTCCTGGACCGGGCGCCGGATGTGCTCCTTCTGGACCTGATGCTGCCTAAGGTCAACGGCCTAGAGGTGCTCCAGGCCCTGCGCGCACGGCC
>JBMNTK010000330.1:0-2938 GCA_050945695.1 Anaerolineae bacterium | reverse complement strand
GGATCAACCGGGACGTCCCATAGCGTACGGCACTACTCCGGGTTTCCTTCGGCTTCTGGGCCTGTCCTCGCTGGACGAACTACCCCCGCTTCCGGAGGACTAGCCCCCCCGGGGGCCGCGGCCCCCGGGGTACATCACGCTGTCGTGTGGCCTAGTCCACGATACGGGCGCCGTTCCAACTGCTCCAGGTTCGCAGACCCCCGAACTCGAAGTTGAAGTCCAGGATCTGCACCCCGGACTTCTCCAGAGCGGTGCGCACGTCGTGCTCACGATCGGGCTGGCTGAGGAAGAGCACGCAGCCCCCTCCGCCAGCGCCTAGGGCCTTGCCGCCCACGGCCCCGGCGGCCTGGGCAGCCTCGAAGAGCGCGTCGATCTGGCTGGTAGTGATGGACGGGTGCAGCTGCTTCTGGTTCTCCCAGTTCTCCTGCAGGAGCCGGCCGAACTCGCCCACCTGGCCCTTGAGGAGGGCACTCTTCATCTCCACCGCCACATCCCGCATCCGCTCCAGCGCTCCGACCGTCTGCGGGCGACCGGCCTGGTAGGCCTCCTGGACGGTGGTGATCAGGTTGCCGGAGAGGCGGGACTTGCCGGTGTAGCAGAGCACGAGGTGCTTCTCCAGCTCGGTCACTACGCTGGTGTCCAGGTGGAGCGGGCTCACGTTCACGGCTGTGTCCCCGAACTCCATGAAGTTGAACCCACCGATGGCGGCGGCGTACTGATCCTGCTTGCCGCCGGCGATGTGCAGTTCTTCGGTTTCCAGGAGGTTGGCCAGCCGGGCAATCTCGTAGCAGGACAGGCGGTTGTCCTGAAGCATGTTGAGCAGCCCGATGAGCGCCACCCCGATAGAAGCGGACGAACCGGTGCCCGAGCCGGGCGGGGCGTCGCAGCGGACGAAGAGGTTCATGCCCCGCTGGATCCCGAGGCGAGAGATGGCAGCCTTGATCAGGTCCAGGTTTCCGTCGTACTCGAGTTCCCGGAAGTTGCGGACGCTCAGGAACTGCTGGAAGTCGGCGGATGTGATCTCGATCTTCTCATCGCTACGGGCTGCCAGAGTGGCGTAGGTGTAGCGGTTGATGGTGGCGTTGACCACCGCTCCGCCCCGTTCGGCGGCGAAGAACGGTACGTCTGTCCATCCGCCCGCCAGGTCCACGCGTATTGGAGCCCGGCTGCGGTAAAGCGGTTCCTCCATGATCATTCCCCCCTCAAGTCGTCTGTTCGGAAGAGGTGCCCTACGAACGCTCAATCGCTCACGCGAGGCTACTTGTCCTGTAGGGCAGCCACGCCCGGTAGTTCCTTGCCCTCCATGAACTCCAGCGAAGCGCCGCCGCCGGTGGAGATGTGGGTTATGCGGTCCGCCACGCCGGCCTGCTCCACGGCAGCCACGGAATCCCCACCGCCGATGATGGTGGTGGCGTCGAGATCGGCCACGACGCGGGCGATGGCTACGGTGCCCTCGGCAAAGCGGGGGAACTCGAAGACGCCCATGGGACCGTTCCAGAACACGGTCTTGGCCGGCTTCAGCTCGGCAGTGAAGCGCTCGATAGTGCGCGGGCCGATATCTAGGATGCGCCAGCCCTCGGGGACGGCGTCCACGCGGACCACTTGGGAGTCGGCCTTGGCGTCGAAAGCGTTGGCCACCACGACATCAGCCGGCAGGACCAGCTGGTCACCTGCCCGCTCCATGAGGGACCGAGCGGTGTCCAGGACCTCGTCCTCCACCAGCGAGTCAGCCACGAAGAGGCCACGGGCCTTGAGGAACGTGTTGGCCATACCGCCACCGATGAGCAGGCGATCCACCCGTTCAAGGAGGCTGTTGATGACGCCGATCTTGTCGGAGATCTTGGCGCCGCCCAGTATGGCCACGAAGGGCTTCTCGGGGTTGCTCAGGGCCCGGCCGAGGAAGTCGAGCTCCTTCTCCATGAGGAAGCCGGCGACGGCGGGCAGGTGTCGGGCGATGCCCTCGGTGCTGGCGTGAGCGCGGTGGGCAGCCCCAAAGGCGTCGTTGACGTAGATGTCGGCCAGGCGGGCCAAGGCGGCCGCGTAGCCGGCGTCGTTCTTCTCCTCTTCCGGATGGAAGCGGGTATTCTCCAGGAGCAGGACCTCTCCCGGCTGCAGGCCGGCGGCCATCTTCTCTACCTCGGCGCCGGTTGAGTCAGGGGCCATCTGCACCGGCAGACCCATCTGCTCGGAGAGGTAGCGAGCGATGGGCTTGAGCGAGTAGCGGGGGTCCACCTTGCCCTTGGGACGGCCCAGGTGCGAGGCCAGTATCACCGCCGCGCCGTGGTCGCGCAGGTAGTCAATGGTCGGCAGGGCAGCGCGGATGCGGGTATCGTCGGCCACGGCCCCATCCTCGAGGGGGACGTTGAAGTCCACCCGGACGAACACTCTCTTGCCGGCTACGTCTATGTCGCGCACGGTCTTCTTCTGCATAGCGTCCTCCAGTGGGGGAACGGATGTCAGTGTGGATGCTGGCGCATTATAGCGGCTTGTGCGCGACTGATCGAGCCCGCCCCCGGCGCTGTATGGGTGAGGGGGCGGTGGGGAGGCTGGAATCCTGCGGATCTGCGTAGGGGCGGGGCTTCGCCGGGGGGTGAATCCCCCGGCTACCTAGGCAAAGCCCGCCCTACGGCGGGCTGATGCGGCTAGGCAGAGCGGGCGGTGTTCCGTGGTTGTCCGAAAGGGAGCGGGCGTCTTAAGGCCTTCGGCCACCGGTGACGTCCGGGTAGGGGCAGGCCACTGCGCCTGCCCCGGAGGGCGGACGGGGTCGTCCGCCCCTACAAGACCATCGCGTCCGGTGCCTACCCGGGGTCACGCCGGTGATAGCGGGTAGGGGCGGGGCAGTGCCCTGCGTCCATCAGGGCATCGGCGGGCAGGCCACTGCGCCTGCCCCGGAGGGCGGACGGGGTCGTCCGCCCCTACAAGACCATCGCGTCCGGTG
>JBMNTK010000329.1:0-2956 GCA_050945695.1 Anaerolineae bacterium | reverse complement strand
ATCACTCGTCACCCCTACGCCCCCTCGCGCGTCCGCAGCAGCTCCGCCACCTGCGCCGGATGCTCGGCCACCTGCACCCCTGCCGCCCGCAGGGCCTCGATCTTCTCCTGGGCGCTCGTCTCCGCCTGGTCCACGATCGCCCCCGGATGCCCGATGCGCTTGCGGGGCGGGGCGGTCAGCCCGGCGATGTAGGCCACCACCGGCTTGCTCATGTGGCTGCCGATGTAGGCTGCCGCTGCCTGCTCCTCCATGCCCCCGATCTCCCCGATCAGTACCACCTGCTCGGTGTCGGGGTCATCGTTGAGGAGCTCCAGCAGCTCCACGAAGCCCGTGCCCACGACGTAGTCGCCGCCCACCCCTACCACGGTGGACTGCCCGATCCCAGACCGGCTCAGCGAGGCTACGATCTCGTAGGTGAGGGTGCTGCTGCGCGAGATCACCGCCACCGGGCCGGGGGTGTGGATGCCACCGGGCATGATGCCCACCTTGGCCACCCCCGGCACCACGATGCCGGGTGAGTTGGGACCGATCAGGCGAGCATTGCGCTCGAACAGGAAGTGGCGCAGCCGCACCACGTCGTGCACCGGGATACCCTCGGTCACACTGACGATCAGCCTGATCCCGGCATAGGCAGCCTCGAAGATGGCATCGGTGGCGAACCTTGCCGGCACGAAGGTCACCGAGGCCTCGGCCTCAGTCGCCTCGATGGCCTCGCGCACGCTGTCGAAGACGGGCACCCCGTGCACCCACTCGCCGCCCCGGCCCGGTGTCACCCCCGCCACCACGTTAGTGCCGTAGTCCAACATACGCTGGGTGTGGAAGCGGCCCTCCCGGCCGGTGATGCCCTGGACCAATACCCGGGTTTCGGCGTCCAGCAGTATGCTCATGCCATCCCCTCGCCGGGCACTCCCGTCTTGGCGCCGGCCACGGCTAGGCGTGCCCCCTCCAGAAGGTCGTTCACCAGGGTAACCGGTGCTCCGGCCAGCATTCGCCGGCCCTCGTGCTCGTTGGTGCCCGTGAGGCGCACGAAGACAGGCACCTGGACGCCCGAGCACTGGATGGCTGCCAGGATGCCGGTGGCTACCTCGTCGCAGCGAGTGATCCCCCCGAAGATGGCCACCAGGATGGAACGCAGGCGAACGTCCCGCAGGAGCAGGTTCATGCCCGCGGCCACCCTCGCGGCCCGCGCGCCGCCGCCCACGTCCAGGATGCCAGCCGAGCGTCCCCCCAGAGCTTCGATGGCGTCGCTGGTGGCCATAGCCAGCCCGGCCCCATTGACCAGCGAGCCGATATTGCCGTCCAACTGCACGTAGTACAGGCCGTACCGTCGGGCCTCGGCCTCCGCCGGGTTGAACTCCTCTGCCTCCCGCAGCTCAGCCATCTCCGGATGGCGGTACAGGGCGTTGTCATCCAGGGTGACCTTGGCGTCCACAACTACCAGGTCCTCCATCGGGGTGAGGGCCAGCGGGTTGAGTTCGATCCTGAGGGCATCGGTCGCGATGAGGGTATCCCACAGGGCAAGCCCCATGGTCACCATCGCTTCCGCAGCCCGCCGCGGCAGCCCCAGGGAGTATGCCAGGTCCCGCACCTGGAAGGGGTGCAGGCCGCTCGTGTAGTCCACGGTGATGGTGCGAGGTGGCCCGGTGAAAGGAGCGGCCTCGGTAGCCACGGTGAAGGACGTCTCGCCCGTGGGTTGCAGCGCCAGGCCCATGTACATCTGCTGCCTGATATCAATGGCGCGCTCCACCAGCACCCTGCGTACCGGCAGCCCCCCGATGTTCAGGGCCATGATCTCCTGGGCGGCCAGTTCGGCAGCCTCGGGGTCTTCTGCCACCCGGATGCCCCCGGCTCGGCCTCGCCCGGGCGCCAAGACCTGGGCCTTGACCACTACCCGCCCCCCGAGCTGCGCCGCAACTTCGTGCGCCTCGCCGGGGGTATAGGCCACCGCGCCTTCCGGGGTCACGATGCCGCGCTGGGACAATAGCCGCTTGGCCTGGTACTCGTGCAGTCTCATCGCTTCTCCTGCCCCGATTCTAGCACCCCCTGGGCTCTCCGGCACGGGCAAATGGGGGCCAACCTACCCCGCTTGACACAATCCCCATGCTGCCCTAGAACCCCGCCATGGCCGCAACCCTGCTCACCGCACCCTCATTGGACGCCGCCCTGGAACATGCCGTCGCCCGCGTCCGCGTCCATCGGCAGGGGAACCCCCTGCTGCCGGTACACGTCCTCCTGCCCGGTGATGACTCCGTCCTCCAGTGGCAGCGACGCCTGGGCGACCATGCCGCGGTAGAGGCCTGGCAGTTCTACCGGCTCGCCGAATTTCTCGTGGACCGAGCCGCCCTGCCCGTGGCTGAGCTGGATGGGCACGCTGCCCTCACCCTGGTGCGCCGCCTCCTGGACGAAATGGACGCCGCCGGCGAGCTGACCACCTTCGCCGCCGTGGCCCGGTTCCCCGGCTTCTTCCGCGTGGTGCTCGACTGGCTGCGGGAGATGCGCACCCAAGAGATCACCCCGTCCCAGGTGGAAGCCGAAGCCCGCCGGACCGGCTCCCAGCGAGACCGGCAGCTGGCCTTGATCTACCGCCGCTACCAGGACTTCCTGACCCAGCGCAACCTCTCCGACGCCGACGGCATTCTAGCGCTGGCCGCCGACGCGCTCGAGCGCCAGCCCGACCTGCTGGATGGGCACGCTCCCCTCCTCGTCCTCGGGTTCGACCAGTTCAGCCCCGTCCAGCTGCGCCTGCTGCGGGCGATTGCCGCCGGCCGAGAGGTAACCATCTACCTCACCTGGGACGACGCGCGGCCACCGGACAGCCGCGCCCTCTGTCGCCTCGCCCGCACCCGCGCGGACTTGCTCCAGTTTGCGACCCCAGCCGCGGAGCCCGTCCCTGACCTGCCGGGCGTGCCGGAGTCCCTCCGCCACGTCCGCGCTGTCCTCCTGGAGCCAGGCGCCT
>JBMNTK010000328.1:0-2976 GCA_050945695.1 Anaerolineae bacterium | reverse complement strand
CATCCCGAGCGAAGCGAGGGATCTACCCCTCCCGCGGGCCAGGGATTCCTCGCTTCGCTCGGAATGACACGGAGAGGCGCTCGGAATGGCACTCATCCCGAGGAGTGCGGCGATGGGTCACGTGTCACCGGGGGCCTCACCAGCGTGCCTGGGGCCTGGGCGTACCAGTGTGCGCCTAGCAGCCCGCACCCCTCAGTGATGCGAGCCGGCCCAGGCACAAGATGCAATCGCCCCAGGCAGCAACCTTGGCCGCTCTTCCTCGGGGAGCCAGCGGCACAGTGCTGCCCCGACTGGAGACGTGCTGTGTGCGGCCCGTCTACCGTGCCCGGCGGCCAACCAGGCTGAGGAGGGTCTGGTTGGCACGGGGCGAGAGACCATAGCTGCTGAGTTCCTCCCGCAGGACCTCCGGGTCACCGTAGCCGCCCAGGTACCCATTGGCACGGGCGGCGGCGGTGGAGTCTACGATGTCGGCCTCATTGGGGTACATGGCCTGGAACTCGCGCATGATCTCGGGGGTGTTACGCAGGAAGTACTTCTGGTGATAGCCCTCGGCCAGGTAGAAGTGGTCCAGTTCCCGGACCTCGGTGTAGATTTGCTGTCCAGAGCTACGTTCCCGTCTCTCTTTGGACGCCAAGATCGCCTGGCGCTGCTCCTCGTCGTGGTAGAAGGCGATGGATGCGTACTGGCGCGACCAAGGCCGCCGCGTCGGGTTATGGCTATTCCAGAAGACCTCGAGCAGCTCCTCGAAGCTGACCCGCTCGGGGTCGTAGTCTATCTGGACCGTTTCTGTGTGGTCGCCGAGGTCGTAGTAGGTGGGGTTCTCCTTGATGCCGCCGGCATAACCTACGCGCGTCCGGATGACTCCGGCCATACTCCCGAACCGGGAGTCAGGGCCCCAGAATCAGCCAAGGGCGAAGGTCGCTGTCTTGACGTGGGCGGGCTGAGCTTGGTCAATGGGAGGTACGGTCGCCCTGGGTTTGGGCTCGGCTGCCATAGCGCTACTCTCCTTGTTCATACTAACGGAGACTAACAGAAGCGAGACCGCTAACAGACAGAGGATCAGCAGTGCCTTGCCGGCACTGGAACTCGCGGAGTGGGAGTCGGACAGTGAATCACCTCCATCGTGACCGCTGCCGCCAGTATACCTACGGTCCCGGTTGTGGACCAAAAGCTGCCAGGAAGCTATGAGCACAGATCCTACAGAGAAGCCGTCCGCGCCCGGGATGGGGGTGAGAGCCGCAGACGGCTCCCGCCTGCGCTTGGCCCTGGGCCTGGCGGTGGCGGTGGTGGCCATCTCCTTTGCCGCCATCTTCATCCGGCTGGCCCAGGCGGAAGGCATGCCGTCGCTGGCCATCGCCGCTTGGCGGCTGACCCTGGCCTCGGCCCTGCTCCTGCCCTATGCGTGGACCCGCTGCGGCCAGGAGATCCGGGGCATCTCCGGCCGCGAGTGGAGGCTGCTGGCCGGTGCCGGTGCCTTCCTGGGCTTCCACTTTATCACCTGGATCGCCTCTCTGCGCTATACCTCGGTGGCCAGCTCGGTGGTGTTGGTGACCACGGGGCCGGTCTTCGTGGGCCTGGGCTCCTGGTTGCTACTGCGGGAGCGGCCTGGGGCGGGAACGGTGACGGGCATCGCCGTGGCCGTGGCCGGCAGTCTCGCTATCGGCTGGGGCGACCTGGCCCGCAGCCAGCTGCACCTGCTCGGGGACGGGCTGGCGCTCCTGGGTGCGGTGATGATGGCCGGCTACCTGATGATCGGCCGGCGCGTGCGGGCTGGCCGATCACTGCTGGCCTACTCGGCGATAGTGTACGGGCTGGCGGCGGCCACCGTGCTCATCCTGGCGGTGGCCACCGGTCAGCCGCTGTTTGGGTTCAGCTTGGCGGGGTACGGCTGGGTGCTGGCCATGGCTCTGGTCTCCCAGCTGGTGGGGCACTCGGTCCTCAACTGGGCCTTGCGCCACATCTCTGCCACCTACGTGGCCATGACCACCATGGCCGAGCCCATCGGCTCCGGCCTGCTCGCCTACCTCGTCTTTGGCGAGGCCGTGGCCACCTGGACCCTGGCCGGGGGAGCGCTCATCCTGGCGGGCATCTTCATCGCTTCAAGGGAGGAGCTGCGGTCTGGGGCCAGGATGGAACGCCGGTGACGCCGGTCTCCGCCTAACCCTTGTCTTCGGGGGTCTCCTCTTGGGCCTGGAAGCGGAGGGCGGCCGAGTTGATGCAGTAGCGCAGGCCGGTGGGCGCGGGGCCATCGGGGAAGACGTGACCTAGGTGGGCCTCACAGGCCCGGCAGAGCACTTCCGTGCGCACCATGCCGTGGCTGAGGTCGGTGCGCTCGGTCACGGCCATCTCGTTCTGGGGCGAGGTGAAGCTGGGCCAGCCGCTGCCCGAATCGAACTTGGCCTCGGAGCTGAAGAGGGGGGCACCACAGCAGACGCACAGGTATTCGCCTTCTTCGTGGTGGTCCCAGTACTCGCCGGTGAAGGGCCGCTCGGTGCCGGCCTGCCGGGTCACTCGGTATTGCTCGGGAGTCAGCTGCTCCCGCCATTCCTCATCGGTCTTCCTAACCTTCTCAGCCATTTGGTTAACCTCACAGTACAGGGATTTCACCGCAGAGACCGCTGAGAGCGCAGAGAAACGATTCGCAACCCTGACTCCCTGCGCCCATGACGGCGGTACCCTAGCTCAGCTCTCCCATCCCCTTCTTTCTCTGCACTTCCTCCGCGGTCTCCGCGATCTCTGCGGTTAGATCTGAAGCGCTAGCAACAGAATGGTGATGAGTATGGGTTGGTGGATCAGGTAGACGGGCAGGGAGCGGGCACCGATCCAGATCAGCGGTCTCAGGGCCGGGCTCCCGCTCCAGTCCGGCAGGGAGAACCGGGGCTTGCCGCCTGGGTACAAGAAGCGCCCGACGACGGTGCCCAGGATCATGACCCCTATCCACGGCAGCAGCGGGAAGAAGTCCACCTGCATGGGCTG
>JBMNTK010000327.1:0-3024 GCA_050945695.1 Anaerolineae bacterium | reverse complement strand
GCCACCTCGGCCTTCTGGGATGGCGGGGTCAACTTCGGGCGCGGCCGCAACACCCCTCGGGAGAAGTGGCAGGGGGCACCGCTCCTGAGCCCCGAGGAGTCCGCCGCTCGTTTGGACCTGTTCGCCCAGTTCCTCGACCTGGCCCTGAACCACCCGGACGTGGAGGTGGTGGACGCCACCGAGCTGCTGGGCAAGTATCGGGCCTACGGGCCGGCTGGGCCTGTCCCGGTCGCAGAATTGTCCAAGCTGGCGGCTGACATGGGTGGCGAGGTCACCTATGGCGCCAGCAGCGTGGGCATGCTCTCCCCGGCGGAGATCCTCTCTGGCCTCCTGCGCGCCCTGTCCACCTGGAGCGAGTCTGGCAGCCTTCCCGACGTCGTGGATCTGAGCTCTCCGCTGGGTCCGACAACGGAGCCAAGCCCGGAGCAGGGCGGGCAGGCCACAGTCGGGGCGGTGGCGGGGGCCGCCCGTGCCGCGCTGACGGAGGTTGATGCCCGCGGCCATCTGCCTTCCCGCGTTGCCTTGGGAGCGGGCGAGGTGGGGCCGGTATCGCTGTTCGTCGCCGCCTCGGCGGCAGTGCGAGCCCTGCTGGCGGGTGGGTCGGCGGATACAGAGGTGGAGTTCCGTCCGCAGCGGCTGGTGCTCGAGGACAACGTGGCCCGGGACGACCAGGGCCTCTGGGGATGGAGTGTCTTCCCGGAGGGGTTCAAAGCCCCCGACCTCACCGCCCTGACGCGGCTGCAGGCTTGGACCCTGAAGCCGGCCGAGCTGCGGTAGGGGGATTCACGCAGGGAGAATTGGGGAGCCGTCACGAGGGGGAGCTAGGATCTCCTAGCTCCCCTGTTTGCGTTGCTGTTAGCAGGGGCGGAGCTTGTCTACCACCAGCTGGGCGAGGAACTGCCTCTCTTCACCGGTGTCGAAGCGAACGGTCACGATCTGGTCGCCGTTCTCATCCGTCAGGGCCGTTACCCGTCCGGGGCCGAAGTCCCGGTGCTTGACGCGCATGTGAAGTGCGTAGCGGGGGATGGGGCCGGTGGGCACCGGCGCCGGGGCGCTCCGCGCCTCCAGGTAGGCCCGATCCACCCAGAGCTCGGCCCAGGTCTGCAGGTCGCGCGCCGTGCGTATGCTGGCGCGGATCTCGTCGCTGCGTTGGCGCGCGGCGCGCAACTTCTCCATCAGGGCCAGCTTCCGCTCGGGGTCCACGTCCGCCTTGGCGACCTGGCGGGTGGCCCAGGCCAGCCCCGAGTTGAGGGCGCGGAACACGTCCGCCGGCTCATCGTAGACGTCGAAGCGGACTAGGCGGATGCCGTGCTCCTCACAGAGGCGCTCGCGGGCAAGCTCGCGCTCTCGCTGCTGCTGCCGCTCCAGCTCGTCCGGCCCCTGGCGCTGCTCTCGTCCACGCAGCCCCTCGATCCGCACCGCTAGGCCTACCTCTGGCAGCAGGTAGTTCAGGCGCAGTTGCCGACCCGTCTCCGGGTTGACGAGCCAGGCCGGCGAGACATCGCGCTCGACCTCCAGGCCCTCGAATATGCGCGCGAGGATCTCACGCCAGGCGAACTGCTCAGTGTCCATCATCCGCTCTCAGTTGGAGCCCCACGTAGGGGACAGGTTGTCTGGTAAGGCAGCGGGCCCGCCTTGCTCGCCCCAAGCCCCGCGGGGCGCGGCCAGGCCCTTGGCATCGCGATGGGCTGGATGGAGAGGCTGACATCGAGCATCACCGCAAGGCCGCGGCACGTGTGGTTGACGCTGGATAGTGTTAGGGCCCATCCCCAGGGCCGATTATAGCCGCTACAGCGCGTTGGACTCAAGCGGCGGCCCGGCCAGGCCCGAAAACCTGACCGCGCCGGTCGTTCTGGCATCGGGTAGCACCGTGTGCTAACATCGCCAAAGGATGCGCTAATCCGAGGCGAGGATGGCACGGTTTCCCTAGCAGTCCGCGTGGCCCTCACCTCGGATGAGCGCCCAGGTCCGTCGGGCAGAAAGGAGTCGTCTCTATGGAGACTAGACTGGTTGGCAGGAGCACCGAGGTTGTCATCGCCCCCGATAGGCCAACGGTCTTGATCGGCGAGCGTATCAACCCTACTGGAAAGAAGCGACTGGCCGCGGCCATGGTAGCCGGCGACCTGGCGCTGATCCGCCGTTACGCTCGTGAGCAGGTAGAGGCCGGTGCCGATGTGATTGACGTCAACGTGGGCGCCGCCGGCGTGAACGAGGACGTCTTCCTGGCAGAGGCGGTGCAGGCCGTAGCCGAGGAAGTGGATGTGCCCATCGCCGTGGATTCGACCAGGCCGAAGGCCCTGGAGGCGGCCCTCAAGGTGGCCCCGGGACGGCCACTGGTGAACTCCATCAACGGCGAAGAGCGATCTCTATCCGAGATCCTTCCCCTGGTGGCCGAGTTCAAGCTGCCTACCGTGGCCCTCTGCATGGACGACTCGGGCATTCCGTCGGATGCGCAGGGACGGTTGGCCGTGGCCCGGAAGATCGCGGAGCGGGCCGAGGCGGTGGGCGTACCTCGTGAAGACCTGGTGGTGGACTGCCTGGCGCTCACCGTCAGTTCGGACGCCAACGCCGCGCTGGTGACGCTCGAGGCCATGAGGCTGGTGCGCGAGGAATTGGGGGTGAACCTCACCCTGGGAGCCAGCAACGTCTCCTTCGGTCTGCCGGACCGTGACCTACTCAACGGCGTCTTTCTGAGCCTGGCCATCGCCGCCGGGCTGAATGCTCCCATCGTGGATGCGGCGAAGTCGCGGCAGTACATACTGGCTGCCGATGTGCTTCTGGCCAAGGACGAATGGGCTATGCGTTACATCACGGCCTTCCGCCAGAGGCAAGCATAGATTCAGGAGCGGTATGGTGGAGCGTGGCAGTCGGACGTGTTACATAGACTTTGAGCCAGTAGGCCGGCGGGCGGCATGCCGCCCCGACACTGACCTGTTGACCATCGCCCGCGAGGCAGGCATCAGCATTGCTGCCGTGTGCGGTGGACGGGGGACCTGTGGCCGCTGTCGGGTCAAGGTACTCGAG
>JBMNTK010000326.1:0-3042 GCA_050945695.1 Anaerolineae bacterium | reverse complement strand
CCGTGTCTTCGCGCACCCCCTCCACAGCCAGCATCGTACCGAACAGGGAGAGGAGCGGGTCTATCAGGGCACTCGCATCGTGGTGGTCTGGGGCCTCCCCGCGGATGAGGACGCCACGTGGCGGGGGCAGGTCACCCTATCCTGGGGCCATTGATGAGGTCTCGGAACCGTCTCGGGGCCCCTTCGCGGCACAGATGAGATCGTAGTTCACCTGCCAGACCGAGCTGACCGGCTGGGGAAAGCCGAGCTCAGTAAGCATCTGGAGGACTTCGGCCAGGGGCCGCACCCGTCCGGGCATGTAGTACTTCCCCCAGCCTTTGCGGTTCGTGATCATCAGGAAACCACCTGGCTCGAGGACCCGGGCCATCTCTGCCAGGGCTCCCCGCAGATCGGGGAAGAACTCGAGCGCCTCCAGGGACACCACGGCATCGAAGGTGGCGTCGCCAAAGGGCAGCGTCATGCCATCCGCCTGCACGGAAGCGACGCGGGACTCCTCGCCTGCCAACAGCTTCCTGCCCTCTGCCAACATGGCTCGTGCCCGGTCTACTTCGACCACTAGCCCGGAGAAGCTCGGCATGGATGGGAATAGGGCTCGCGGGAGTCGTCCGGTGCCGGCCGCCACGTCGAGCACCAAGGGCTCCGGCCGGCCGGCAAGGGCCATGGCCAAGGGCTCTCCGATGAACCGCTCCTCGTAGTAGGGCTCAAACCCCTTGATGGCCTCGTATCGAGAAGCGGTCCAATCATAGAGCTTGCAGACGACCTTGGAGCCGAGGTAGGCGCCCTCTGCAAGCACGAAGAGCCAATAGAGGAAGGCCGCGAGCGCCACAAGAGCGATCGCGGCCCAGACAACCCAAGGGATGGCGCTCACCCCTCACCCAGGTAAGCTCGGCGAACCTCCGGATTGCCGGCGACCTCCGCTGCCGACCCCTCCAGCACCACTCTGCCGCTCTGGATCACGTAGGCGCGCGAGGCCACCGACAGGGCCATGTGCGCGTTCTGCTCTACCAGGAGTACGGTCGTGCCCTCTCTGTTGATCTCCTGCACGATGCTGAAGATCTCCCGGACCAGCAGGGGCGCCAGCCCCATGGAAGGCTCGTCCAGCAGCAGGATGCTCGGCCTGGCCATCAGTGCCCGGCCGATGGCCAACATCTGCTGCTCGCCACCGGAAAGCGTACCAGCCACCTGGTTGCGACGCTCCCGGAGCCGGGGAAACATGTCGAAGATCCGCTCGGTGTCAGCGGCGATGCCGGCCTTGTCGTTACGGAGGAAGGCACCCATCTCGAGATTCTCGATCACTTTCAGCCTCGAGAAGATGCGCCGGCCCTCCGGGGCCTGGGACACACCCCGCGCTACCACCTGATGCGGCGCCAGGCCGCTGATCACCTCACCGTCCAGTAAGATCCTGCCCGAACGCGGATGAAGCAGACCGGATATGCTGTTGAGGGTACTGGTCTTTCCGGCACCATTAGCCCCGATCAAGGTGACGATCTCGCCTTCCTCGACCCGGAGGGAGACGCCCTTCAGGGCCTCGATATTGCCGTAGAACGTGTGGATGCCTTCTACATCAAGCTTGGCCATCGCCGTCCGCCGCCCCTAGGTATGCTTCGATCACACGCGGGTCGTTCTGGACCTCCGCGGGCGTGCCCTCAGCGATCTTAGTCCCGTAGTGCAGAACCGAAACCTGGTCCGATATCCCCATCACCACCCGCATGTCGTGCTCGATGAGCAGAATCGTCAGCCCCAGCTCATCCCGCAGCCGCCGGATGAAGTGCATGAGCTGATCGGTCTCCTGCGGGTTCATCCCGGCCGTGGGCTCGTCGAGCAGCAGCAGCTTGGGACGAGACGCCAGTGCCCGGGCGATCTCCAAGCGTCGCTGGTCGCCATAGGGGAGGCTGGTGGCCACGACATCACCGCGCCCGGCCAGGCCCACGAACGCCAGAAGCTCCAGGGCTTCCTTGTAGGCCCGCTCCTCCTCCAGGACGGTGCTCGAAGGGCGGAACACCGCCCCAAACACCCCCGAGCGCAGGTGGACGTGTTGCCCCACCAGGACGTTCTCCACCGCCGTCATGGCGCGGAAGAGCCGGATGTTCTGATAGGTCCGGGCTATCCCCATTGCAGTGATGTTGTCCGGACGGTAGCCCACCACGGACTGTCCCCGGAAGAGGATGTCGCCCTCCTCAGGGGTGTAGAGCCCGGTGATGCAGTTGAAGAACGTCGTCTTGCCGGCACCGTTCGGCCCGATCACGCTGGCTATGGTGCGCTCGGGGATATCCAGGCTCACCGAGTCGACGGCGATGAGGCCACCGAAGCGCTTGGTCACCCGCTGAGCGGACAGGCAGATGGGCGGAGCTGAGGTCTCGTTCATGTCTCTAGCGCCTCCGTCCGTAACTCGCGCCGCCGCTGTTGCGCCGGCCACAGGCCTTCGGGGCGGGCCAGCATCATGACCACCAGGAGCGCTCCGAAGGAGAGCATCCGGAAGTCGGCAAACTCACGCAGCACTTCCGGCAGGCCCACCAGCACGAACGCACCGAGGATGACGCCAGGGATGCTCCCGATGCCACCCACGATGACCAGGCTCAGGATGTTGATGGACACCAGGAGCGTGAACGAGTTGGGAAAGACCGAGTGAACCCAGGACGCGAAGATCGCCCCGCCGATCCCGGAGAATGAAGCGCCGAGGGCAAAGGCCAGCAGCTTGTACTTCACCAGGTTGACGCCTGTGGCCTCGGCCACGTCCTCATCCTCGCGGATAGCCATCCACGCCCGGCCCACCCGAGAGTCGCTGATTCGCCGGGAGACGAAGATCACCAGCAGGCACCCGAGCAAGATCAGGTAGTAGAAGTGCTGCGGACGCAGGAAGGTGAAGCTCCCAATGGAGGGCCCGGGAATCTCGATGATGCCTTGGGCCCCGCCCAGCACGCTCTTCAGCGTGTCAGACATGACCAGGATGCGGATGATCTCGCCGAAGCCGAGGGTCACGATGGCCAGGTAGTCGCCCCTCATGCGCAGTACCGGTATGCCGAGCATCGCCCCTGCTGTGGC
>JBMNTK010000325.1:0-3080 GCA_050945695.1 Anaerolineae bacterium | reverse complement strand
GGATGTCCGAGTAGTGCAGGAGGTGCACCAGCGACTGGATGTCGTCCGGGTCACCACCCAGGTCAGTGCTCACCAGTACGCGGTAAGTGGTGGGGCTCACCTGCTTCTCCTATGGGCGTGATGCTTCGATGTGGCGGCAGCCTCAGCTACGGGCAGGCGCCCAGCAGGCTCCGAGCCTCGTCGCTGCCGGGCTCGACGTTACCGATCTCCTGGACGTCCGCACTCACTATGCGCCAGCCGAACTGGTCAAACGGAGGGACGTTAGCCCGGCGCAGGGTGTAGGTGCCACAGTACGAGATTACCGTGCCATCCGTCTGGGTGGCTACGATGACCGCCGGCACGTCCGCGAAGACCGACCCGGCGGCGCCGCCCAGCTGGGGCTCGCCCAGGTCTACCGCCACTTCCTCGGTAGTGGCGAAGCCCTCCTGGAACGCGGCGAACGTCTGCCCGCTCTCTTGGCCCAGGCTGCCCCAGTAAGTAAAGGCCCGGGCGTAATCACGGGCATTGATGGCCTGGAAGTACGACTCCAGGGTCACAAGCGGCTCAGCCACATCAGCCGGTGCCTCATCCTCTTGGTCCGTCTCCGAGACGCTGGCCTCGGCGATTACCCAGCCCTCGGGGACCGGCGCCATGGTGTAGGTGCCCTGGAAGCGTTGCACCTCCTGCTCGCTTTCCGAGACGTTGATGACAGACAGGAGCCGCACCGGCAGGGTGACTGTCTCGGCGCTGGCGTCCGGCTCCGCCGGTGCGCCCAGGAGCGCGGTCACCTGGACGGTATCGGCGAAACCGGCGGCGAACTCATCGAAGGTCTGCCCACTGGCCTCGCCGTCGCCCGCCCAGATCGCGAAGGCGCGGGCGTAGTCTTGGTCGTTGATGGCGGTGAAGTAGTCCAGCAGCGCTTCCACCGCACCGGCGGGCGGCGTGGCCGTGGCCTCGGGTGTAGGAAGCGGGCTGATCACGGTTGGGAGGACGGTGGCCGGCGGGGCATCCTCCCCTACGGCTGTGGGTGTGCTCAGCGGTGTCGGTTCAGCAGCGGCAGTAGGGGTGCCCACTGGTGTGGCGGCTGTACAGGCGGATGCCAACAGTGCCATTAGGACTAACAGCAGAAACAGTCGGGCTTTCATATGCCTTCCTTGCCTGGGCGCCAAACTGGGCGCCCAGGGCTTGCTAGAGCCTAGCTTGGGGCCATGGTAGCTTCCCGGCGGCCAGCGTTCAAGACACAGACTCGATAGGCCCGCCGCCCAGGCAGTGGTCACCGTGGTAGAGGACGGCGCTCTGCCCAGGTGTGATGTCGCGCAGGGGCTGATGGAAGGTAACCTGGGCCCGATCGCCCTCCACGGTGATGCTGGCCGGGGCAGGACGAGCCCGGTACCGGATCTGCACCTCGGCCTCGATCATTCCGGTGGCTGGGGGACCCTCGATCCAGTGCATAGGGGAGATGCTCAGCCGGTTCCGGCCCAGTTCGGCGGCCGTGCCGACGACGACGGTACTGTCTTGGGGCCTCAGCTCCACCACGTAGAGGGGCTCCGGGGCGGCGATCCCCAGCCCCCGCCGCTGGCCGATGGTGTAGAAGGCCAGCCCCTGGTGTGTCCCCAGTTGCCGGCCTGACCGGTCTACGATGGGGCCGGGGCGAGCTATCTCCGGGGCCCATCGGCCCAGGAAGCGGCGGTAGTTGCCATCGGAGACGAAGCACAAGTCCTGACTCTCCGGCCGTTCCGCCACCCGCAGGCCTCGCTCGGCCGCCAATGCTCGAACCTGCGCCTTGGTGAGCTCGCCCAGGGGAAAGAGAGCCCGCTCCAGTTGCCGCTGGTCCAGGGCATGGAGCATGTAGGACTGGTCCTTATCCCGATCCAGCCCGCGCCAGAGCTGGAAGGTTCCCGTGGGCGACCGGCGGATGCGGGCGTAGTGGCCGGTAGCCAGCCTGTCGGCCCCCAGCATGAGGGCATAGTCGAGGAGGTAGCCGAAGCGCACCCGGCGGTTACACACCACACAGGGGTTGGGGGTGCGGCCTCGGGCATATTCTTCGATGAAGCAGTCTACCACCTCCCGGCGAAACTGCTGCTCGGCGTTGATGAGGTAGAAGGGGATGCCCAGCTGGTGGGCTACGGCCCGGGCCTCTTCCACTGCCTCCGGGGCGCAGCAGCGGTTCGTGCTCTCCACGCCCGGCTCGATCTCGGCCCAGAGCCGGAGCATGATCCCGATGACCTCATAGCCCTGCTCCACCAGCAGGGCCGCGGCAGTGGACGAGTCCACCCCGCCGCTCATCGCCACTACCACCCGTTCCTTCACGCTGTGCCTTGTGTGACCCTTTCTGCCCTAGGGGCCGATTGCCTTGCGGCCCCCATTATAGCCCATGCGTGCGCCCTCGCCCGTGGTGGAGGTGGTTGCAGGAAGCCCTCACCCACGGCATTCGGCGAAGCCGAATGCCGGTCCCTCTCCCACACGTGGGAGAGGGGAGGCGAGCACGCCAACCACGTAGGGCCTATCATGCGTCCGCGCTGGACGGTCACGGCTCTACCGTGACCCCGGACGCCCGGCCGAAGGCCCCTTAGCCCCGACTTGAGTCGAGGGCTCCATCGGCGCCCCCAGGCGCACTCTGGTGCGCCTGGGGGCGGCGGGTCACGCATCACGCTTCACGTGTCACTCGTCACCATACCAGCCCCCATGGTCAGCTATCCTAGCCCAAATCCCTGACACGCTTGAGCAAAGCCCAGGTTGACGAGTAGACTGCGCTCGCAGCCGCGGATGCGGCTGGCGGAGGTGCAAGCATGACTGTCAGAACCCGACTTGTGCTGCTGGCCTTGGCGATAACCATGTGTTGGGGCTGCTCGCCCGTCGCTTCCGGAAACCTCCAGACCGAGAGCCGGACCGTGCCGGCGGCCGGGGTGAGCGCCGCCATCGTGGACCTGACGATGGGCGCGGGCGAACTAGAGGTTACCGGCGGGGCACAGGAGCTACTCGAGGCCGATTTCACTTTCAACGTCGCCCGCTGGACCCCGGACTTCCAGGTGACCCAGACCGGCGATAGAACCACGGTGCAGATCGAACAGGGCAATGGTCGGATCCCCCTGCCTTCCCTG
>JBMNTK010000324.1:0-3100 GCA_050945695.1 Anaerolineae bacterium | reverse complement strand
AACAGGATGGGATGGAACCCATCGTCAACCAGCGACCGTACGTGGGTGATGGCGCCGCGGAGCTTGGCATCGTGTTCCGGGCCGCGCAGGCCCTCGGCCATACGCGCCAGGCGCAGCAGGCGGTCCCGCTGGCCCCTGCCGTCGGACTCGCCGTCGTCCTCCTGGCTTCCTGGGGCCGAGTCCGGTATCTCACCGGCCTCTAGGTCCTCCAGGTCAAGCACGGCCCGCTCGCCGATCAGGTCGGCCTCAGCCTCGTTGCTCGCGTCGGCCGCCCCGGAACGCATCCGCAGGGTGGCCGCCGCCGCGGCGGGGCTGCTCGCCAGGCTGCGCAGGAGCGCCAGGGCCGACCACCACCGTACCCGCTGGTGAAAGGCCGTGCCGGTCTGGTCCGCCACCCGCTCACGGGCATAGGCCAGGGCCCGATTGAACAGGGAGCGGTACTCCTCGGTGAGCTGGTAGGTGGCTTCCATCTCCTCGCGCTTGGGGAAGGTGGTCTCGGACCCGGCCTGCGCCTGCAGGAAGGCACGCACGTCGGCGCGGCGGCGCTGGATCAGGTGGCGGGCCACCTCCCGGCGCTGGTTTTCGTTTGCCCGCCCGCTCAGGTCCTGGGGCAGACCGGCGAACTCCGGCCTCAGGAGCGCCAGCAGCGAGCGGAAGGCGCCCTCGTCGCCGCTGTGGGGCGTGGCGGTGACCAGGATCAGGTGCCGATGTGGGTCGGCGGCCAGTTCCCGCAGGAGCTGGTGGCGCTGTTGACGGCCGCCGCGACGGTCCAGAGACGAGGCGCAGGTGTGGGCCTCGTCCACGATCACCAACTCCGGGCACGTGCGCACGAACTCATCTCGCCTGCGAGCGGACTTGATGTAGTCGGTGGAGACCACCACGAAGGGGTAGACGTCGAAGAGCGACTGGCCGACAGCCGTGTCCCGCTCCAGGCGGGAGACGGTGCTAGCCAGGACGGTCTCGGCCTCGATGTGGAACTTATCCCGGAGCTCGCTCTGCCACTGCTCCGCCAAGTGAGGTGGGCACAGCACAGCCAGCCGCCTGACTTCGGCTCGGTCGAGAAGCTCTCGCGCGATCAGGGCCGCCTCGATGGTCTTGCCTATGCCCACGTCGTCGGCGATGAGCAGGCGCACCGGATCGAGCTTGAGGGCCATGAGCAGGGGTACCAGCTGATAGGGGCGAGGCTCAACGCTGACCCGGCCGAAGGAGCGAAACGGGCCAGCGCTGGAGCGGAAGCCGAGCCGGACCGCGTCGCGTAGCAGACGGCAGGAGATGTGGTCACCGGGATGGGCGGGGTCCGGTAAGTCGAAGGTAGCGGGGCGGACGTCGTCGCCCTCCAGGGGCAGGTACACCCCAGCGACCTCGCGGTCGCTCCCACCCAGTGGGCGCAGCACCAGCAAGTCCTCGCTCGACTCGGGCAGCACCACCCATTCGCGTCCGCGCGCCCGCACCAGTGATCCGACGGCGTACTGCATCTTCCCACTCACTCCTTGGGGTACGGCATCTCGTCAGGCCGCCATGGTTAATGATTCAGTCGGGACATGCGGCCACTACCTGTCCGCGCATGCTCTGGCGGGAGTCTGATCTGGTGCGCACATTCCGGATCTGCGCACCGGTAATCCTGTCGGATATTTGCTTCATACCGCGTCTGCCACAGCTGGGGCAGATGTCGCCCTGGTGGCAGGTTCGGCTGTACTGCGGTCCGCTGCCACACCGGAGGCAGAGGCGGTAGCCGTCAACCCGCTGGCGGCAGTCGCGGCTATCAATGGTTGCCCCGCACGCCCAGCAGTGGCTCAGGTAGACATGGTTCGAGGTGTCTGACTCTCCGTTGCGGCTGCACCCAGGGGTGATACAGCGGGATACCATGGCGTTGTACGCAGCGAGGCGGCGCTCGTCATAGTGATTGCTTGACACCATCAGTTTACCACAGACCCGACAGCGCATTCGGGCGCGAATCTCGTTCAGACGGTTGACCCATCCTGCCAACCTGGTGACGCACTGGACACGGTCTGGAGCCACTTCCTTACTCGGCTCGATGGCTAGCTGTTGCATGTACTCCTGAAGGCGCCACTGAGACCCGGGTAGACTGCAATCATCATCGACCCGGCCAACTCTGCACACGCCATCGCGGCACCATAGCGCCGTCCTTCCATCCGCCCTGTGCCAAACCCGAGCCTCGCAATGCAGGTACCTGCCTAGTTCGCACTGCGGCAACAGTGACGTCAGGTCCAGCGGTTTCTCTGAACCCCATTCCTCGTCAAGCACCCAGGCCAGCAGAACCCTATGGAACGCCCAGAAGCCGCTGACCTTGTCCTAGCCATATCTTTGGGCCTGAAACACAAGGTTCAGGAGGCAGGCAATTCCTAGGTCGCCCTCTCGGCGAGCCAGCTCCCTTAAGCGTGACCAGGGGATGTCGTATCTGGCGACGAGGGCACACACCCGCAGCTTGGCTGCTTGAGGCAGCGACGGCCACGTGTCAGAGATCAGATCGGGCACGCAGCTGCGTTCGATGGCCAATTCCCGGATCCACGTGGCCTGTGGGTCCGAGGCAGGCGGCCCGCTAGACCACTCTTGCTCGGCGGCCATCACCAGTGCGGCGATCTTGGCCTCGTTGGTGAGCAGCCTCTGCCAGACCTCGTCTCTGCCAAGAACAAATGGCAGATTGCGCCCCTCAGGTTGCAGCCACGTCACTGCTTCGTCCCAGGAGTTGGCGACCGTGGGGCGTCGGGCCTGAGGTTTCTTCGCCTCGCCAGTGCGAGGGCGAGGGCGGAGGCGACCAGCATCGGGCCCTCTGGCCTCCAGGACCCTATAGACGACGGATCCCATGAACGGGGTGCACACATGGACAACATCATCCGCTCTCTCCCCCCGCAACCGCCCGGCCATATGGGAGTCCCTGTCCACGAGGTCTGCGCCCAGCGTGGCTGCCTCTCCCTCGGTGCCCCCAACCGACAGTGTCTGCTCGCCGTAGCGGCTGCTGCGTACCCGGTAGAGGGTACCGGAGTAGGCGCGATCAGGTTCAGAGCGGTTATCGTCCTCCGCCATCAGCCTGACGCTCCGAACACCTGCTTGTGGGCCTTCACCAGCTCGTTCCAGTCCT
>JBMNTK010000323.1:0-3130 GCA_050945695.1 Anaerolineae bacterium | reverse complement strand
AAGCGGGTGGGCGGGAATGACTGTGCCCCGGCGGATGAGCGACAGGATGCCGGCAGGTGGCATGGGATTGTCGGTCATGAATCCCTCCTGAGAAGGACTACGGACGGCGTAGGGTGGACGGCGCTCCCGCCGTCCACCGGCCGCTATCTGTTTGGCAGACCCAAGGTCCGGTATGGGCTCCGGCGCGCCTACCCTGAAGCCCGACTAGAAACGACCGTCACGGGCTTCGAAGTGGGTGGGCTTGTCCAGGGAGCTGCCGCCTATCTCCAGCCAACGGGCGATCCAGCGAATCATGGTGTCAAGAGGAACGCTGGGGTAGCCGAAGTGGGAGAAGATCCGGGCGGCGTTGTTGAGCAGGGCGGTAGGAGCTTCCTGCCCCTCGATGATAGGCTCGACCCCCAGGAGCTCACCGAAGCGCTGAGCCACGCGCCGTACGGAGACGATCTCCGGCCCGGTCAGGTTGAGCACGGTGGGCGGAGAGGAGCACAGCCTCAGCGAGCGCAGCACGTAGGTGTTGGCGTCGCCCTGCCAGACGACGTTGGCATGGCCCATGGTGACGTCCACCGGCTGCCCAGCGTGGACCTTGCTGCCGATGTCGAAGAGGACCCCGTAGCGCAGGTCAATGGCGTAGTTGAGGCGGATGAGCGTTACCGGCGTGCCGCTCTGGCGGGAGAAGTACTCGAAGACGCGCTCGCGGGCCAACACCGACTGGGCGTACTCGCCTACCGGGGAGGGCAGATCGTCCTCGGTGGCCCCGCCGGAGATGACGGGCACGAGGGGATAGACGTTGCCGCTGGAGAAGACGACGAAGCGGGAGTCTGGGAACTGCTCTGCTACCAGCCCAGGCAGGTAGGCGTTCATCGCCCAGGTGGTGGCCTCGGCGCCGGTGGAGCCGAACTTCCGCCCGGCCATGAAGATGATGTTGCGCGCCTTAGGCAGGGCGGCGAGACCTTCCTTGTCTAGCAGGTCACACGGGATGGTCTCCACCCCCCAGGACTCGAGCTGGGTGCGGCTCTCGGGACGGGAGAAACGAGACACGCCGATGACCCGGCGAGAGACGCCGGCCTCGTCGCTGGCGCGGCGGGCGAGCCTGGCCAGGGTGGGGCCCATCTTCCCGGCCACACCCAGTATCATGATGTCGCCCTCAAGGGCGGCCAGATCCTCGATCAACCCGGCGGAGGGACGGGATAGGACCTCGTCCAGGGTTGGTTCATCCTCGATATACGCCGGCAAGCCGGCCATGGTGGCCGAAGGCATGTTCCCCTCCTCAAGCTGGAGTGCGCATATGGGAGCAGGGCCATTATCCCATACAGGGCCGGACCGGCAAGCGAAGGCGTAGGCAGCTCGGCGCTGAGGGACAGGGGCACCGCCGTGGCCGCAGGCTTGACGCCTTATTGGTCAGCCATTGGGTGCTACAGTGCTATACTAGACCAAGGTCAGACATCCTCTGGGGGAAGACATGCCCGGTACGAGCCCGGCGAGGGTCAAGCAGATCGGCCTGGTGAACGAGCGCGAGATCCGGGAGCGCACGGTGCGAGGGGTGGCGGCCTGTACGGGGGTGGTCGCCCTCGTGTGGTGGTGGGAGCTGCTCTTCCAGACCCGCCCGGACCTCGCCCTGCTGACCACAGCTAGCTCGGCCCTGCTCATCGGCGGGCTGGGCGTGGTCCTGGCCCGGCGGTACCCCCATGTCGTAGGCGTGGTGCTGGCCGTGGCCTCGGCCGTGGCCCTGCCCACTCTAGCTCGCCGGTTGGGATGGGAGAGCTTAGCTCCGCTGGCCATGATGCCTGGCCTGGTTATCGCCGGGGCGATCGGGGCCCGGACCGGGCTGGCCGTGGGCCTGGTCGCGGCGCTGGCGACTGGGTTCTGGCCGGGCGAAGGCGGCCTGGGGGCCGGGGTATTTCTGCAGCTGGCTCTGGTGAACTTGGTGCTCTACGCCATCCTTCACCCGAAGGAGAGCATCCTGGAGTGGTCGTGGCAGCGAAGTGCCGAAGCTACCGACCTGGCTGAGCGCCTCCGCGACCGGCAGGGAGAGCTAAACCAGGCGCTCTCGCAATTGCGCCTGGCCTATCAGCTCCTGGGGCGTACCAACCGCGAACTGGCTCTGGCTCACCAGGAGGCCGACGAGGCCCGACGCCTCAAAGAGGAGTTCGCGGCCAGCGTCAGCCATGAACTGCGCACCCCTCTGAACATCATCCTCGGCTTCGCCGACCTCATCCACCGCACCCCGGAAGTCTACGGGCTCGACCGTTGGCCGCAGCTCCTTCGGCGCGACGTCGCCGAGATCTGGCGCAGTGCCCGCTACATCGCCGAGCTGGTGGACGACATCCTGGAACTGGCCCGGGTGGATGCACTGGCGATGCCGGTCAAGCGCGAACTGACCGACCTAGGCGCCGTCATCCGGGAGACGTCCGCGCTGGCAGAGAGGCTCCTCGGGGACAGGCCGGTCCGGCTGATCGTGCGCATCCCCGAGGATCTGCCCCATCTCTTGGTTGACAAGACTCGCATCCGGCAGGTGCTGCTCAACCTTCTGAGCAACGCGATCCGCTTCACCGATCGGGGCCAGATCGAAGTGACGGCGGAATGCTCCGCCAGCGAGCTCTTGGTGTCGGTATCGGATACTGGTGTGGGCATCCCGCCCCACGAAGTGGGGGCCATCTTCGAGGAGTTCCACCGAGCCGACGGGCAAGAGGCGCGGGGCGGCAAGGGCTTGGGCCTGGCCATCGCCAAACGGTTCGTGAACCTGCACGGGGGACGCATCTGGGCGGAGAGCGAGGTGGGGCGGGGATCGGTGTTTCGCTTCACCTTGCCGCTATCGGAGAAGCGGGTGTCCCGGTTGATGGGGTCGCCGGAGTGGGGCCCTGCGGCGGCCAGTAGCAGCCTGGTGCTCTACCAGCCAGGAGGAATGCCGGGCGCCGCCGCCTACCTCGGGCGTCACCTCGAGGACTGGCAGATGCTCGTCGCCGATGACGGGGAGCAGCTCCGCCAGCTGGTCGAGACCCACCACCCCTCGGCCGTGCTGGTCAACATAACTGAGGACCTGGACGCGGTCATGGCCCAGGTGCCGGAAGGGGTGCCCATAGTGCAGGTGAGCTTGCCGGCCATGCGAGTGCCAGGGCCGGACGAATGCTTC
>JBMNTK010000322.1:0-3134 GCA_050945695.1 Anaerolineae bacterium | reverse complement strand
GCCGGTGGGCGAAGGCATGGTGGAACAGGGGAGGGCGATCGGCCCCTTGCAGCTGCTGCTGGACTGGGAGATGACTACGGCGCTGGAGAGCCTCACTCAGCCCATCGAGGTCAACGACGAGACCATTGCGTTGGACACCATCCTCGAGGTGGGCCACGGACTGACGACCAACTTCCTGGGCACGGAGCACACCCTGCGGCACTACCGCGCCAACACCTGGATGCCACCCTTCACGGATCGCAGCGGCTACCAGGGCCAGGTGAGCGAAGAGGTGGCGCTAGCCAAGGCCCGGGCTCGCGTCCAGGAGATGCTGGCCCAGTATAGGAAGCCCGAACGCGACCCGGCGGTGCTGGAGCGGATGCGGGCTGTGGTGAAGAGAGCGCGGCAGGAACTGCTGTAGGCTCGAGTGGCCGGGAACCAAGGCGGGGCTACGTAGAGGGGCTGGCGAGTTGGGCCGCCCCTCTGCCCCGTCGGGCCGGCAACGGCACCGATCCGATGCGGAGAGGAAGGCTCGACGCCGGACCGGCGAGCGATCCCCTGCCGAGTGCCGGTGGCGGGACCATGAGCGGGAAGCCGACGATGGGCCTACAGAGTCTCCAGCTGGAAGGTGCGAAGCTTATCTGGCCCTATGCGCGTGCTGAGTCCCAGCACCTCGATGCCGACGAGGCGCCCGTCTTCGTCGAAGTCGAGAACCACTCCGGGCTCGACCTCCTCGGACTCCACGATGGGCGTCTCGTCCAGGCGAAGGTACAGCGCATCACTCTCCCTATCTATCTTCAGCCTCACAGCGTCCTCCGTTGTCCGCGGTCAAAGAAAACCGTCACCACCCGATGCGGTCGAACCTGCTCGTTCACCACCACGTGGAGCACCGGGCCCTCCCGCTATTCGATGGCCCGGAAGTAGTGGATGATGTTGCCGTCTGAGCCCAGCTCCCGCCGATCCGGAGCCTCTAGGCACCGCTGAACCCACTCTCTAGCGATGCGTCGCTCGACGAGCATTTCCTTTGCATGGGTTGATAACTCGGCGTGAAGCATCGTGTGGCGCTGCTCTCACCTGGTGACTTGGCCGTTCGCACAACAGCCGGCTTGGCCGAGCGCCTGATAGCGGAGCCAATACGCTGAGATCGGCGCGGCCAACATGCGCCCGCTACCGGGCATTATGCGCTAGTGCCTCGTCGGGCAGCCATGCGGCTGGCCACGACCGGCCGCCAGAGCTTGATTCTCCCCTGACCGCTACCGGCCCAGCGGCCAGCGAGTCCGGTAGACGGCGCCACCCCAGTCCACATCCTCCTTGAGCAGGAAGCACCCTCCGCCGCGGAAGCGTCCTCCGGCCTCCATGTAGGCAGCGAAAGCGCGCTGCATGCTGGTCGTCCGGGGCAACCGGACCAGGTCCTCGGCGGAGACGGTGCCGTCCACCTCCTCGAAACCGTAACCGAAGACCCGTCGGATCACGCCTCCGCCTCGAGGTATGGGGAACAGATACACCTCGCGCTGGAAGCGCACCAGGTTGGACGAAGGCGGAAGCAGGTCCGGGAACTGGGTGTCCAGGATCCAGGAATGGCAGGCGAACCCGACGAAGGGCTTGTCGGGGAAGTAGCGGGGGAAGAACTCCAGCGCCTGCCGGATGGAGTCTCCGCACCGGTCGAAGTCCATGGGCTCGCCGGCGGGTATGTGGATATCGAGCACCGGCTGCCCGGGTGCCAGGGCCAGGCGCCACTCGCGCTTCGGCAGCGACACGGGCTCGGCCAGAACGTAACCCCAGGGCGAGACGGGGTGACCGGTGACCTCGTGCTCGGTCTCCTCCAGTGTGGACGTCCAGGCGTCTGGGTCGAAGACGCCGGCGGAACCGTCGCGCTGGCCGTCGCGTCGGTAGTCCAGGCCCGGCTCAGACAGGGCGACCACGGCGCCCGTGCCCTGGTGACGGTAGGCACGGAAGGGGCTGCGGAACTCGGAGGGGATGAACTGCAGCCGGCCCAGCCGGTAGAGCTGGCCCCACCGGTGGAGGAGCAGCCAGCCCAGGATGGTGGTGCCCGTCCCCCAGCGGCCGTATTGGATGTTGTAGTCCTCGGTCTCCAGGTTGAGCTTGAGGTCCAGCACCGTGTCGCGGACCACCTGGGCGGGGATGCCGC
Source organism: Anaerolineae bacterium (assembly GCA_050945695.1). GTDB lineage: Bacteria > Chloroflexota > Anaerolineae > DRVO01 > DRVO01 > Ch71. The sequence continues at coordinate 1,006 of JBMNTK010000322.1, read as the reverse complement.
GGCTGCGGTGAACCTCCTGCATGTGTGGGGTACCCGAGAGCAGCAGGAGCATGTTGAACAGCCCGGCAACGGGGCCCAGGGCAGCGGTGAGCAGGGGCCAGTCGCGGGTGCGGGGACGTTCTTCGCCGGGGCCGAACAGGCGGACGTGGCAGTACCAGAAAAGGGCCCGCAGGGCGGGGTCGGCGGCGATGCGACGGGCGGCGGCCAGCGCCTGCTCGGTGACGTGGTTGGGCAAGTAGGCCTGCTCGCAGGCCCAGCGCACGTACTCCGGCTCCAGGAAGCGGATCGCGTCGGGCAGGCCGGCCATGATGCGGTCCCAGCCGGGGGCGAAGGTCTCCTCGTACTCGCTGATTGCCAGGGCGCTAAGGGTCTCTTGCAGGGTCATGGGCGCACCGCCGGACGGGCCGTCCAGGTCTGTAGATGGGTGTGGGTGACGATGGTGCCCTCCTCGAAGTCATCCGGCAGCTCGGACGAGCGGACCCGGATACTGCGGTAGATGGTCTCTTGGCAGAGAGGGAACGGCGGCGCCGGCGCCACCTCTACCGGGTCGTGGGCGGAGGTTACCGCCAGAGCGCCGGCCATGGCCATCAGGAAGGCCGCCGGTGAGACGCTGCGGCCCGCCAGCGTCACGGAGGCGGGCATCCGGTGGCGCAGGCTGGCCTCCTCCTCGACCTGGGAGCAGGCGTCGGCTACCTGCCCTGCCGTGGCGGTGAAGGGCGTGGCCAGGTCCGGCCCCGGTGCCGGTGGACCCAGGAGGTGCCGGACCGGCACGGCGTCGGGCAGGGCGCCGGTCCGGGAGCGGTGCACCAGGGCCGAGGAGAGGGCGCCGAAGACGTCGGCGGCCGAGAGCCAGCCCGGGGCCATCTCCTGATAGTCGAACCGGGTGCGGATGGCCTCGGCGGCGCGGTGCAGCTCGGCGCGGGTGAGCCAGCGGGGAGCTTCCACTCGGCGGCGGATGAACTCGCGGTGGGTGATGACCTCGGTCGCCGGGTCCTCCGCCACTGCC
>JBMNTK010000321.1:0-3141 GCA_050945695.1 Anaerolineae bacterium | reverse complement strand
AGGGCGTGGTGCGGGTTGTCTGCATCCTCCGCCCAACGATCTGGGTTCATGATGATGTACTGGCGAATACCGTCCAACTCCCTTTCGTTCCGAATCACGCGCTCGTAGTAGTTCCGCTGCCAAAGGCGAGCCATCCCCGTCGCAGCCCGGTATCGTGCCGTAGTAAGCGACTTGAACCGCTGCACCACTTCCGGCAACGAAAGCGGCAGGCCTGTGTGGGCTCCGTCGCCCTCTGGGGCCGACAGCCACACTATGCCATGTATATGGTTGGGCATCACGACCGAGGCATCTATGGCCACGCCTTGGTGGTACTGAGGTATGCCAAGCCAGACATCGAGGACCATCTGGCCGGTGTCCGTGAGTGAACAGACACCGTCGCGGATGTCCCCGAGGATGCATTCGCGCCCGTACGTGCAGATGGTTACGAAATAGGCGCCTGCGCAGCGGTAGTCAAACGCGCTCAACCTGATCGAGCGTCGGTGATGCACTCTCGGGTCGTAAGGCACCGATCATGACCCCCGTAGGGGCAGGCCACTGTGCCTGCCCCTCAGGGCGGACACAGTGGTCCGCCCCTACACCCAGACGGAATCCGACCATTGCTGGGGAGGGCAGGCGCAGTGGCCTGCCCCTGCAGTCCCCTACCTAGCCCTCCTCGGGAGGGAAGGCGCTCTCCCCTCGCCCCGGGCCGGTCAGCCCGACCTGGCCCGAACCGGTGACCGGCAGCGCCCGGCCATCCTGGGCCGGATCGGCGTACCGGTGGAACCATTCGCCCAACCTCTCCCTCATCTCCCGCACCGTGCCGGCGTACGCCGGGTCCTCGGCCAGGTTCACCCGCTCGTCCGGGTCCTCGGTCAGGTGGTAGAGGTCGTGGGGCCCGTAGGGGTAGCGGTGCACGTACTTCCACTCCCGGGTACGCACCATGCGGGTGGGACCGTACTCGGTATGCACCACCACGTGCTCGTGCCCCCCGTCCCCGTGGCCCATCAGCGCAGGGACGAAGCTCCGCCCGGGAAGCCCCTCGCCCGGCCACGACAGCCCGAGGTAGTCCAGCAGGCTGGGAGCGAAGTCGTACCCGCTTGCCAGGACGTCGGTCACTGCGCCCTGAGGCAGTCGGCCGGGATGAGAGAAGATGAGCGGCACCTTCACCGAGTTCTCGTACATGTTCAAGGGGAAGGTGCCGTTGCCCTTGCCCCAGAACCCGTGATGGCCGCAGCTGAACCCATTGTCTCCGCCGAAGATGATGAGGGTGTTCTCCCGCAGCCCCAGCTCTTCCACCCGATCCACGATCCGCCCCACGTCCGCATCCATCGCCGTCACAGCGGCGAAGTACCCTTTGAGCGACTCGCGATTGCCCAGGTTCTCGTCGGTAAGCCAGATGGCCCAGGGGTGGCGCGGCTCCTGGGGGCAGCTCTCGAAGGGGCAGTCGTCGTAGGAGTCCACGATGTCCTGGGGATGACCGGTCCAGGGGCTGTGGGGGGCGGTGTAGTGGACGCTCAGGTAGAAGGGGCGGTCCTGGCCCGCGCACGAGTCCAGGTAGGCCAACGCGTCCTCGGTGATGACGTTGGTGATGTAGCCGGGCTCGTTGACCAACCGGCCGTCGCGCACCATCGGGGCATTGTGGTACGGTCCACCGCCCAACTGGTGGGCAAACCAGTGCTGGAAGCCGTGCTGGGGCCGGTGGTTGGCGCCTAGGTGCCACTTGCCGCTGAGGCCACAGTGATAGCCGTGCTCGGCCAGGACGTCGGTGTAGGTGGTCTGGCCCTGGAGATACTCGATCGCGTTGGGTGGGATATTGCCCTCCCGGAGCCAGTCGTGCACACCGTGCCGGGACGGGATAGTGCCCGTCATGAGGCTGGCCCGGCTGGGTGAGCACACGGGTGAGGTGCAGAAGAAGTTCGAGAAGCGCACCCCCGTGGCCGCCAGCCGGTCAATGTTAGGCGTGCGGATCTCGGGATTGCCGTAGCAGCCCGAGGCCCAGATGCCCTGGTCGTCGGTGAGGATGAAGATGACGTTAGGCCGCTCCGATGTCCCACCGGCCATGATGCCTCCTATTCGCTACTCGAAGTCCACAGTCAGCAGGCCAGCGCCAGTGCCTCAGCCTGGCTGCCGACCACCGATCACGACTCTGATCGCCCCGACCGGACAGCCGCTAACACACCGACCGCAGCCGAAGCACCTCCGCCGGTCGAGGACTACCGTCGCTCCTTGCATGCTGCGCGCCCCGAAGGCGCACGCGTCCAGGCACAGGCCGCAGGCCGTGCACCGAACGGGGTCAGTGATGGCAAGGTGACCGTTGCGGAGCTCTCGCTCGTAGGTTCCCTCCGCTTTGAGGCGTCGCAGAGGCGAACAGCAGCAGGTGCAGCAGCTGCACAGCTCTGTGACCGCTCCGTCGGGTTCCCGGTAGAAGAGGTTGAAGATCATCCCCTGGGCTACCGACCTCTCCACCAAGCCCAGCGCCTGGTCCCTGTCTACCAGCGTGGCCCCAGCCAGGTCCTCCTCAGCAGCAGCACCGAACAACAGGCAGACTCGCCACGTCTCAGGCGGGCAGTTCTGCTCCCGAGAACGACACGGGCAGTCGCGGAGATACACGTCGCCGCTGCTCTGGAGGACGTCCAGCGCCCACGACGGGGGCACGATCAGTCGCTTCGTCGCGTGGGAGTCACACACCGGTCGGCTCCGCGGCCACTTCCGGGTGGCGTGACCCGGCGGCGATGGTACCGGCGGCGGCCAGGGCGATCACGGCGAAGAGCCACCCCGCCGCCGGATAGCCCGATCCGGCGATCACCGCACCACCGAGTGCCGGCCCGACGAAGCCTCCCAGGCTATCCATGACGCTCCTCAGCGCCGCCACCGACCCCCGCGAGGTAGGATCGGAGGCCACCAGCAGGCTGTTCAGCCCCACGTCGGTGATGCCCACCGTGGCCCCGTGCACCACGGCCAGGGCGGTGACCAGTGCCAGGCTGCCGGCGTAGGCGTAGACCCAGGCGCTCACCACGGCGCAGACGATGCAGGCCCCGGCGGTCACCCTCCAGTCGGTGGCGCGGAGGTACCGTCCTCCCAGCACCCCGAAAACGGCAGAAGCTAGGAAGCGGGCTGAGAAGACCGGTCCCATCTGCCCCGTGGTGGCGTCCAGCGTCTCGA
>JBMNTK010000320.1:0-3155 GCA_050945695.1 Anaerolineae bacterium | reverse complement strand
GTTCCACTCTCGCCAGGGTGCGATCACCTTGAGCCGCGGGTTGAGAGCCTTGTAGGTAAGCTCGAAGCGCACTTGGTCGTTGCCCTTGCCGGTGGCCCCGTGCGCCACCGCATCGGCGCCTTCCTGCTCGGCCACCATGACCTGGTGCTTGGCGATGAGGGGGCGGGCGAAGGAGGTGCCCAGCAGGTACTTGCGCTCATACACCGCGCCCGCCTGGACGGTGGGCAGGATGAAGTCGCGCACGAATTCCTCGCGCAGGTCATCTATGTAGATCTTGCTGGCCCCAGACCTGATGGCCTTCTCGCGTAGCCCCTCTAGCTCCTCACCCTGGCCCACGTTAGCGGTGTAGGCAATCACCTCACAGCCGTAGTTCTCCCGCAGCCAGGGGATGATGATGGACGTGTCCAGGCCGCCGGAATAAGCCAAGACTACCTTGCGTACCTGCTGTTTCTCTTCCACGTAGTGCCTCCCCCCAAGGGATGGATCCAAGCATGCAACGGCCTGAGAGCTAGGCTCCCAGACCCCTGCCCAGCGGCGTCAGTGAGGTGCTCTCACCGACCGCCGCGTACTATCTGCCAGCCCAGCACCCCCACGAACGCTACCACCGCAAGGGCGATGAAGGGCTCGAAGGTGCTAAAGGCCAAGTAGCCCAGTGCTAACAGGAGAACGACCAGCAATGCAAGCCTCAGCCGCGGGTCCGGGAACCAGACCGCCAGCCGGGCAGTGAGGGCGGGGAACCCGCGCAGCCCGCGCTCAAGGGCCGCAGCGTAGTAGGGCACGGCCTCATCCTGGCGGTTCAGGGCGGCCAGGCTGGTGGCCAAGGCGTAGTAGACGTGCGGGCCGACATCGTCGCTGTTCTCTACTACCTGCGCCAACTGGTCCGCGGCCAGGGCGTAGTCCCGCTGAATCACGGCAATCTGCCCCAAGAGGCTGCGGGCCGTGTGGAACCACGGATCCAGGTCGAGCGCATCCACCAGCAGATCTCGAGCCCGGGCGTAGTCGCGCCGGCGAGCGTAGAGGATAGCCTCGTTGGAGCGAATGGTGGAGGCTACGTAGGGGCGGCCCTGCCAGAGATGCTCATTCTCGGCTATGAGCTCCTGGACCCGGTCGTTCTGCCGCCGCTGCATGGCCAGGTAGACTTGCCCCATGCGCACCAGGGCGAGCTTGTCCTCGTCCTGGCCCGCCCGTGCTTCCGCCTCGGCCAGCGCAGCCTCTGCTTCCTCGTCCTGCTTCAGGTCGGTGTGGACCTGGGCGAGCCGAACCCGGGCTTCCACGTTATCCGGGTCCAGCTCGATAGCGCGCTCTAGCTCCTGCAGGGCCTCGTCCAGTTCATCGGCGAAGTAGTGCTCGGCGCCGCGCAGGGCATGGGCCTCGGAGTTCTTGGGCTCGAGCTTGAGCACGTCTTCCAGCTCGATTATCGCCTCGTCACTCATGCGCATGCGGCTGTAGCAGCGCGCCAGAAGCAGCCGCGCCGCCATATCGGTGGGCTCCAGCTCCACATAGCGCTCGAGTATGTCGGCGGCTGTGTCAGGGTCACCCTGACGGTACGCTTCCTGTGCTCGCGCCAGATCCTCGGCCTGAGCCATGGTTACTTCCCTCCGGTCAGTCGCCAGTTCCTCCTGGGACAGCTTCGGTCCGCTGCATGGCATGGTACTCCTGAAGGGAGCGAACGCCCGGCTCACCTTCCAGGAGGGCGAGTATACCCTCCACGGCTGCCGAAGCGGCCGAGAGCGTGGTCATGCCTGGGATGTTGTAGGCCACCGCTGCCCGTCGTAGCGCCCCCTCATCGGTGAAGGAGGCCTTGCCCAGGGGGGTATTGATGATGAGGTCTATCTCGCCGTTCTTGATGTAGTCAACGCCGTTAGGCCGGCCCTCACTCACCTTGCGGATGGTCTCCACCTCCAGACCTCGCTCCCGCAGGTAGGCAGCCGTCCCGCTGGTAGCCAGCAGCCGGAATCCGGCCCGGGCCAGCTTGGCGGCGATGGGGTAGAGGTGAGGCTTGTCGTTGTTGTTGACGCTCAGGAAGGCGGTGCCCTTGGTGGGCAGCGGGGTGGAGACACCCATCTGCGCCTTCGCGTAAGCCAGGCCGAAGTTGGCCCCGACCCCCATGGCCTCACCGGTGCTGCGCATCTCCGGCCCCAGCACGGTGTCTACCCCGGGGAACTTGGCAAAGGGCAGCACCACTTCCTTGACGTAGTAGGCATGGGGCTCCACTTCCCGGGTGAAGCCCAGCTCCTGCAGCGAGTACCCCAGCATGACCTTGGTGGCCAGCTTCGCCAGCGGGTAGCCGATGGCCTTACTCACGTAGGGGATGGTGCGGCTGGCCCGAGGGTTGACCTCCAACACGTAGACCACACCGTCCTTCATGGCGTACTGGACGTTCATCAGTCCCCGCACGCCCAGGGCCTTGGCCAGGCGCCGGGTGTAGTCGCGCATGGTATCGGCGTGCTCCGACGGGACCATGTAGGTGGGGATGACACAGGCGCTGTCTCCGGAGTGCACCCCGGCCAACTCGATCTGCTCCATGATGCCGCCGATCACGGATTCCTGCCCATCGCTGATGCAGTCCACATCCATCTCGAAGGCATCTTCCAGGAACCGGTCAATGAGCACCGGGTGCTCGTGGGTGACCTGGACGGCGGCGCGCATGTAGCGCTCGAGCTCCTCTTCGTCGTAGACGATCGCCATGGCCCGCCCGCCCAGCACGTAGGAGGGTCGCACCAGCACCGGGTAGCCTATCCCGGCCGCGATCTCCCGCGCTTCCTCGAATGAGGTGGCGGTGCCGTTCTCGGGATGGGGGATGCCCAGGCGCAGGAGCAGGTCGCCGAAGCGCTCCCGGTCCTCGGCCAGGTCTATGCTGTCGGGGGATGTCCCCAGGATGGGCACGCCCGCATACTGCAACCCCTCGGCCAGCTTGAGCGGGGTCTGCCCTCCAAACTGGAGGATCACCCCGCGTGGCTTCTCCACATCCACCACGTTGAGCACATCCTCCAGGGTCAGGGGCTCGAAGTAGAGCCGGTCGGAGGTGTCGTAGTCCGTGCTGACCGTCTCCGGGTTGCAGTTGATCATGATGCTCTCCACGCCCAGCTCCTGCAGGGCGAAGGAGGCATGGGAGCAGCAGTAGTCGAACTCGATGCCATGGCCGATGCGGTTGG
>JBMNTK010000319.1:0-3171 GCA_050945695.1 Anaerolineae bacterium | reverse complement strand
CTCCTGTCTACCGCCGACTCGTCCAGGCTCTCACCGGCGGCAGCAGCATCGTACACGGCTAGGTAGAGCTGATCGAGAGGAGTGCTCGCCGCGCGCGATTCCAGCACCTGGATGATCCGGTTCTGCTCCACATCCAGCGCATCCACAATGGCCGCGTCCACCCCGGCACCCATGAGCATGGCCAAGAAGACGCGGTTGATGAGGCTGCGGTTCTCCGCCGGCACACTGTTGGAGATGTTGCTCAGGCCCACCACCGTCTTGGGGGCGGGGTCGCTCGCCAGCTTGAGGAACCGGATAGCGTTCAGGGTCTCCGGAGCGTGCTCCTGGCACCCGTTCACGGTCAGCACCAGCGGGTCGAAGTAGATACGGTCCGGCTCCAGCCCCAGCTCCATCGCCCGAGGCAGGATGACGGTGACCGCCAGCTCCACCCGCTCGTCGGCGGTGGCGGGGATGTTCTTGCCCATAGTGAGGGCAATGACCTCAGCATCGTACTTGGCCGCCAGGGGCAGGATGGCATCCAGCCGGTCTGGGTCAGCAGAAGTGGAGTTGATGATGGCGCGGATCCCCAGTTCCTGGCACCGGCGCAGCCCCGCCTCCATAGCCTGTGCGTTCACGGTGTCGAGCGACAGGGGCACCGGGGCCACCTCGTGCACCCGCTCCACCAGCCAGGGCATGACTTCCGCGCCGTCGCGCTTGCGGGGTCCGGTGTTCAGGTCCAGCGCATCCGCCCCGTGCTCCACCTGCGCCCGTGCCAGCTGCTGGATGTACTCGGGCTGGCGCTCGTCAAGGGCACTGCGAACTCGCCGATTGAGTACCTGAATGCTTTCGCCGATCTTGAACACGAGTCCTCCTCCGGTCCCCTAGTTGGTGCCGCCCTCTATCCAACTCACGCCCACGAGCGCCTCGCAGGCGCCCAGTCCTTGCAGCAGCGCCTGACGCTGCCCTGCTTCCACCCGGATCCGCCGCGCGGGCTGACCCAGGCAGGATACCTCGAACTCAGCGGGCTGTTCGTGAGTCACCGCCACCACTTCGCAGGTAGGGCAGCCCAGGCGCATCACCCGGCCCCCATCGCCGGCCTCGGCCGGGCCCCAGGGGCCACTCAGGTAGGCGTAAGCACGCGTTTCGGGGACCGACGTCAGTTCGTAGACGCTAAGGCGATCGTCAGCGTAGACTTCCGGTTGCCCCTCCAACAACCGCGCGGCCATCTCCTCAGTGAGGCGCCGTTCCTCCCCGCCGGGCATCTGGTAGCGGTCCAACACCACATATCGGACCCCTAGATCAGCCGCTATGGTAGCAAATGTTGAGGGTTCAGGGAAAGGCAAGACGTCCTCGCCCAGTTGCCGGAGCTGCTGCAGCCCTGGGTAGCTCTCCACCGGCGACCACGGGTTGCGTCGAGAGGTGTACCCCGACACCAGCGGGCGCCCGTGCTCGGTCTGGTGGAGCAGGTACTGGGGCCGGTCCCAGTTGACGGGCAGGTTCAGCACCGCGCCCTCGCGCCCATCGGACGCGACCGAGGTGTACCAGGCGGGCACGTCAGGCTGGCTGAGCGGATAGGGCGCCGGGAGGAACTCGAGCAGCACCAGTGCTCCCGCCAGCGCGGGCAGCAGCGGCCATGCCCGCCGCCGGCCCATTAGCGACCGGAGCCCCAGACTGGCCAGCACTGCCACCGCTAGGGCCGCTATCACGGCATACCGCCCCACAGAGCGAGCTATGCCCATGAAGGGCACCAGCCGGTACAGCACCAGCCCAGGCAGCGGCACCGGCCGTCCACCGATCTCCACCACCTCACCCGCTACGTGTAGGGCAGGCCCCAGGGAGAGCACAGCAAACGCGGCCCCCGCCCAGACGAAGGGACGGGCGCGACGACCTCCACGCCACCACCCGACCGCAGCCAGGGCCAGGGGCACGATGCCCAGCGAGACCATCCGCTCGGAGGTGCTGCTGGTGAACCGAGCAGCTACCCGCCCGGTGAGTTGTCCCCACAGCGGGTGCATCTCCTGCGGGAGCACCAGCCCCAGGAGGTCGGCGCTCAGGCTGACGATCTGGGCCTGGTCAGGGACCATGTAGTCGGCGCTGCGCGCTTCGGCCGCCATGGGCACGAGCATCGGGGCCAGCACCAACAGCGACGCGGCTCCCATGGCCCCCGGCACGGCCACCAGCTTGACCGCGGTCCGCAGGTCAGCCCGGGCCCCCCACGCGAACCAGCCCGCCCACAGGGCGGTGAGCAGCGCCAGGTAGACGAGGTTGTACCAGTCGGTGAGGGCCGCCAGCACCAGGAACACTCCGGCGAGGACCGCCGCTCCGGCCACCGGCCGCCCGCCGCGGACGCGCTCCAGCAGCCTCAGCAGGGCCAGGGCATAGAAAGGCAGCCACTGGAAGGCGAACACCTGCATGTGACCCAGCAGGTGGGCGAAGTGGAACGGGCAGTATGCGAAGATCGCCCCGGACACCAGGGCGGCTGCCCGTGCTCGCGGTCCTCCCTCCCCCAGGGCGCGGAGGGCCAGCAGATACGCGCCCAGCCCCCCGAGGGCGAAGGACAGGAACACCACCCAGTTGTAGGCGGGGATCAGCCCGGTGAGGCGCTGCAGCGGCAGCGACAGTAGGCCGTTGGGCAGGTTCAGGGTGTGGAAGATGAGGCTGACCCCGCGCGGGTGGTCGAGCATCGGCGTCCACCACAGGTCCCCGCCTTCCCGCAGCAGGACCCGCTCCACCCACCACAGGTTCCAGTAGTTCTGCCAGCCATCGAACCCATCGCCGGGGATGGCCCGGGCCAGGTTCAGGGGGAGGGGCCAAGTCAGGATCAGCCCGAGGATGCCGTATCCCAGGCTAACTAGGGCCAGTTCGGCGCCGCGACTAGACCTCTTCACCGGACTGAGCGGCACCGGTGGACTCGATCTGCACGGACGGGAAGAGGCTGGCATCGGTGTGAGGCAGGAACATGGCGGCGGTAAACGCCTCCATGAAGCGGTTGTCGGCGCTCAGCTCCAGGTAGGTCATCATCGCCCCGATCTCCTCCACCCGGCGGCGCTTCTCCCGGTTAGCCAGGCACTGATAGGCCCCCGCGACGGCCGTGTTGCCCAGGAAGCGGAAGCGGTCCCAAGGCAGGTCAGGAAGCAGCCCGATGCGGACGGCCGCCTCCACGTCCAGGTGCTGGCCGAAGGCCCCCCCGAT
>JBMNTK010000318.1:0-3192 GCA_050945695.1 Anaerolineae bacterium | reverse complement strand
CAGAGACCGCCAGGGCCGATCTGGACTGGTGCCACTGTTGCCGTCCGATCCATTCACGCTGTCTACGTAGTACTGTGTTCCCTGAGCGCTTGCCGCTGTGGCTGCCATCAGCAAGAGCAGCAGAGCGACTACCAGGGCAGCGACGCCCTTGCGCGCGTGTATGCCAAGAAATGTCATATCCGGATTCCCCCCTAAGAAGCTTGGCGGGCCGGGAATGTGGCTTTACTGTAGGGCGGCCAGCCGCAGGCCGAGAGCACCCGGCCTGATAGGTCAACATAAGTATCGGGAGGCACCCGGTCGCCCTCTACCCCCGTTCCGTAAATTTCCCGTAAAGTTAACGTAAATTTAACAGTTCCGGAGTAGAGAAAGCGCCCGGCAGCCCCAGCAGAGGGGAACCGGTTTCGGGCGCGGTCTCGGCTGCCCCGTGGGCACGCGCGAGACCAAGAGGTGGGCAAGTGCGGGGAACAAGGCCCTGGCATCCCCGCTCAGGGCCCTAGAACGGGAGCGTCAGCAGCGACTGACTATGTAGACGCCGACGAGTATGAGGCCCGTGCCCGCCAGCTTGGTGATGGTCAGCGGCTCCTGGAACAGCAGCCAGGACAGAACCGCGATCATCACGTAACTCAGGCTCACCATCGGGTAAGCGACGCTGAGGTCAGCGCGGGAGAGGATCACCAGCCACAAGAGGGCACCCCCGGCGTAGAGGGCCAGGCCGCCCAGAACCACCGGCGACGTCACCGCCCGGAACAGGTTGAGCGGCAACGACCTCAGGTCCAGAGCCAGTGGACCCTGGGAGAGCATGCCGTGCTTGAGGGCCAGTTGCCCCACTACGTTAGCGGCGACCACGACGAGAATGAGGGGGAGCTGCTTCATCCGGCTCACCTTTGTCTGTGTGTACGTGCGAGGTCCAGCGCCACTCATGCCCCGGGGAAGACCTTCTCGACGATCTGCCAGTAGCTGAAGCCTACGGCCACCACCGCCTGCACCGACAACCAGGCGGCCAGGGCCCAGCGCCTCTGAGCCCGTCCGTACAGCGATAGGATCAGCAGGGGCAAGGCGATCAGGTAGTAGCGCTCGAAAACGTAAGGCGTCGCCGTCATGAGCGCCATGAAGGCGACCAGCAGGGCTGCCAGCTTGCCCCGGCTCGATGCCACCGGCTGGAGGGTCGGCCCGCCCACCAGTACGAGCACTCCAGCCAGCCACAGCCCCCACTGCCCGATCCCGGCCAGGGTGGGCCCCAGCCGGCCACGCGCCATGTCCAGCGCATGGACGAGCAGGCCGGCAGCAGCTCCGACCACATTGGGCTCCTCGGTGTAGAACAGAGGGAAGGCCAAGGAGATCCCACCCAGCACGGCCAACGCCGCCAGCAGGGCCAGCCAGCGCTGCCGCAGGGCCCGCCACAGCGCGGGCTCGATCAGCAACGGCAGGAAGTAGAACCCCACGAATATGGGGGCGAAGCTCAGGTGCTGAAGCACCGGATGGACGAAGTGATCCTCTTGGTGCATGGGCGCGGTGAGACCGCCCCACAGCCAGAACAGCGGCGCCACCAGGAGCACCGGCAGAGCCAGCAGCCCCCAGCGGGCCAGCGTCCGCCCCGAGGGCCAGCGTATTCCGCCCTGGACGAACCTGACGGCCTCGTAGAGGAGCATGCCCACGGGCAGGACCAGGTAGTACTGGCGGGAGAAGATGGCGAGGGCCGCCAGCAGCCCCCCGGCCAGGAGCCGGGGCCAGTCATCGCGCTCATCGAGGTAGAAGTGCAGGGCAGCCACCCCGAACAGGAGCCCGAAGCTGGTGGTGTACAGCGTGAGGCCGTAGAAGAAGACGTAGGGGAAGAACAGCAGCAGGCCCGACGCCAGGAGCGGGTAGCGGAGCCCCTGCCGCCGACAGAGCCCGTAGAAGAGCTGCACCGCCGCGATGCTCACCACCGCCGTGAGGAGCCTCAGCTTCCAGACCTCATAGCCCACCACCTGCCCCAGCACCGTCCACAGCACGTAGGGCAGCGGCGTCGTGGCCGAGGGGTAGTCCTGGATAGGCAGGACCGGCCAGGCGGCAGCGAACTGCTCGATCACCCGGATGTGGAACAGCCCCTCATCCATGATGAAGCGGAAGCCCAGGCGGGTGACCAGCGCCATCGCCAGGATCGGCATCGCCAGCATCAGCCGGTCTCGGATCGGGTACCCGTGATCGGCTCGCTGGTAGGGCCGCGCCTCGGCGCGCAGAGGTGTACTAGCAGTCATACTGCGTCCATCCAATGAAGACTGACGTTCGATCGGCCCGGCGCGGGGCCTCTATGGCTGACGTTCGAACGCCCCTTGGTCGGGCGCGCCACCTCGAGGCACCGGCAGGAGGTCGAAGTCCTGCTTGTAGCCCAGTGGGGCCGCCCGGTCCACTGCCGGGCTGGCGCTGGTGAGCCGGAAGTCGCGCCCGTCCATGTCCACGAATCCCGGATCCGCGACCACTTCTCCCGGCCCCAGCTGGAACCCCAGCTGCGTCCGGTTGTCAGCCAAGTGGTAGGTGTTGTGGTCGTGGGTGAAGCCGTCCCTGCCCGCCACCTTGTGGAACTGGTTCACGCAGATGATGTTGTTGCGCAGGATGAGCGTGTCCGGGCGCGGCGAGCCCACGAAGCCGATGAGCGACCAGGCCCTGGTGCCGGTCTCCACCACGGTGTTGTGCTCCAGGCGAAAGCCACTCACCGAGCCGGCGAACCGGCCCGCCAGGTGGAAGAAGGCCAGGCCACCGTTGTCAACCGAGACGTTGTAGGCCACCACCGTGTCCTTCACCTCGCCTCGGCCTACCTCCAGGAAGCCGTCACTATCGGCCACCCAGTTGTGGTGCACGTAGGAGCCGCTGACGTTACCCCAGAACTCGATCCCTCCCCCGTCGACGCCGTAGTCGTGGCTCTCGGCCAGGCAGCGCACGAGCAGGTTGTGGGAGACCTCGTTGTTGGAGTTGAACAGCCAGATGCCCACAGCGCCGAAATCGTCGTCTCCGCCAGGGGTGTTCACCACCATCTTGAGGTCGTGCACGTAGTTGTGAGTGATGAGGTTGTGTTGGCCCCACACGCCAATGCCGATGCCAACCCCGGAAGCCTCGCAGTCCCGGATGATGTTGTGGTCCGCTCCCCGCTCGATGCGGAAGCCCACGTGGTGGGCGTCCTGGACGGCGATACCCGAAACCACCACCCAGCTGCCC
>JBMNTK010000317.1:0-3255 GCA_050945695.1 Anaerolineae bacterium | reverse complement strand
CACCGATTGCCGGGAGGTTTGAATGGGTTACGTGCGTGATGCCCTCCGCCGCTCGTTGGACCAGGTCCGAGTCATAGACCCGCACTGCCACCTGCGCCCTCAGAAGCCGGCCGCCGACAACCTGGCTGATATCGTCCTCTACCACCACGTGTGGATCGAGATGGTCTCCTCGGGGATGCCTCAACACGCGGTGACCGAGGCCGGGCTTCCCCACGAGCTGGTGGAACCGGGGATCCCGCCCCTGGAGCGGGTGCGCCGTGCCCTGCCCTACCTACCTCCGGTGGCGAGCACCGTATCCGGGTTGCTGCTGCGCTGGCTGCTACAGGACCTCTACGGGATCGAGGCGCTCACGGAGGCCAACCTGGAGCAGGCAGCCGCCCTGGCCCAGGTGTACGGGCACGACTCCACCTGGCAGGAGCGCGTCCTCCGGGAGCGCTGCCACATCGAGACCAGCATCACGGTAGAGCACGTGGGCCAGCCCTACTCACCGGCCATGGCCCTGGGCGCCGAGGGCCTGCCCATCAACCTGAAGGATGGCAAGCGCTCCCCCCGGCAAGTGGTTACGGCCCTGGACGAAATGCTGGGCAGCGAGGTCCGCACCGCCGAGGACTACCGCGAGCTCATGGCCAACCTGATCACCCAGGCCGCTGCCAAGGGAGTCAAGTTCCTCGGTGCCTGGCCGCTGCCGTACCTGGCCACCGAGGTTCCCAATGACGCCGAGGCCACCCGAAGCCTGGACAAGGCCCGGGAACGCGATCACCTCACCGCCGCCGAACTGGGTGCCTTTGCCGCCTTCGGGCTGGAGGTCGCCTTCCAGGAGATGGCTCGCACTCCCATTCGAGCCTTTCAGCTCATCGTGGGGGCTGAGGTGCTGCCCCCGCACCGGGCCCTCACCCACTGGAGCCCCTCCTTCACCGGGGCGCTCGCCCGCCTCGCCGGTGCCCACGAGGAGGTGCGCCTGAACCTGTCGTCCGCGTCCGACATCTTCACCCAGGACCTGGGGATCCTGGCCAAGCACTTCCCCAACGTAAGCGTGGCCGGCTACTGGTGGCACACCTTCTACCCCCACTACATCCGCAAGTCCCTGGAGACCCGCTTGGATATGGTGCCGGGCAACAAGATCATCGGTTACTTCTCCGACGCCTACCACGCCGAATGGTGCTACCCCAAGCTCAAGCTGGTGAAGCAGATCGTAGAGGACGTCCTCACCGAGCGGGTGGAGCGCGGCTGGTACAGCCTGGACCTGGCCCTGCAGCTGATCGAACGCCTCTTCTACCAGAACGCCCGGGAGATCTACGCCCTGTAGAGGCGAGGGAGCGCCGGACACATCCTGAGGGGCGCACGGGTCGGGCAAGGGATGCTGGGCATCGCTTGCCAGGGAAGGGGCATTTGCGCGTACCCAAGCGCCATCTGCGGGCCGTGACAGCCCGCTCTTTACGCTTTCTTTACGCGGTTTTTACGCATCCGGTGTAGCCGTACAGACATTGCCCTCCATACTTATGTTAAGTCCGGAGCGGTCGTCTCCTCGCAGTCCCCACGCGAGAGGTTCGGTCCACCCGGCCTGACACGGATCTTACTTGGGGGGAATACCAATGTCTGCCAACACGCGACCCGGAAGGGTCAGGATGGCGGTGGCGTCTTTCGTTGCCGTCGCCATGATAGTGCTCACCCCGGCGCTGGGAGCCGCCCAGGAGCCGGCCGACGAAGTCCTGGCCCTGGGCATGCGGGCCGGCGGCTCGACCACCTCCTTGGTCTCCTACGATATGGCCGGCGACCTGTGGGGCGTCATGTATCACGGCGACCTGAGCCGGGTCGAGAACTTGCTATCCACCGTCCCGGTCCACACCCGCATGATCATGACACCTACCCTGGACGGGATAGACGAGGCGCTATCCCAGCTCAGCATCGAGGTCGCTTACCTGGGCTACGACATCGAGCGCTGGGACCAGACCCCCGTCTGGGAGCAGGAGAACCCGGTAGAGGCGGTCAAGCAGATGCGGGCCATCGCCGACGCGCACGGCCTGCAGCTGGTCCTGGGGCCCTCCATCTACTTCAACACCAACTTCGCCGCCGAGATGGCGCCCTACGTTCATGTCTACATCCCGCAGGCCAAGTCCTACCAGGCCAACATGGGCCTGACCGAGTACCGGGAGACGGTGCGCGGCCTGCTCACCACGATCAAGCAGGCCAACCCCAACGCCAGGGTGTACCTGGACCTTTCGCCCAGCCCCAAGGGAGTGACCAAGACCGCCCAGGAGATGCTGGAGTGCGTGGACAGCGTACGCGACCTCATTGATGGGGTCTGGGTCACCCAGACCGCGGAAGACGCGGCCACGCTGGCGGAGTTCGTGAGCCTCATCGGCCGCTCGGATCCCGGCACACCCGGACCCCCCCCGAGCCGGCCCAACGATCCTCCGTCGGCAGGGCCGGTGCCCCAGGTACGGGTGATGCTGCCGATGGTCGTATCCGCCCACTAGCGCTTCGCTAGGAACAGAGGAGCCGGAGCTCACGCTCCGGCTCCGTTGCGTTAGGAGTGGCAGGTGCCCACCAGTACGCTAGGTCACTGGGTGAGCGTCCAGCTGCCCACCTCGTTCCAGCCGGCCTGAGCGCCGGCGTTGTCGCGCACCATCAGGTTCACGGCGTAGGTGGCGTACTGGCCCGAGAAGGGCGCTAGCGGCGTCACCAGCCAGTTCACCGTGAGGGTGTCGCCCTCAGCCACTGCGTAGCTCCCGGCGCAGTCCAAGCTCACGTAGCTGTTGGAGAGCACCTTGGCCTCGCCTGCCACACAGGAGCCCACCCAACCTGAGCCAGCGTCGTCGCGCAGGCTGAAGGTGTTGTTGTCCCTGTAGTAGGCGCCGAAGAGGCCCTGCTGGAAGCGACGCTGGATATTCACCAGTAGGAACGCCGAGTGAATATCCTGCCAGCCGTTCGGGTCGCGATAGGTGCTGGAGAAGACGACGGGCACATTGAGGGTGCCTGAACCCTGGTTGGGGTTCACCTCCCCAGTCTGCGGCGGGCTCGGCGGGACCACTGTCGGCGTGTCCGTGGGCGTGGGCTCAGTGGTCGGCGTGTCGGTGGGCGTCGGCTCCGTTGTTGGTGTATCGGTAGGCGTCGGCTCCGTGGTGGGTGTGTCCGTGGGAGTAGGTTCGGTTGTAGGCGTATCCTCAGGCGTGACCTCAGTGGTGGGCGTGTCGGTCGGCGTCGGCTCGGTGGTGGGCGTATCGGTAGGGGTGGCCTGGGTGGTGTCGGTTGGGG
>JBMNTK010000316.1:0-3275 GCA_050945695.1 Anaerolineae bacterium | reverse complement strand
GGCGGAGCCTGGGGCATGGATGCCGACTTCCGCCTGCACAAGATGATGCCCGCCTGGGACCTAGTGGAGGAGGCGCCCGCCTTCAGTGATGCAGACCGGCTGGAGATCACCCGCATCCTCGCCCGGTTCATCGTGGACTGCATCCCCCACGCGGAGTCAGCCGTGCGGGACCGCAAGGTGCGCCACAACCACACCACCTTCGCTGCTCTGGGCCTCATGTTCGCCGGGCAGTACTTCACCAAGTACTACGGGCTCCAGGAGGCCGAGGACTGGCTCTACGTGGCCGATGAGTGCTTCATCCCCCAGGCCCAGGGCTGGAGGCCGGTGGAGGATAGCAACGGCTACCAGTGGATCACCCTCTACCACATGGCCAAGTACGCCCTGGCCCGCCCGCACATGGAGTACTTCCAGAAGGGCTACCTGCGCCAGGGGGCCGAGCTGGCCCTGGCCTCGATGGACAACCTGGGCTACCAAGCCTCCTACGGTGACACCCGCGATCCCTTTGGGTGGGGCTCAGAGTGGCCGCTGCTCAGCATGGCCGCCTGGTACTACGGCGATGGCCGCTACCAGTGGGCCGCCGAACACCCCGGTGCTCCGGCTCCCCGCGCTATGGGCCTGGGGCCGATCAGCGCCCACAACTCCGGCATCGAGCCCGTGGAGCCGCGCGATGCCATCGGTGTGCAGGTTGTGCCCATGGACCGGCGCTTCTTCCTGTCCACCGGTGGCCCCGAGGTCCTGCCCCTGGAGGAGGCCTTCGACAAGATCGCCCTGCGCGGGGGCCTAAGTGAGGACGATGAATACCTGCTCCTGGATGGCATCAGTTGCGGGGGCCACAAGCACTACGACGGCAACTCCATCATCCGCATGACGGCCCTGGGTCGGATCTGGCTGGCCGACTGCGACTACTACTGCTCTACCCCCAACTTCCACAACGGGGTCATCCCTTTGCGTGACGGTATCACCACCGAGATCGCGCCCTTCACCGCGGCCGAGCTGGCTGCCGACCTGGGCTCGTGCGCGTTCGTGCGCACCAGTGTCAGGGACTACGGCGGCTGTGACTGGCAGCGAAACCTGATCTGGCGAAAGGCGGCAGCCGGGGGCAGCCGGCCGTATGTGCTCGTGGCTGACGTGATGCAGGCCCGGGACGAGGGAGATTACGACTTCCGCGCCCTCTGGCGGGTGCTGGGGCAGGTGGAGGTGCAGGGCTCAACCCTCACCGCTGCCCAGCAGGACCGGCGCCTGGACATCATCAACGGCGACGGGGCAGCGCTGGCGCTCAAGGTAGACGAGCTCACCTCGGCCAACTGGGCGCCCTACACCCTGGCCGAACCGGTGGTGCAGGTGCTGCAGCAGGACCGGAGCGCCCGGCTGGGCTCCGGCGAGGACCTCACCTTCCTGAACCTCCTGCGGCCCCGCCTGGATCACGAGCCTGCCCCTGAGGTCAGACGCCCCGATAGCCGGTCGCTCATGGTGGCCGATGAGGCAGGCCTGGCCTGGATGGGCGTGGGCCCCGCCGATAGCGCCCTGTCCACCGACGCCGGCGCCTGGTGGGTGGGCGAGCGCGGGTTTGCCTTTGCCCAGGGAACCCACCTGGAGTGCAACGGCCTGGCCGTGCGCGCGGATCGGCCGGTGTGCCTGGAGCTGGACCTGGAGCGAGGCCAGGCGGTCGCCACCGCCGACTTCGCCGCCCTGCTTACCCTGAGCCTTCCCGGGGTCACCGGGGTGGCCGTGGACGGGCAGGAGCGCGCTGTGAGTCGCAAGGGAGGCCGGGTGAGCTTCACCCTGCCGGAAGGCAAGCACACCCTCACGTTCCTGCCGGAGAGCGGTGCTGGCGGCGTTCCGGAGTGCTTGGGCCGCGCCCTCAGGGCCACGTGGGAGGCCGCCCAAGCTACCCGGCCCGAGGGCCAGGAGACCAACATCCCCGAGGTGGCGGCCCTGTGGTCCCTGCCCGGTGAGGCAGACTGGACTGCCCTGGTGGCGGTGGAGATGCCCCAAGGCACCCGCCTGCTTGCCGGCGACGGGGACGGGGGAGTGAGGCTCCTCACCCCGGAGGGGCAGGCGCTGTGGCAGGCACGGGTGGAGGGCAAGGTCACTGCCGTGGGCAGTGCCCGCTTCGGTCCCGAAGGGCCGAGCCTGATCGTGGGCAGCGGGAAAGGCCTGGTCACCGCCCTGGATCCGGCGGGGACGGTGCGGTGGCAGTACCGCATCCCCTACTACAAGCGGGATGGCATCGTGCGGGTCCTGCTGGCGGCTGACCTGAACGGGGATGGCCGCGAGGAGGTGATCGTCGGGGCGGAGAACTGGCACTACTACGCCCTGGATCATCAGGGGCAGTACCTGTGGAAGTTCGAGAGCGTGCACGCCTCCACGGCTGGCGCCGTGGCTGACGTGGACGGTGACGGCGAACTGGAGCTGGTGGCAGGCACCGAGTACTACTGGTGGTCGTGCGTCTCGGCCGATGGCCAGCGCAAATGGCAGCACAGCACGATCTACGGCCCTGGAGCCTCCGCCGTCGCTACATTGGCCGACGGCAATGGCCGGCGGCTGGTGGCTTTCGGCTGCGTGGACGGCACGGTGCAGGTGGTCGGCCCGCCGGCCGGGCCGCGGGGTGACCTGAGGTTTGTCCTGCGCACGGGTGACCGGATCACCGGGCTGGTTGACCGTGGGCAGGATCTCCTGGTGGCCAGCGCCAACAACAGCGTCTACGCCTTGGCCGCCGACGGGACCATCCGGTGGCGGGTCCGGCTGCCTCAGGCCCCGCGCTACCTGTGGGCGACCCCCGAGCGAGCGGTTGTGCTGGGGGACGAGGGGCTGGTGACGGTGCTGGCAAGCGAGGGCCAGGTGCTGCGCACGATGAGCCTGGGCGGCGAGGCCCGACCCGCAGCCCTACTGGCGCCGGAGGGCATCCTAGTGGCTGCCAAACCGGGAGCGGACCTCATGGCCTGGAGGCTGTAGGGGCCGGCAGGCCATTCACGGCTTTGCGGCTGTAGGGGCGGACGACCCCGTCCGCCCTTTGGGGCAGGCCACCGTGCCTGCCCCTACCCGGATCTCGTCGGCGCGTCCAGTCAGCCCGCCGTAGGGCGGGCTTCGCCTAGGTAGCCGGGGGGTTCAGCCCCCGGCGACAGCCCTCACCCCCAACCCCTCCCCCACGTCGTGGGGGAGGGGTGTCACCCCCCTTTTCCCGGGCAGGGAAGTCCGCCATTCGGCGAAGCCGAACGGCGTTGGGTTGGGGGGTTAGGTTGGCACTACCCCTCCATGCCCAGCACCCGCAGGGC
>JBMNTK010000315.1:0-3284 GCA_050945695.1 Anaerolineae bacterium | reverse complement strand
TGGGAGCCGCTCCCGTGATGCAGCCCCAGTTGAGCGTTCTCCGCACATTCGCAGTCTCGCACCGTGACGTCGTTGGACTGCTGGAAGCTGATGCCGTCGCCGTTGTAGCGGCGGACGATGCAGTCCTCGATCAGGGTTCCGTGGGCGCGGTAGAGGAAGATGCCGGCCCCGCGGCAACCGGTGAGGGGAGCGTTCGCGTCTCGGTTGCCGTCAATGGCCAGGTGAGCTATGGAGGCACCCTGGATGTGATAGCCGCTGATCACGGGGAAGACGGTGTGGGCGACGGCCCCGGCTGAGGCCAGGTAGTCGGCCCCATGGGGGGTGTCAATGATCAGGGTGTTGCCGTCGCGGGCGATGATGCGAGCCACCGTCACGTGGAAGCCGCCGCTGCGGTTGTCGGTGATGGCGATACCCATCCCGGGCTCGAAGCCGGTAGCGTCAACCAGGGTCACCTGCTCCTCACCGTAGTCGCCGTCCAGGTAGAGGGGGGAAGTGCGGGAGGCATCCTTGAGGAGGAGGGTATCCGGCCCGCTTCCTTCCACGCGAACGCCGGTGCGCAGGTGCAGCGAGTCGCGCATGAGGTAGGTTCCGGGCAGGATGCGTACCAGGCCGCCGCCGAAGCTGCCCACGTAGTCCACGGCTGCCTGGAGAGCACGGTTGTCCGATCCGCAGATGTCTGCGCCCTTAGGACCGACGGCGATGGTGACGGGCTGGGCCATAGGGTCCACCTCGTGGGGGTTGTTGGGTGCATAGTACAGCAAAAACGAAACGGCCGACCAACTGGTCGGCCGTCCTTTGGTGCCGAGGCCCAGACTTGAACTGGGGACCCCCTGATTTTCAGTCAAGTGCTCTACCAACTGAGCTACCTCGGCGGGTGCACCACGAACATCCTTATTGTAGCAATGGCCGCCGGTCTGGTCAAATGCAGCCGTCTGCGCTCCCTCTGGTGGATCGCCCGCGAGCTTGGGCCCGCGGGCGATCCTCACTCAGCCTAGAGGAGTTCGTCCAGGCTGACTTCGCGCTTCTCGCGCATGGAGATGTCCACAGCCTGCAGGAGGGCGACGGGACGCAGCAGGTGATCCAGCGGGAAGGGCGCGCGCTTGCCCTGTACCATCTTGACGAAGTTGACCACGCCCTGCTGGTAGCCGGTGGTGCCGTCGAGCTCATGCACGAGAATGCCGTTCTCGCCGAAGACGAGGACGTAAGGAATGCTCTTGGCCTTCTCCAGGAAGTTCATGACCACGTGGAAGTTGTCATACTTCACCACGGCGGCCACGTTGCCCTTGTGCTCGACAGCGGTGACCGAGCGGGCGTCGTAGCCGAAGATGGCCATCGTCATCTCGGCCAGGTGCGAGCCGTAGAAGTAGATGCCGCCGTACTCGTTCTCCAGGGCGGCGTAGTAGTTTATGGTGCCGGCCACGATGGGCTTGACGGAGGCGCGGCCCTCTGCATCGAGGCGGGCCTTGAAGGCCTGCATGTCGAGGGAGTGCTTCAGGGTGCTGCCACCGCTCAGAGGGGTGTTGTTACGCTCGGCGGCTTCGATCATCGCCTTGGCGTCCTCAACCTTGATGGCGAACGGCTTGTCCACCCAGGTGGGGATGCCCGCGTTGATGAAGGGCAGCGCGTACTGGGCGTGCAGGTCGCCGTGACGCCACACGACCATCACCGCGTCCACCATACCCAGCATGTCCTCGGGCTTGTCTACGATGGTCTCAATCGCTCCCGCCTGCGCCACTTCCTTGTTGCGCTCAGGATCGGTCCCATAGAGGGCGACGACCTTGAAGTCCTCGGGCGCTATCTCACTGCCGGCGGGGGAAAGGTTGAACAGCTTGGAGAAGGCGATAGCATGGGAGTTGTCGGAGCCGACGATGCCTATGCGTACCATTGACTGGCACTCCTACGGGTTGATGTGTCTCATCGCGGGGGAGAGACGGCCCGCAGGTTACTCCAGTTCGGGGCCGCGATCAAGCATGGTGACGAATGCAGCTGGGGCAGGCGCGATGCCTGCCCCAGTAGTGGATGCTTACGTCCGGGTGAGGGCTACCGGATGTACTCCTGGGTGACTTCCTGCGCCACTCGGGCCCAGATGGCCAGGCGCTCCGGGCGGCCGCCCACGGTATGGATGTCGCTCAGGTTGATGTCCATGATCAGGTCAGCGCCGATCTCCATGAGCTCCACGAGTTCGGCCCGCATCTGCTCTTCGGTGAAGTTGAGGATGTTGTCGGCCGGGTGGACGTGCTTCTCGATGACGCAGTCCCGTCCGATCTCGGGGCCCAGCACTGCGAAGTTGGACCAGGGCGATACGTGGAACCGGCGCAGGCCAGGGGTCTTCTTGATCACCCGGTACTTGTGCGTCAGGTCCTCGCAGCCATGGAAGTAGATGCGGCCAGGGGTGTAGAGCCGGGCCAGGCGGTCGTGGTAGGGCTGCAGGAACTCATCGAACATGGCAGGGCCGATGGAGGCCGCGCTCTGGGCGGAGATGTAGACCCAGGCCTTGTCTATGCCCACCGACTGCTGCAGCGCCTCAGGCCCTACCTCCTCGTAGTGCACTCGGCAGCCAAGCCACGACCCCGGTACGTTGAAGAGCTTCAGCCGGTCAACCTCTTTCAGCACCTTCTCGGTGCCGGTGGTGGCGAAGTCCATCATGCGGTGCACTAGCCCCGGGTTGTCCACGAAGTCGAAGAGGAGCTGGTCCATACCGCGCCACCGCACCAAGATCTCGAACGGGCTGGCTCCTATGTTGTCGCCGCTCACGATGACGGGCAGCTTGCCGTCCACCAGCTCCTGGGCCTGCTCCACGCGACGCTGGGTCTCCTCGAAGTCTATGTCCACCTCGGGGTAGCGCAGCCGGTCAAGGTCTGCCTCGGACTGCACGAAGGGAATGGGCTTGTAGGCGCCGCCGGCAGCGCTGCTCATCTCGGCCTCACGCCGTTCCAGCTTGACGCCCCATCGCTCCTCGGTGGGCGTCTTGTAGACTGCGGAGACGCTCAGGCAAGGCAGGATCACGTCGTCATCGGGGATCATCTCGTGCTTGTAGAGGCGCTGCCGCATCTGCAGCTCGATGCTGCGGGCCAGCCCCTCCTTGTAGATAAGGTCCTCTGGGGCGATGATCTCCTGCCAGACGGTGGAGTAGCCACCGACGACCGGCAGGTGCACGTGGACGGGCGCCTTCTCTACCTTCTCCAGGTGCTGGTGCCTGGTCCACATGGCTTTGCGCTCGGCGTAGCGGGGATCAGCGCAGGCCTCTATCAGCTGGTCGGCCAGAGCCGACAAGGTCATGGTCC
>JBMNTK010000314.1:0-3298 GCA_050945695.1 Anaerolineae bacterium | reverse complement strand
GCCGGGGCCAGGCCCGGGTGGGTGCTATGCGGCGGCGCGGCGAGCCTGCTCCTCGCGCTTGAGCTCGAGAGACAGCTCCCGACCCTCGTCGGGGGTGCACTCAGCGATGGTGTGGCCGTAGCGCTCCTGGCACATGGCCTCCAGGGCCTTGATGGCGTCCTCTTGCTCCAGCGAGCGGGCTCGGGCCACGGCGTCTATGAGATAGGCTTGCTGCCGCTCACTCAGGCGGCTCCGGCTGCCCATGGCCGGCCGGGCGGCAGCGCGCTCCATGTCCTCGGCTGAGGCCAGCCCGGTACCGGGCAGAAGGCCATAGCCCATGGCGGCCAGTGCCCGCCCGATGGCGGACGTCTCGGCGATCTCCCAAGGGTGCTGCTGCTCTATCGGCGAGCCCCCCAGTCGGCGCGACGTGGCGATGCCGTGACGCCGACCATAGATCTCACTCTCCACCGCTACCATGAGCGTCAGCTGCTCGTCGGTGTCCGACAGGACTACCGGGTCGTGGAAGATGAGCTTCTTGTCCTGACGGCGGTGGTCGGCGTTGGCCATCGCCAGCCGGCCGTCCACCGACATATACGGTGCTTCCTCGGTGATCCAGCGGTTGTCCACCCGCCGGCGCCGTTCGATGAGCGTAATGTAGTCTACGAACTCTTCGTGCTTCACCGCTCCCAGATCAGGGGCACGGCGGCAGTACGCTACCAACTCTTCCCGCGTCACGCCCGCACCTCCTAGAACATATGTGCTAATCGGATTATAGCGGTTCGCGGAGGCGTGGGCAAGGGCTAGCTTGGGCGCATCGCCGTCGGTCAGTCTATCGCGAAGACGTACGCGTCGAAGTAGACCTCCTCAATGCCGGGCACCTGGGAGAGCTGCTCGAGCAGTTGCGCCTCCATCCCTTCCGGTACGTACAGGCGCACCATGCCGGGAATCCCCGTGTCCACGTCCATGGACTGGATGGTTGCCGCTGGCAGAGACTGCTGCGCCAGGGCGAGGGCCTCGGCACTGGCCTTTACCAGGAGCACGCCGGGCTGGTACCAGCCAGCCTCTGCCGGAGCGACCTGCACCTCAGGCTTGATGGCGGGCACAGCTTCCTCGGTCGTAGCCACTCCGGCGGCCAGCAGGCCTGGTCCACGGCTCAGGGCAGCTCCGGCGTCTATACGCCCATAGCCGAAGGTAGTGTCGTAACCCGGGGCACCCAAGTCTGTGGCCGAGGCATTGATGATGGCGGCCACTTGGGTGCCGGTCAGCTGCGGGTAGCGGGCCAAGATCAGGGCGGCCAGGCCCGCCACGTGGGGGGTGGCCATGGAGGTACCGCTCATCTGGGAGTATCTGCCCCCCGGAACGGTGCTCCAGACCCGGTCGCCTGGGGCCGTCACGTCCACGAACGGGCCCTGGTTAGAGGTGGGGGTAATCCGATCTTGAGCATCGGTAGACCCGACCCCGATCACGCCCGGGTAGGCCGCGGGGTAAACGGGAGCTCCCATCGTGATGTCGCTTTGGCCCACGTTGCCCGACGCGGCTACAACGACCACCCCGCGGGAGATGGCGTAGCTGATGGCGTCCTCCAGGGGCTTGAAATGGTACTTCGTTCCCAGGCTCAGGTTGATCACCTTGGCCCCGTTGTCCACCGCCCAGTAGACGGCGGCGGCTGCATTCGAGATCGAGCCCGCCCCGTCCGCCTTCAGGACCTTGAGAGGCATGATGCGGGCTGTCCAGGACACACCTGACAACCCGAGACCGTTGTTGCCTACCGCGCCGATGATCCCGGCCACGTGGGTCCCATGCCCGTTGTCATCCTCGGGAGGCAAGCCGGTGCTCACGAAGTTGCGTCCAGGGACTAAGTTGGCCTGCAGATCCGGATGGGCGAGATCAGCGCCACTGTCTATCACGGCGACGATGGCCGTCCCACCGGTGGTCGCGGACCAAGCGTGTGGGGCACGCACCTGCTTTAGGTTCCACTGGAAGGCGAAGAGGGGATCGTTGGGGGAGCGCTGGGCCTCCCAGTTGCGGGCCACCATGGGTAGGGCCGTCCGCCAGGGGACGATGTGGATGTCCGCCGAGCCCTGCAGGCCACCCACGCTGGCCACCACGGCGCCCGGGTAGTCACCGGGAATACCGGTGGCGCGAAACAGCCCTTGGGCGGTGATGGTGCCGGCAGCGGTGGTTGCCTGCCACCGGACCTGGTGACCCTCCACTTCCTGGCCGTCGGGGTCCCGGACCGTGGCCGTGAACTGCACCGTCTCGCCCCGGCGCAGGGTCGCTGAGGAGGGACTCACTACTACCCGCAGGGCCGGCGCGGCAATGGCGTAGTCGCCGACCCGATCGGCGCT
Source organism: Anaerolineae bacterium (assembly GCA_050945695.1). GTDB lineage: Bacteria > Chloroflexota > Anaerolineae > DRVO01 > DRVO01 > Ch71. Next base: position 971 of record JBMNTK010000314.1, on the reverse strand, counting down.
GACGTGGAAGGTGCCCTGATCGGCTGTCAGTCCTAGCGGGCTCCACGAAGTGCCGTCGAAGTAGTAGACGTCGAGCAGGTCAGCGGAGAGGATGGTGCCGGGGAGTGGCTCGTTGAAGGAGAGGTCCAGCGCCACCGGCGCCACGCCCTCCGGGAACTCGGTGCCCGGCTCGACGGCTGCGCCGTCCTGGGTGGCACCGACGCGGTAGGCGTCACCGTGGAACACCAGGTTCGCGTCCCGAAGGTCACCGGGGTTCAGCGCTGTGACGTCGGTGAGGAAATCAGCTGGGGCCTGGGCAACTCGCACCCCAGGAGCGCTTTGCATCAGCGACACGGCAGCCAAAGCCACCGCTATAAGCAACAGCACCCCAGGAACTAACGCGCGGGAAGCAAGAGAGGGCTGCGAGGGCATGAGCGGGGCAGTGGCGGGCATCCGTCCGGCCAAGTGTTGACCACCCATATGTGCACGACCTATTATGGCAAGTACAAATCCCCGAGGCGCAAGCGGGTCCCGGTAGCCGGAAGCAAGCGATATGGAGCCATCAACTGACCGACTGCGGCGTACGCTGCGTAGCTTGGGCTCGTCAAGACTAGCACCGCGCCCGGCCCCTGTCCAGAAACCTGACGTAGACTGGGCACGGCTATGTGAGCTCTCTGGCGGCGATGTCGTAGCCAGGGCAGATCAGGATGGCTTTCTCGCTCTGCGCCACACGTTCGCCCTCGACCACCAGCATGGGCGCCTGCCACTCTCCCGGGCCCTGTCGGCCCAGCCCGACACCCTATGCCTCTTGTCACGGGACCCTCGGCTGGCGGGGATGGACCCTTCGGCGGCAGCCTTCTTCGATACGGAGACGACCGGGCTGGGCACCGCGACCGGCACCCTGGTCTTCCTGGTGGGTGTGGGGCGGTTCGTGGACGGCGGGTTCGAGGTGGTCCAGTACTTCCTGCCCGGCCCGGCCAGCGAGGCGGCCT
>JBMNTK010000313.1:0-3327 GCA_050945695.1 Anaerolineae bacterium | reverse complement strand
CAACGAGGGCCCTCCCGTCGAGGGGGCGGCGCCGGGCTCAGCGCGCTATGCCTCCCCGCCGGAGCGAGCGCAGCAGCAGAACAGGCCCCCACTCCAACCGGCCGAGCACACGAACACGGAGGCCAACTGCGGGAGGCTTTCGGCTCTGGTCCCCCGCAGTTGGTGCGCGCACTACCCAACACATCCCTGCTCGGCATCACGTCAGCAAAGGAGGTGTTGTGCGTCTGTAGCAGCCTGGCTCCGCCTCCTATCCTATGGCTCCTGGCTTGTCACTCTCACTTGACCCCGCTGAGTCCTTCCTCTCTCCCTCTTGGGCCAGGAAAGACCGGCCAACCTGGGCGAGACGCGCCCGAGAATCGGCGGCAGAATGGCCGCGGGTTACGGCTGCGAGTCCAGTCCCAGCAGCCGCTGTCAAGGGGCTTGAACCCGACATGTCGGCGTGGTATGATGCCCTTGATGACCTCTGGAGTGAGTAAACGGGGACTCACGCCGACGCTAGTCGGAGATCCCGGTCCTTCCCGTCCGGGCAGAGGTTTTCACTTTGTCCCGGCTCCGCGCGTAATGCGGCCACTACTCAGCCGGGCCTCCACTCGACGCTCCCAGACTCGGTGGAACGTGGACAGCACGCTCACGCCCGCGCCCTCATCCACTGCCAATACGCCTGTCTGCCACATTCCGTCAAGCTTGCCGTAGATCTACACCCGATTACAGTGTAGGGGAGACCTGCTGGAGCACTCCCCGCCGTGCTTGAGCATCTCCGCCAGCGGCATGGTGGAGCCCGGCCGCCAAAGCGCCGTATACTCAGCCGCCATACATGGATTCTGCCAGCCGGCTCGTGGCCGAGTAGTAGCGAGAACTGAAGTAGTAGTCCGGCGCCGCCCCCATCCCCAGCATCGCCGCTCGCATTACCAGCCCTTGGGAGCTCTGAGTCAGCACCGGGCAGCGCGGGTCACCGGCCAGGCCCTCCCAGAAGCCGGCCTCGGTGGACGAGATGGGCACCGAGCCCCCAGCACCTTCCAGGCGTGCACCCACCCCCGACGGGCGGCGCCGTTTTGCGCCCCAACTGGGGGCGTCAAGGGCTATTGCGACAGTGTAGAGCAGTGGAGAGAGGAGTCACAGAGACGGGTTACTACAGCCAGAGGTGCGAGGACGATCCGAGGCCCCTCGAGGGGGGCGGCAGGTCTCTGCCGCCCCCTTCTCGACTAGCTAGGGCCGTGAGGCTACGACTTGCGCTTCCACACCTGGAACGGCCAGTTGAGATGGTCACGCAGTACGCGCCACTCGGATATGCCGTTCTCCAGGTAGTTCACCATGTCGTTCCGGACGATCATCGGGTCTATGTCAATGCTGCACGTGCCGATGACATAGATCTCCTCGTGGTGCTGGCCTAGGATCTTCTGCCCCAGCTCAAGCCTCTTGGCCTCGTCCGGCTCCGCCTTCATCTGGTCGTACCAATCGATGATCTGCTTCACCTCGTCAGGCGGCTCGATGCCGCTCTTCCCACCGCTGTTCTGCCACTGAGCGTAGGCGGGTGCCCAGTAGCAGTAGCCGCCGTAGGGCACATACCACCCCGGATCCACCACCCAGAGCACCTTGGCGATGTCGTAGGACGGTAGCTCCGACTCGTTGGCGTTGGCCCGCTGGGTCCAGAGCGAGCGCTCGATCTCCTTGGCCTGCGCGTCTATACCCACCGCCTGCCAGTAGCCGGCCACCTGCAGGAAGATGTCTATTGCCGGGACACCCATCTCAGAGGGGTAGTTCTCCATCAGCAGCTGCAGGCGCTTGCCGGTGCGATCGAGGCGGAACCCGTCGGCGTCACGCTTATCCAGCCCGATCGAGTCCAGCAGCCTGTTGGCCTCGTCGACATCGTAGGCCACTGCGTTCTGGCCATACCCTTCCACCCAGTAGGGGTCTCGCGGACTGGCCACCGGATTGCAGGGCTCGGCCAATCCGAACCAGAACAGCTCGTTCATCTCGTCCCGGTTGAGGGCGTAGGACAGCGCGTGCCGGAACTCCCGCGTCTGGAAGAGCTCCCGCTTGACGTCGTCTGTGTAGCTTTGGTTGACGTAGACGCAGGGGATAGGTCCACCCTTCCACTCAGTGACCCTGTAGCCGCCTTGCTCCTCGTTCTCCTTGAAGAAGGAGTAGTTGGTGAAGTCCAGGTGGCTCACCTGCAGGTCGATCTCGCCGGAGATCGCCTTCATGATGATGATCTCGGTGCTCTGAGCGGCATCCACCACGAGCCGATCCAGATACGGCAGTTGCTTGCCGGTTGTATCTACCCGGTAGTAGTAGGGGTTGCGGACGCACACAACCGAGTCCGACAGTCCCCAGGCGCTCGTCGGCACCCATGGCCACAGCGTAGGTAGCTCAGGGTTGGCGCTCCAAGTGTTCCTGTCCTGGAAGAGCTGGTACCAGTTCTCGAAGCCGGCTTCCTTGACCTTAGCCTCTAGTTCGTCCTTGTCAGCATAGTTGATGTGGAACTGTGATAGGTAGTGCTTAGGAGCAAATGGCGGATTGGTATTGCCACTGAAGCACATAAAGTCGAGCAGGATGCCAAACGGCACCGCGAACTCGAACTTCACCGTGTAGTCGTCTATGGCAGATACGACCACATGCTCCCCTCCCACCACCAACCAGCTAGGGAATGCCGGTGAGAGCTCGGGGTTCAGGGCGATGTCCTCATACCAGAACATCACATCAGCCGCGGTGAATGGTTCACCGTCGGACCAACGCATGCCCTTGCGAAGATGGAAGGTATAGGTCCTACCGTCCTCGCTCACGTCCCAACTCTTGGCCACAGCCGGGGTAACCTCGAGACGGCCGGTATGGTAGTCCCAACGGGTGAACCCTTCATAGCAGTACATGGCGAGCCCCCCAGTACTGCTGGCCTGTACTGCTCTACGCAGGTCTCCCCCGTACTCGCCTAGCTCAAAGAACGGTTCTACCACCAGCGGCTCAAGTGGCAGCCGCTCCTCCACCGGCGGTAGCTCTCCGGCTGCCACCCGGGCCGCCAACTCCGGTGCCTCGCTGTATCTTGATTCGGCCGGCGCCGCCGGGCTGGCGGGAGCGGACGTCGCCTCGGCGACCGGCACACTGGTAGCTTCGGCCGGGGCAGACGTCGCAGCGGGCGGTGCCTGAGTGGCCGCGCCGCAAGCAGCGGCCATGGCGGCACCGGTCGCCAGTCCGGAAAGGCGCAAGAATCCTCGTCGGTCAGTCCTCATGATGGCCTCCTCTGAGCCATACGATAGGTCGCGGGGCCGTAGCTCCCGCTCGGGCGGACACCGGAACCGGCATAATAGGAAAGAAAGGCGGCCTGTCAACCGG
>JBMNTK010000312.1:0-3353 GCA_050945695.1 Anaerolineae bacterium | reverse complement strand
TCACCCCCGAGGACGAGGACGCCTTGGAAGTGCTCCGCCAGGATCCGGGCATCGGCCTGTGCCTGGAGTCCGAGCTTCCCGGCGGGAAGCTGCTCTTCCGCCGCGAGCGCTGGCCGGCCGCCTCCGCCCGGCTGAAGGCGCTGGGGTTTGTGGTCAAGGGCGAGGAGACGTAGCCGGGCGCTCGCTGTACCCTCGTAGGGGCGGGGCACTGCCCCCGCCCTTTGCCCTCGCAGAGGCGTCCGGGGGCTGGGTGTCGCCGGGGTCCCGACCCGCGGATGGCCTAATGGGGGGCGGGGACGGTGCCCCGCCCCTACACGCACCACCGCCCCTCGCCATCTGCACTTGCCCCCTACGAGCACCCACTCTACACTGCACCTAGACAATGGTGTTGTGCGTCGAGGCCGCCGGGTGCGGCCTCGTTCGTTTTACCATTACCCACGTGGGGGACGAGCCATGATCGTCGAGATGAAAGCGGGCGCATCGCAGGCACAAGTAGACGCCGTTATCAGCCGGGCGCGATCGCTGGGCTTTGACGTCCAACTGAACGTCGGTACCGACAAGGTGGTGGTGGCCATCCTCGGCAGCAACACCGGCCGAGTCCCTACCGACAGCTTCGCCGTCATTCCGGGCGTGGCGAGCGTCACCCGCATCATGCGGCCCTACAAGCTGGCCTCCCGGGAGTTCCGACCTCAAGACACAGTCGTCCGGGTGGGGAACGTCGCCATTGGGGGAGTCACCCCGGTGGTGATGGCCGGTCCCTGCTCCGTGGAGAACCTGGAGCAGATGCTGGCTACGGCTGAATCAGTCCAGGCGGCTGGAGCTACCATCCTGCGCGGAGGCGCCTACAAGCCGCGCAGTTCCCCCTTCAGCTTCCAGGGGCTCGGGGCCGGCGGGCTGGAGATCCTCCGCGAGGTCAAGGAACGCACCGGGATGGCGGTGGTGACTGAGGTCATGGACCCCCGTCACATCGAGGAGGTCGCCGAGGTGGCCGACATCCTCCAGGTGGGGGCCCGGAACATGCAGAACTTCACCCTGCTGCGCGAGCTAGGGCGCTCTGGCCACCCCGTCGTGCTCAAGCGCGGCCTCTCCGCCACCATCGAGGAGTGGCTGGAGACGGCCGACTACCTCCTGGCCGAGGGCAACGAGCAGGTGATCCTGTGCGAGCGTGGCATCCGCACCTTCGAGACAGCCACCCGCTTCACCCTGGACATCAGCGCCATCGGCGTGGTCAAGCGGCACAGCCACCTACCGGTCGTCGTAGACCCCAGCCACGCCGCCGGCCACTTCGAGCTGGTCCCCTCTCTGGCCAAGGCGGCCCTGGCTGCCGGCGCCGACGGCCTCATCATCGAAGTGCACCCCAACCCGGTCGAGGCACTATCCGACGGGCTGCAGAGCCTCACCTTCAGCGACTTCGCCCGGCTCATGGCCGAGCTCAACGAGCTCAGCACCGGCATCGGGCGACCTCTGGGCTTGTCCCTCTAGGGCGACAAGAAGCTGACGACGCTGCCTGAGCCACCAGGCCGGCGTCGTCAGCGCTACCCCTAAGCCGGCTGCCGGCTGGCGTCGGCCACCCCCACGCGGTTGACGCTGAACAGCACTCCCCCGGCGATCCAGAGCAGGCTAGACAGAGCCATCACCGGCACCAACCCAATCGCGTCTGCCAAGGCCACCGCCAACATAGGCAGCACGAAGGCGAAGGCGTTGTTCACCGCGCTGTAGACCGAGATGTAGGTCGGACGTCGGGCCTGCGGGCAGACCTCGAGCAGAGTGTTGTAGTGACTCAGGTTGAGCCCGGGCGAGATCACCCCGTACCACAGGATCACCAGGATCACCGCGTTGAGCGAGCCGGACAGCCCGATGAGGATCGGGTACAGCCCGGTGATGGGCCAGGTGATGCGCAGGGCCCTGTCCTCACCCATGCGGGGCAGCAGCCGCCGCCAGACGAAGTACCCCACCATGGCCGCCACGTTGGACGCCAGCGTCGCCCCGGCGATCCAGCCATCGGACGCGTCCAGGTTGCGCACGTAGTAGATTATGTAGAGCGGGCTGGCCAGGTAGGCGCCGGCATTGCCCACCAGCGTGTTCACCAGAAAGCGCAGGTACTCCCGGTTCCCCGCCAGGGTCTGGCGTATCGTGTGCAGGTCCAGGCGTCGCTTCCCCTCTGCCGGCACGTGCGGCGCCGAGTCGGGCACTTGGATACGGGCCAGGAACATGGAGCTAACCAGGCCGGCGGCCCCGCCCACCAGGTAGACCACCTGGTAGTTGAGCGGGAAAGGAGCGAACTCCAGCCAGGGCCGGATGGCCAGCAGGGCCAGCACTACCGCTGCCGTGGCCAGGATGTTGCGCCAGGAGAACACCTGCGCCCGCAGCCGTGGCGGGACCAGGTCCGCCAGCGCAGCATCGAAGCCGGCAGAGAAGGGCAGCAGCGGTATGAAGCGGAGGGTCAACAGGGTCACGAAGGCCACTGCCTGATAGGGGCCCGGCACTAACCACGGTATCAGCACCACGCCGAAGAAGAGCAACCGGTTGATGAGCAGGCTCCGCAACAGCAACGGCCAGCGGCGCGTCTGCCGTTCCACCATGGCCGAGGCCGGGATCATGCCCACCATGGTGATCAGCGCCGGCAGTGACGTCATCAGCCCGATCAAGGAGTTGGACGCACCGAGCCGAAGGGCCAGGGCGCCATTGAAGTTGGCCGCCGCTGTCATGACCGAAGCGGCAGCGATCTCCAGGTATAGCAAAGCCAGGTTGCGTTCTTGGGTATCGTAGAGGCCCTTGCCCCGAGCGATCTCGACGAGGCCCAGCAACCGGTTCAGGTAGAGGCGGGAAGTACTACGCATGGCTATCCCCATCAAGGCGGTGGTGCTCCATAACAACAGACTGACCGACAGCGCCTCCACTACCCGGCGCGTTGAGCGGCTTGGCAAGAAGAGGCGCCCGGCTCGCGGGCGCAAACTGCTAATATAGCAGCATGGTCATTAACGGTCAATAAAGCTGCCGGCGCGCTCTAGCCTGATCGGGGTTCAGCAGGACTGGACGATACTCCGGGCCTCCAGGCATTCAGCCAGAGGCGCCTTCCCGTGCTTGGCGCAGCCTTCGCCCGATGCCCTCCCAGTGCGACCCGCTCCAGTAGATCCGCCCGCAGCGCTCGCACATCCGAAAGGCCGGCTGCTCCGACCAAACGTGGGCCGGCACCCGCCCACGGACCTGCTCGCGCTCCACGTCTACCATGGGGCCATTGCACACCGGGCACCGCGGGGGAAGCCCCCGACCGTCCGCACCAGCAGCCCGGAGCACCTCCTCCAGTTGTTCCTGCACCTGCTCGGACTGCACCAGGTACGCCCGCACCCCCC
>JBMNTK010000311.1:0-3358 GCA_050945695.1 Anaerolineae bacterium | reverse complement strand
ACCGTCCTCATGGCGACGGCGGTTGATACGGCACTGGTCGGTATGGCATCGTGTTCGGTGCGAACACGCGCACGCAGCCAACGCGGGGTTCGCTCAACTCGCGGTTGAAGGCAAGCCCCCTCTCTGGATACCAATCCCAGTCCGTCTGGTACCAACGCTTGGACGGCCCGTAGGCAGCGAAGACCTTCCGAATGGTGCTCCCTACCCCAATGCCTTCCGGGGTTCGGTCACCGCCCCTAACGAAGAGATTGACATAGACGCAGGTGTCCTGCTGCGTTAGCATTCCGTTGCGATCCACATCGTCGAACATCACCGCAATACCGTGGCGGGGCCATCTTGCCCAAAGCCTGCCTGGCACGAGGCCGATGTCGGCAGAGCGACTGCGGACTCCATTGTCCACTGTCTCTGGATCCCCATATGCCCGTCGTATCTCCACAAACGTTCCTCCGACGCGGGCGCTGCCAATGCGAACGCCGGGCATGATGGTGGGGGGGCGGGTCTGTGTGTTGTACCAGTTCTGGAGCGCCGGGAGACCCCGGATCAGCGCCAGGATGATCATGCCGAGCCACACCACCTGGCTTACCCAATCCGATTGCTCAGCCGCCGAGCCCCTGCTGTTGGCGTCTACCTCGCTGCCGGGAGCCGGTGTTGTGACCTCGCTCGTGGTGGAGGAGGTCGGTGTAGCTGGCGGGGAGGCAAGGGCCGCTTGCTGTGTGGCTGGTGGCGGTGGAATTGGTGTTGGCCTGAGGGCTGATCCCGGCATGGCGGTGCGAGGGCGCCCCCCCCTCTGACGAATGGCGACTGCCATATCTGCCACTGACTGGTATCGCTGTGCGGGGTCCTTCGCCAGCGCCCGCCGGATTACCTGTTGCAGTTCCAGCGGAAGCACGGGATCGACCTTGGGCTCCTCGTAGGCGACCCCGTGGATGATCTCGGTGACGGTGGTGCCATCGAAGGGTCTGCGCCCCGTGAGCATCTCGTGTAGCAGCACCCCGACGGCGAAGACATCGGCGCGTGCGTCCACATTCCGCCCGAGCACCTGCTCCGGGGCCATGTAGGCCGGGGTTCCCAGCACCGATCCTGTCTGGGTTAGCGTTGTATCGGTAGCGACCTTGGCGATGCCGAAGTCCATCAACTTCACTGAGCCGCCGCCACTCATGAGCATGATGTTGCCGGGCTTCACGTCGCGGTGACAGATGCCCCGTGTGTGGGCTGCATGCAGGGCCTCCAGCACCTGAACTACGATTCCAATGGCTCTCTGGGCCTCGACCGGCCCCTGCGCCTTGAGCCGGGCGTCGAGAGTCTGCCCCTCGCAGTACTCCATCACGATGTAGGGCTGGCCGGATACCGTACCCACGTCGTGGATCTGTGGGATGCGCGGGTGGTTGATAGACGCAGCGGCGCGGGCCTCGCGCATGAACCGCTCCAGCATCTGAGCGCGCTCCCCATCCTGGATGGCCGGGGGCATCTCCAGTACCTTCAGGGCTACGCGGCGCTGTAGTGCTGGGTCCAGGGCCAGGAACACGGTGCCGCTCGCTCCGCGGCCCAGTTCACCCTCAAGCGTGTATCTCCCGAATTGGGTGGGCATGTGGCAGATCCGCTCCGTCCAATCTGGTATGGGATTCCCGACGTAGCGCCGTGGGGTGGGGTGCCGCGCGATCCACAGGGAGGCGTAGACCAGTCACACTCGATCTGGTCAGGCTGGCAGGTGAGGGCTTGGTGGGTGGTAGGCATCGTCAGGTAATCCCGCGTCCATTATAACACGGCTGCCAGAGGTTGTGAATACGGAGTACACGGATGGTTCCCCGTCAGGCGCACGAGGGGTTGACGGCGTGGGTGCCAGGTGGTATCGTGTAAGCTGAGGCATCGTCTTGGCTGGAAAGCAAGAACTAGCTGAGGGGCTTCGGAGACTAAGAATGGACTGCCAGGTGGGCCAAGCGGAGTTGGCAAGAGAGATGAAAATAGGCACCAATCGGCTATGGTACTATGAGAAGGGCGAGCGCCGGATCAGCCCCGAGATGCGGGAGCGGTACATCGGCGCCCTGGAGGACATAGCCATCCGGCGCCTGGAGAGCGCACGCGCTGCACTTCGCAAGATTGCCCTGTCGGCAGAGCAGCTTAGGGACCCCTAGCCCGGCACCCCCCCTCGCGCGGACCCCATTCGGCGCAACCATCCCGACACTACCTCAAAGGCGTGTACGATCCGTACCACAGATGCCCCGCATGTGCCCCGCATGTGGTATAATGGGTTGGCTGGCTCCAAGCAACCTCACCGCTCGGCTTACGCGCGCTTGCCGGGCCAGGCCAACCGATGGAGCCCCAACCCGACCGGCTAGACCAGTGATACCCGTGGAGGTAGCGGTGTGATGAAACATGGCCCCAGAGTCAGACCCGCACCCAATAAGGGCGCCCGCTCCCAACGGAGAAGGCGCCCTTTGTTTTCCGCAACCCCTGGGGAAATCAGGCCGTCTAACCTGCCGAAACACAAGCACCACTCTTCCAGCACCACTCTGCTGGCGCCTCCCGGTAGCCTGCAACCGCATCGCCAGTTACCGCAACATCACCACGTGACCGTGTGGGTGCCAGCCGGTTCCTCTCCGAGCCGGGATGGCGCATGCCTCACACTGGCAGCGCCCTTGTCCATGGCTGAGTCATTGTCGGTCGTACAGGCAGGCGTCCTGGTAGCGTCACCGGCAACCCGGCCAGCTTCGCACGCCATGCCTGATGACGAAGGCGATGGACGCCTGTGGGTGCTCGGCGTGGAGAGGAGTAGGACGTGAAGGGGCGGTCGAGAGCGCCGCAGGGCGAGTGGGATGGGGCGAACAGCCCATTTGATCTCATCTACGTGCGCTTCCTGCAGCGACTCGGCGTCGGCTGCGCGACTGAGACAGAGGTTCGGCGGGGCTGGCGCGGCCTCGGGATGGAGGCGTTCTACCTCGGTCAATATGCTGGTGAAACTCTTCAGTATCGCCCTGACATCCACCTACATAGTGGACTAGGCTGGGTAGAGCAGAAGCGTCACTGGGGCGAGGTCGGGCTAGAAGGGCTAAAGGACCGCCGCACTGGCTCGCGCGAGAAGCAGATCGTGCGTGAGAAGTGCAGGCGGCTGTCGATGCTCACCAGGGAGCCCGTGTACCTCATGGTCCATGCGGTACACGACCCGCTAGTCTACCCCCAGTACGGCTGCGGGGTGGGCGGCAAGCAGTATCGCTATGGTGGGCACCTGCCCCCAGACCGCTGCCACTACGCCTGGTTCCCTGACGGCAGCTTCGAGACCGAGCATTGGTGGTGCATCTGCCCATTCTGCGCCAAGCCGGGGATCACACACCGCGGCGCCACCTGCCTTCTCCGCTGCGGA
>JBMNTK010000310.1:0-3400 GCA_050945695.1 Anaerolineae bacterium | reverse complement strand
CACTTCTGTACGCTGCCGTTATGCTGGGCCAACGCCAGGGCAGGCTGACGCTGGGGTTGGACGACGACCTTACCTGGCCCTGGATCATCTTCGGATGTGATCGAGACGACGCGCTGATAACGCTCGCCACGCTGTGCCAACCTTGGGTGACACTACGAGATGGGGAACTAAGGCTGAAACCGCCGATGGAGGAATGGATCTATGCCGATCTATGCTGACTACCTCTCGGTCAACCAGGACTTTGAACCTGTCTTCAGCCAGGAAGTGGATCGCCGTGATCCCAATGCCTGGAGATCCTTCATCCCCCACACAGCCTGGCTTGAAACCCTCGACCGCCTGCTGAGGGCCCTGGAGCGCGGTACGGCCAGCGACCGGCGTCCTCTGCTGCTCCATGGTGCCTACGGCACCGGCAAGACCATCGCCGTCTTCGTGCTAAAGCACCTGCTAGAGGACGACCTGGAGGGAGTCAGGTCCTATCTGGCGACCCAGAGCGCCTTTCGGGAGCAGGGCGACCTCGAACGGCGGCTTCTGGCCGCCCGAGAACAGGGCAATCACCTCGTCGTGTACCGCTCCGGGTCCGCCCACGTGACCAACAGCTTCACCCTTCTGGGGCAGATACAGGAAGGCGTGCGCCAGGCGCTGCTGGCTCGTGGATGCGAGCTCCCCATGACCCCTACGCTCTACCAGGTGGTGCTAGAAAAGCTGGATGGGCCTGACAGCCCCTTCAACTGGGAAGCCGCGTTCCGCCGCCATGAGGAGGTCTTCCCTGACTTCCCTGACGCTGACGCGGTGGTGCGTCGTCTCCGAACCGGGCTAGACGACGAGGAGAACGCCGAGTTGTTAGCCCGGATACACCAAGTCATGTCTCAGGAAGGTTACACGGTGCTGGGCGATCCCCAGACAGTGAAGGCTTGGCTGGGCGAGGTGATTGAGGCTGCCCGACTGAAGTCCATCGTCTTCATCTGGGACGAGTTCACCGAGTACTTCCGCCAGAATCCCTCTACCACCACTCTCCAGGAGCTGGCTCACCTGTCTGCCAGCGTCCCGTTCTATCTGTTCCTGATCACTCACAAGGCCCCGGAGGTGGCCCGCCAGTATGGAGATGAGGCGGACTGGCGACGTCTGCTGGACCGGTTCACTGTGATCCCCTACCAGATGGCTACAGTGACCGCGTACCACCTCATGGCAGGGGCAATCAACGTCAATCCCGACCGCCGGGAGGAATGGGAGAGCAGGCGTGAAGCCATGTGGGGCTGGGTAGCCGCGGCCGCGGGTATGCTGGTGGCAAATGCCGATAGAGGGGAGCGGCAAGCGGATCTCAAGGCCCTCGTGCCCATCCATCCCTATGCGGCGTTCCTGCTCTCAACCATCTCGCGGGAGTTTAGCTCCAGTGAGCGCACCCTGTTCCGCTGGCTGAGGGGAGAAAAAGGCAAGGATGATCCACCAGGGTCCTTCCCCCGCTTCCTGCGCCAGGAGGTGGACGCGGAGCCTGCCTGGCTGACGGCAGACGCCCTCTGGGATTACTTCTTCCTGGACGAGAACCTAGAGCTGGCGGACAAGGTGCGGGATATAGTGTCCTATTACCGCTCCCGTTCTGCCGACCTTAATGACCAGGAGCGGCGAGCTCTTCGAGCTGTCCTCTTACTGATTGCCCTGGAGCGGCAGATGGGACAGGTGGACCCTCGGCTGCTACCTAGGCAGAAGAACGTACTGCATATGCTGATAGGTACCAGGGAGGAATCCGAGATCATGGCCACGATCCAGTCCCTGGTGCAGCAGGACGTCGTGCGTCAGCTCCCCGGCCCGGAGAAGGAATACACCATTGCTGCCAGCAATGTGGACCGTGCCCGCATCCGGCGGATAAAGGAGGGCCTGCCTCGGTTCGAGCAGTTGGTGCAGCGGCAGGCCAGGGGCGAGGCCCCCATCGCCGATGAGGCACTGAGGCGGTTCAGCGTCTCCGACAACGTGGCTGCCAGGCGGCAGGCGTTGGCCGTTGCTTCGGCCGCTGAGTTCCTGAGCCGGCGAGAGAGGGTGTTTTCGCAGAGAGTGGAGCTCTACCAGATAGCTGCTGTCCTCATCGTGAGCCTGGACGACGAGGAAGTGCGCAGAGCGGAGCAGTTGGCAAAGAGCCTGGCCAGGGACTTGCCCCGAGCCCTAATCGCCGTCAGCCAGGCACCATTTGGTCGGCAGCGCTGGGAGGACTGGCGGGAGCAGCGCGCTCACGAGCTCTACTACCAGGAGATCCGCGATACCGCTAACGCCACCGTCCACGCCGATAGGGCCAAGCGGCTGCTAGAGGGCTGGGGACAGGAGCTAGCTCAGCGGAGCTTGCGTGTCTTCTTCCGCGAGATGGAAGAGATCGCCGGAGGTGTTAGTGGGTACGAGGCCTTTGTTCGCCGGGTCATCGCTTCCGTCTATCGGTACCGGCCCGAGCTCATCTCCCTGGTAAGCACACTCCATAGGGATACGTTTGGACGAAAGGGTGCAAGTATCAGCCTGGGGGCCGAGCGCCCCAAGAACAACCCGTACCGGGATTTCGTGAACGACCTGCAGCAGCTTGGGCTGTGGGATCCCTCGACCTATCGGGCCAGCATTCAGCGTCAACCCGAGCATCCCCTCAGCAAGATGCAACAAGTCGTGGACGCAGCCTTCGCTCAGAGTGACAGCGTCAGCCTTAGGCAGTTGTGGCGCACACTGCAAGACGAACCGATTGGGCTCATGCCCTCGCCTATGGGCATCGTCCTCATGGGGCTGTTGCTTCGAGACTACTGCGACGGTCACTTCTGGGCGGACGGCGTCAGCACATTCCCTCTGAACCCCACCAAGTTGGCTGAGTTGATCGACAGCGTCATGAAGGATAAGGGTGACGCCATCATCTGCACCATGACGCGCGAAGCCCAGGGCTTCTGTCAGTTGATGTCCACCCTGTTCTCCTTGCCGACGGGAGCGGCCGACTACCCGGAAACCGCCCGGCGGGCTGCGCGAGAGGCGCTCAGCAGGATAGGATATCCCATTTGGCTGCTCAGGCTGGACGGCGGTGCACCGCTGCGCCAGGCGGTTTCCGCCCTGGAAAAGCTTCTCGGAGACACGGACGAGTCCGCTCAGACCTTGGAGGGCGACGTCCTGCGCCGATTTGTGGAGGTAGTCGCCCCTCATGCCATGGCCATTCAGGCAGGTCTGTCCGCCTCGTATCTTGGTGCCAACATGCTGCGGCTCCTTGAGGAAGCCGAACCAGCGGTGCTGGAAGAGGCAGAGGTTCTCGGTCTCGAGCTTCCTGAGATCATGGCCCAGCTCAGGGATGTAATGAATGAGGAAGTGTGGCTCTGGAAAGAGGAGGAGATCCGCGAGCGACTTCCGGACATGGCTGGGCGCCTGAAGCTGCTGAGAGCCATCAACGACC
>JBMNTK010000309.1:0-3411 GCA_050945695.1 Anaerolineae bacterium | reverse complement strand
ACAGCCATACCCGCCGAGAGCCCGGCGGCCGCGAGAAACCAGACCACGGGTAGGTCGAGCGGCGTCCCGCCCTCGCGGGCGCCCCGCCCAAGCAAGATCGGCGCCGCTACCAGCCCGAGCAGGAAGAGCAGCATCAGGTCCGTCAGGTGCAGGCTGACCGGACCCAGCCCTAGCAGCGGCAGCCGGTCCGAGTCCACGATGCCGGTGGTGACCGCTACCATGCCCAGGAGGCCGAACTCGGGCCGGCGAGACACCAGCAGCACCGCCGGCACCGCCACCACCAGCCCGATAATCGCCCCCGAGGGCAGCTTGCCTGCGGCCAGCCCCAGCACCAGGCCCAATGCGGTGGCGCCGGCTGCCCAGGCCACGGCCTGCCAAGCCCACCGCCGTCGGCGAAAGGTGGCATTGAGAAGGCGATGTCCGGTGACCGATGAGACGCTCATGGGCGTTAGCTGTAGTGGTAGTAGGATTCGTGGATACGGGCGCGAGTGACCACCAGGCCCAACGGGCGGGCGGGAACGTAGGCCAGCAACCGCCGCGCGTCCCGGATGTCGGCCTCCTTTGCCCCCTTGGCCGAGACCACCTGCAGGACCCCGTCCGCCAGTCGGCCCAGGATGGCGCCATCGCCGACGGCGGTGAGGGCGGGGCTGTCCAGCACCACCGCGTCGTACTGGTGTTGCAGCGCCTCAGCCAGGCGCTCCATGGCCTCAGAGGCCAGCAGCTCGGGCGCATCGGTCCCAGCGTCCCCGGCCAGGATCACGTCCAACCCCGGCACGCCGCTGGGGCGGATGACCACGTCCTCGTGCACCCCGTGCGCAAGGTAGTCGGCCAGGCCCACGTCGTTGGGCAGGTCGAGCAGATGGTGGATCCGCGGCCGGCGCAGGTCTCCATCCACCAGCACCACCCGCCGGCCAGACTGCGCCAACGAGTAGGCCAGGTTGGCAGCGACCGTGGACTTGCCTTCGCGAGGCAGGGCGCTGGTGACGAGCAGGGTGTGGGGCGCATCGCCTCGCCGCAGGTCGTAGAGATTAGCCCGAAGCCTCCGCAGCGCCTCTCCCTCCGGTGAGGCGGGGTTCGCCAGGCGATTGCGGCGGCGCCGCGGGATGGTCGGCACCTCGCCCACCAGGGGCAGCCCCGTGGCCCGCTCGATCTCATCGCTGCTGTAGAGCGCCGGGTCCACCCGTTCAGCCGCAAACACCAGCCCCAGTCCGCCTACCAGCCCCGCCATGAGAGACAGCGCCAGGTTGAGGACGGGCCGCGGCTCGGTAGGCGTGTCCGGTGTGGCAGCGAGGTCCACGATCGAGATGGAGCTGGCTCGGACGGCCTCGTTGAGCCGCGCCTGCTCGTAGCGCTCCAGCAGGTCGCCGTACACCGTCTCCCGGAAGCCCAGCATCCGCCGGGCAGCGCTCACCACCTCGGAGGTCTCAGGGTTCTGAAGGGCCGCCGCCTCGTACTGCGCCCGGGCCTGGGCCAGCTCCACCTCTGCCACGGCCAGCTGCTCTCTCAGGATCTCCTGGGCGCTCTTGGTGCCACCGCCATAGAGCCGCCGGCTCTCCTCCACCATGATCTCCGCCAAGGCGTTGGCAGCCTCCTTGGCCAGGACCGGATTGGGGTCCTGCACGGTGATCTGGATGAGCTCAGTCTCCGGGATGGCCTCCACGCTCACCTCCGGCGTGACATCCAGCCCCAGGTCCTGACGCAGACGATCCAGGACGGGGTCGCTGGTGGCCATCATGACGTAGGTGTTGATGAGCCGGCCGGCATTGAGATACTCGGCATAGTCAACCGCCCCACCGGTAGCACTCGCCGCCCGGATGGTGGCAGAGGCCGTGTAGATGGGCGTGGTGGCCTGGGTAACCAGCCAGCCGGTCCCCAGCGAGGCCGCCAGGACCAGTATCACCAGCCACAGGTGCCGGCGGAGCACCCTCAGGTGCCGCCCCAACTGCCAAGCGGTCGGCCCGGGCTCGGCGGGTTCGGCCCCCCACCCCAGGGGAGCTCTCCACGCCACGGAGGCGGCCGCCGGCCGTGCTCCCCCGGCGCCGTTCCGAACGGCCGGGCTTTCGGTTTCAGACGTCAAATCCATGGGTTCCAGTCCTCTCGTATGCCACCCAACAGAGGGACGCACTCACGCGCGACCCGTTCGCTCACGACGTAGCGGACCCACTTGCGTCCCGGTAGTAGGCCCTGATCGCCTCGGCTACGTAGCTGACCTGCTCCGAGGTCAGTTCGGGGAACATGGGCAAAGACACGATCTCATCCGCCAGCCGCTCGGTAACCGGCAACTCGTCCCACTTCAGGGGATGGTCGGCGTAGAAGGGCTGGCGATGGATGGGCACCGGATAGTGAATGCCGGTACTGATGCCTTGCTGCTCCAGGTACTGGCGCAGCCGGTCGCGGTCCGGGGCACGCACCACGTAGAGGTGGAAGACGTGGTCCAGTTCCGGCGGCGTCACCGGGGTCACCACCTCGGACCCGGCCAAGAGCTCGCCGTACTCCTCAGCCCGCCGGCGCCGCTCAGCGCTCCAGCGCTCCAGATGCGGCAACTTGACCCGGAGGACGGCTGCCTGAAGGGTGTCCAGACGGTGATTGAACGGGGCCAGGTCGTGGTGATACTTGGCCCGCTGACCGCAGTTGCGCATGGCTCGCGCTTGGGCCGCCACCTCGGGGTCGTTGGTGACTAACATGCCCGCGTCCCCGCAGGCGCCCAGGTTCTTGGCGGGGTAGAAGCTGAAGGCGGCCGCCTGCCCCCAGGAGCCGACCGGTCGTCCGTGGCAGCGGGCCCCATGCGCCTGGCAGGCATCCTCCACCAGCACCAGGCCGTGACGCTGGGCCAGATCCACCAGGTCCGGCATGGGCGCCGGCAGCCCGTAGAGGTGCACCGGCAGTATGGCCCGAGTGCGTGGCGTGATCGCCTCTTCGGCCTTCTGCGGGTCCAGGTTGTAGCTGACGGGGTCCACGTCCACCAGGACGGGAGTGGCCCCGGCAAAGGTGACCGCCGCCGCGGTGGCCACGAAGGTATTGGCCGGCACGATCACCTCATCCCCGGGGCCGATGCCGTGCGCTCGCAGCGCCAGCTCCAGCGCCGAGAGCCCGCTGTCCACCCCCACGGCATGGGCGACCCCGCAGAAGGCAGCGAACTCCTGCTCCAGCAGCTCCACTTCCTCGCCCAGAATGAAGTCGCAGCGATCGAGCACCCCGCCGATGGCCGTCTCCAGTTCGGGCCGCAGCTGACGGTGCTGGGCCGGCAGGTCCACGAAGGGCACCTTCATCGGAGCCCCTCTCGCATGGCCAGGCGCTCGCGCGTCCGCACGTCCAGGCCAGCCACGTACGG
This sequence comes from Anaerolineae bacterium, assembly GCA_050945695.1. GTDB lineage: Bacteria > Chloroflexota > Anaerolineae > DRVO01 > DRVO01 > Ch71. The sequence continues at coordinate 80 of JBMNTK010000309.1, read as the reverse complement.
CCGATCCACCAGCCCAAAGGTGCACTCCAGCTCGCTGACGTCCTTGATGGGGCGGGCAGGCGTGCCGTAGGCCACCACAC
>JBMNTK010000308.1:0-3415 GCA_050945695.1 Anaerolineae bacterium | reverse complement strand
CAACATAGCCTACTCCCTTCCCTTCTATGCCAGACTACGGAGACTGTGACCGGTGCTGCCTATAGCCGCCGGGCTGGTCACGGCGCACGCTCGGCGGCCGGTACCTTGACCTCCAGCCTCATTGTCGCGGGGAAGGAGGCGGGGAGAGTGTTAGAATTCGGTAAGAGCTGTAAGTGCCTTGCCGCTCACACCGGCGCAATGCTATACTCGCGCCACTGTAGACTGTTCCTCCCTAGATTCCTTCGGAGGCGAACCACCCTATGCCATTGAGCGTGGAGCAGGTGCGCCATGTCGCCCATCTGGCGCGTCTGGCCGTGACTGACGAAGAAGTGCGGGCCTACTGCGAGCAGCTCTCGGAGATCCTCGACTACGCCGAAAGGCTGGAGCGCTTGGATACGGATGCCATCCCGCCGACCGCCAGTGTGGCCCCCCAGCGAGGGGTGATGCGTGACGACGTCGTTGAGCCCAGCCTTCCCCGGGAAGTCGCCCTGGCCAATGCCTGCCACACCGAAGAGGGCTATTTCGTGGTCAACGCCATACTGGAGGAGTCGTGAGCCTCACCGACCTTTCGGTGACCGAGATCGCTGAGGGCTTGCGCCGACGCGCCTTCTCTTCTGTCGAGGTCACCACTGCTTTCCTGGACCGAATCGCCGCGGTTGACCCAACCATCCACGCCTATCTAGCCACCGACCCCGAGTACACCCTCGCCCAGGCCCGGCAGGCCGATGCCCTGCTGGCCCAGGGGCAGGGGCGTCCCCTGCTGGGCGTGCCTCTGGCCATCAAGGACGTCATCTGCACGGAGCACTTCCCCACCACCTGCGGATCTCGCATGTTGGAGGGGTACCGGTCGCCCGTGGAAGCGACGGCCGTCCGGGGACTGAGGGAGGCGGGCGCCATCCTGCTGGGCAAGACCAACACGGATGAGTTCGCCATGGGCTCCTCCACCGAGAACTCGGCCTTCGGCCCCACGCGCAACCCCTGGGACACCGCGCGGGTGCCCGGTGGCTCCAGCGGAGGCAGCGCCGCGGCCGTGTCCGCCCGGCTGGCACCCGGGGCCCTCGGCACCGACACTGGTGGCAGCATCCGCCAGCCGGCCTCCTACTGCGGCATTCCCGGCATCAAGCCCACCTATGGCCGGGTGTCCCGATGGGGGGCGGTGGCCTTTGCCTCCTCCCTCGATCAGATCGGCGCCTTCGGCCGCACCACCGCCGACTGCGCCCTGCTCTTGAGCGCCATCAGCGGTCACGATCCCCGCGATGGCACCTCCAGCCCCGAGCCCGTGCCCGACTATACTGCCGCCCTCACCGGGGACGTGCGCGGCCTGCGGGTGGGTGTCCCCCGCGAGTACTTCATCCCCGGCATGCAGCCTGGGGTAGAGGCGGCGATCCGCGCTGCCGTGGCGCAGCTGGAGAGCATGGGGGCACAGGTGGGAGAGGTGTCTCTGCCCCATACCGAGTACGCCCTCCCCACCTACTACATCATCGCCGAGGCCGAGGCCTCAGCGAACCTGGCCCGCTACGATGGCATCCGCTACGGCTACTACGAGGAGGCCCGGCTGGGTGCCGAGACCGACCTCAGCCCCATGTGGGAGGCCTACAGCCGCACCCGGGGCCACGGTTTCGGCTCCGAGGTCAAGCGCCGTATCATGCTGGGCACCTACGTCCTCTCCGCCGGCTACTACGAGGCTTACTACCTGAAGGCGCAGAAGGTACGCACTCTCATCCGCGGCGACTTCGATCGCGCTTTCGCGGACTACGACCTGCTCGTCTGCCCCACCGCCCCCACGGTGGCCTTCCGCCTGGGCGAGAAGGTGGACGATCCTATGCAGATGTACTTGGCGGACGTGTTCACGCTGGCCCCATCCCTCGCCGGGCTGCCGGGGATGTCGGTCCCCTGTGGGTTTGCTGACGGCATGCCCGTCGGCCTGCAGATCATCGGCCCTGCCTACCAAGAGTCGAAGGTCCTACGATTGGCGGACGCTTTCGAACGCGCCACCGAGTGGCGCCAGTACCACCCACCTGTCTAGTCGGCCGGGGGGAGTACCCCCGGCCTGTCCTCACAACCCTGCCTCACCGTTCCGCACGAGTTACCAGTTAGGAGGCCAGCTATGTACGTAGTCATACCGGTGGCCGGCTTTGGAACCCGGCTTCGGCCCCACACCTACACCAAGCCCAAGCCACTGGTAAACGTGGCCGGCAAACCGGTCCTCGGGCATATCCTCGACCGGCTCGCCGGGCTGGATATTGACCGCATCATCTTTGTGGTGGGCTACCTGGGAGACCAGATCCGTGACTACGTGGAGTCCAACTACAACCTGCCCACGCGCTACGTGGAGCAAAAGGAACTCCTGGGCCAGGCCCACGCCATCGGGCTGACCCGCCCCTACGTGGAAGGCCCTGTGCTCATCGCCTTCGTGGATACCATCTTCGAGGGTGACCTCAGCGACCTCGACCACATCCGCTCCGACGGCGCCATCTACGTCAAGGAAGTGGAAGACCCCCGGCGGTTTGGGGTGGTCACCGTGGCCGACGGGCAGATCCGCCGCTTCGTGGAAAAGCCCAGCCAGCCGGTGTCCAACCTGGCCGTCATCGGGCTCTACTACATCAAGCCCTACGGCCTGCTCTTCGACTGCATCAACGAGCTTCAGCGCCGCAACCTGCGCACCGAGGGCGAGTTCTACCTGGCCGATGCCCTCCAGCTCATGGTGGACCGCGGCACGCGCCTGGAACCTCGCACCGTGGACGTGTGGAAGGACTGCGGCACCGCCGAAGCCCTCCTGGACACGAACCGTTACCTCCTGGAGAACGATTCCCACAACGACGTGCGCCCGGCAGGGTCCATCGTCCGGCCGCCCGTTTTCATCTCGCCCGATGCCCAGATCGAGGACAGCATCATCGGGCCTTATGTCTACATCGGGCCCGGCTGCCGGGTGAAGGGTTCCGTGATTGGCCCCTATGTGAGCATGGCCCCTGGCGCTACCGTCGAGCAGGCCATCCTCCGGGACTCCATCGTCAATGAGGACGCCCACATAGACTGCGCCCTCCTCAGCGAGAGCCTGGTGGGCCAGCATGCCCTGGTGCGCGGCGGGTTCGAGCGCCTCAACGTGGGCGACTCGTCCGAGATCGAGTCTCGTGGGCTCATACTCTAGCGGGAATCAGGACGACCGGTGGGAGGTAGTGCACGTCTCCTGCCGGTCGGACTACGTCTACGCCCAGGAGCCGCAGCGCATCCGCTGGGCAGACGGTTGGGAAGATGAGGTGAGCGAGGTGCTCTTGCGCTGGCAGCAGCCCCAGGGCCGCCATTTCCTGGTGCGGGCCGGCGGCCGTAGGGTGGAGCTAGCCTACCGGCAGGCAGAGGACCTGTGGCTGGCCCGGGTGCGGGTCTCGCCCCCGGCACCCGTCACCTGGGACTAGGC
>JBMNTK010000307.1:0-3439 GCA_050945695.1 Anaerolineae bacterium | reverse complement strand
CAGCCCCAGCTTGCCTTTCAGTATCCTCAGTCGGATAGTTGGGGTTGGAACACGAAGACGACGAAGACGAGTAGTCGCCCTGACGATCTTTCAGTATCCTCAGTCGGATCGTTGGGGTTGGAACTCCGTCACTTTCCCCCGACTGCAGAGTCATATTCGGCTGTTAAGGTGCAGAAACGCGCTCCTGTAGCGAATCTGAGGCCCCTTCCGCCGCCTCTCGACCCGCCAGAGAGCCCCTTGCCACTACCTCCGACGAGAACCGCCCAACGCTCCGAAAAGGCTACCCTTTCTCGCCACAGGCTACCACTACCCCTAGGGGCGCAGGCAGCATATGCCACGACCGGTAGGTGCCGCAGGCTCCCTCGCCCGCCTCGCCACTCCTGAGCGCTCACGGTTCTCGCCACCCTGCCCTCAGAGGGCCTTCCAGACACTACCCTCGCCTCGCCATCACCATACGTCGTTGCAGAAACGCCGAAACTCGCACGTGCTGCACCGCGCCGCCGACTTGGGTGGCGGAGGCAGGCTCTCGCCCCGGATGATCCGGTGCATCTCTAGCACCGCCTTCTCTGCCCTCGCCTTGGCTGCCCGGTCCAACCGCACCCTCAGCACCTTCCGCAGCGGCAGCAGTACGAAGAACCCCTCCGTGGCCTGGCAGCCCTCCTGCTCCTCCAGGAGCAAAGCGTAGGCCGCGAGCTGCAGCCGGTACTGGGCCCCGGGCTCGCGCCGAGTGGCCTTGTACTCCACCGGATAAGCCCGGACGCAGCCATCTTCCTCCACTTCGATCACCGCGTCCAGCCTGCCCCGAAGGGCCAGCCGCTCAGACTCCACCACCACGTCAAACCGCTTGCGCGCCCGCTCCTCCACTCCCTCCAGGCCGTAGAAGCTCAGCCCACGCCTACGCTCTCGCAACACCTCCTCCCGGTGCTGCTCCAGCCCCTCCTCCATCTTGTAAGTGGTGGGGCGGACATCTGGCAGGCAGTAGAAGTAGTAAAGCAGCCGCGCGCAGAACCAGAACTGCCTCAGTTCACTCACCCGCAGACGGAACGGCTCCCCGGCCCCCTCGTCGGCGGCAAGCAGCTGCCGGTGCTCCGCGCCGGACCGGTCAGGGTATGTCCACTCGTTCATTCCAGTCCTTCTCGCAGATGCTGAACACCTGCACCATCGCCCCTTCGGCCTTTCCCACCCGGCGCTTCACCTTGAGGGTCATCTCCTCCACGTGGGTGCGCGCCAGCTTGCCGGCAAAGGCGCTGTACTGGATGCGATCCAGTCCGTAATCCATCAGGATGTCGGCCACCTTCGTCCGCAGCTTATCATCACTGATGTCGTATACCACCAAACAATGCATCGCGGACTCCCACCAGGCCCGGGGCCCATTCCTCTATCCCGGCTACCACTTCATGATGTAGGGCTCGTAGGACTCCCGCTCGCCCCGCAGATGGGCGGCTACACGCCGCGCCTGGCTCTGAAGCACAGCCCCCAGGCTCACTCGCTTGTCTCCATACTGGGTGTCCGCGCTCAGCCGCTTCAGCACCGTATCGGCCACCGTCCTCCGGCTCTCCTCATCCAGAAGGCCATCCTCCCCCTGGGCGATGGGCATGTTCCGGTTGAACACCGCCAGCACCGTCCGGTCCACCGCCAGGGGCCGGAACTCCTCGATCAGGTCCAGCACCATGGAGGGCTTGCCCGGCCGGTCGGCATGCAGGAACCCGGCGTATGGGTCCAGCCCGGCTAGCACCAGCGCCCGCTCCACCTGGCCATAGAGGACACCGTACCCGTAGTTGAGGCAACAGTTGAAGGGATCGGTTGCCCCGCGGCCCTTGCGCCCCGGCCACTCCCACTTCTCATCCACGATCAGCCCGATAGCTTCCCAGTAATACTTGGCCGCCCGCCCCTCGGCGGACAGGACTTGCGAGCGCCGTTCGTCGAGCGTCGCCCCATCCTGGCCGTTCCCACTCTGGGCCAGCCGTGCCAGTTCCAGCACGTGGTCCTCCACCTGACCGGCCAGCTCCGACAGCCGAGCGGCAGCCTCCGGGTCCTTCTCCTTGCGATTGCGGGCCGCGTAGCGCAGGAGGCCGGCCTGGTTACGCACCTTTCCCTGGGCCATGGCCACGGCCAGGCCCAGCCCCCGGCCATCGTCATAGGCGGCGATCTGTCCCCGTCGGGTGAGCACGGTGCCGCTCAACCCGGCGGAGTAGAGGGCAGCCACCGGCTCGCCGATGGAGGACAGGAAGTGGATGGGGATGCCCCGCTCGCAGCAAGCAGAGATGGCCGAGGAGGAGACGCTCACCCCCGGCGAGGTGATGAGCACCGAGTCCAGGTGCATGAGCGGCACCTGCTGGAGCTTCTCCCCCCTACGGCTGACCACCAGGCGCTCACTGTGCCGGGTGAGGCTGACCCCAAACTGGTCCACGACAAGTTCCCTAACTATGGGCACGATATTCCTCCGGTACCTGGCGCCGACTGCCCGTCAGCGCGCCCCGCTCTGGCAGCGTCTCGCTGACCCTGCAGGTCCAGCACCCCCGCCACCTCGAACCGGCGGGGGACGCTGCCCTCGACGGGGCGCAGGCTCAGGTGGGCAGGGAAGTACCCGCACCGACCATGCAGCTCGGCCAGCATGGCCACGGCCACGAAGTTCAGCGAAGGTGGGTTGACCAGGAGGGGCAGCGTCTGCCATTCCTCCGCCGAGAGGCCACAGGCATCCGCCAGGGCGGAGACCTGGCGCCCCAGGGGCCGGCCCAGATCCACCGTGCTATCTACGGTGATCACGCGGCTGACTGGGGACCCCACTATCCGCTCCACCTGGGCCAGGTGCTCATCGGTGAGGGGATGGGCGAAGTTAAGGACGATCACCGAACCTCCCCAACCAGCGAAGCGCCTCCGCTATCAGCATGTCTCGGTCGGCCGGAGGCAACGGCCGATTCGGCTGGGCGCCCTTGAGGCTGATCACCCGGATCTTTCGGGCCGCGGCTAGCGCCAGGACGTTCTGGTCCAGTTGCCGGTCGTTGATGAGCAACTTGCGAGTGTAAGTGCCAAACCCGGCCTTGTCGGCCGCGCTCATGAGCTGGTCGATACCGGCCTTGTGCCCTTCCTCTTTGCCGCTCTTGAGCTCGGCAAACCCCACGTAGTTCCCCTTGCGCAAGACTAGGTCCACCTCCTGGGCTGGCCCCAGTACCACATTGGCCATCAGCTCATCAAACTGCCCCGACCGGTCCAGCTCCTCGTAGACCAGCCGCTCGAACCACTGGTCGAAGGGTTTGATGCGGTAATCCCGGACGTGCGCCCGAAGGTAGTCATCAATGGTCAGCAGAGCCGGGGTCTCCGCCCGGTTCACCAGCCTGGGCAAGCCTTGCTCGGCGTCATACCGGTAGACTAAGCTCTTGCCGCCCTCGCTCTGCAAGTAGATGAAGGGACGCTTGGTCTCCTGTGCCAGGCCATACGC
>JBMNTK010000306.1:0-3450 GCA_050945695.1 Anaerolineae bacterium | reverse complement strand
GGGCCAGATCGGGGCTGCCTGGTATGCCGGCACCTACGAGAGGGCCCCAGACGAAGCCATCCTCTACGCACGTTTCGACCCGGAGGCCCTGATCTGGGGAGCGCCCACGGTGCTGGTGGATACGCCCGGAAAGGCAGATGGCAACCCGGTGCTCTGGTGGGACGGGGCGGGTCCCGTTTGGCTCTTCTACGTGACCATTTTCGGCCTTCACTGGCACGAGTGCAAGGTCTTTGCTGCTGCCTCCCCTGATGGGGTGCTGTGGGGGCCGCCGACCATACTGCGCGAGGAGTGGGGGTGGATGACCCGCGCCCGCCCGCTGCAGGCGGACGGCCAGGTGCTGCTTCCGCTGTACGATGAGCGGGACTGGAGCGCCCACGTGGCCACGTGGAGGGATGGCAAGATGGGCCCTCGCTGGGGCCACGTCACCATGCCGCGGGGCCTCATTCAGCCTTCCCTGGTGCCCCTGGGTGGTGGCCGGATCGGCATGTACCTGCGCCCCGGGAGCCCGGGAGGGAGCATCTGGTACAGTGAGTCCAATGACGGGGGGATGACCTGGGCGTACCCGAGCCCGACGGCACTGCCGAACCCCAATAGCGGCCTCGACGCTGTGAGGCTCAGGAGCGGCTTGCTGGTGTTGGCGTACAACGACTCCCCGTCCCGCCGTACGCCGCTCGTCCTGGCGATCAGCGAGGATGAAGGGCGGAGCTGGAGCCAGCAGGTGATCGTCGCCTCCGGGCCGGGCGAGTTCAGCTACCCGGTGCTGTTGGAAGGGACAGACGGTCGAGTCCACCTGCTCTACACCCATCTCCGGCAGGCCATTCGGCACTGCGTCTTCGAAGTGTGTACCGGTTAGGCGGCAGTCCGGCCGCGTTCTCAGTTAGTTGTGAGGTGCAGTATGGAGATCGTTCTGGTGCTGTTAGCGTTGCTCGGGATTCTGGCGGTCGTGGTGCTATTGCGGACGGCTGCCTGGGTCGTGAGAGCACTGGGAGTGGGCGGAGTGCTCTTGCTGGTCCTGGTGCTGTATCTGCTGCTGAGGTAGCGATTCGGGGCCAACGGTGATCGTGCCCGCGCGAATACTAAGGAGGTGAGCCGCAATGCCGTTCACGTACAATCCATCTGCCTTCCTGGCCTTCCGCGACGCCGAGGCCTGCGCCCGAGTGCGCGCCATCAAGAAGGAGGACATCACCAAGCACCCTAATCCGGAGTTCCGCATCCGTGTGATCGAGGATGTGGCCGAGTTCTACGCGGCCTTCGCTCTGGATATCGTGGAGCGGATCGTCCGGTCGGCGGAAGAGGGCCGGAAGCTGGTCATGATCCTCCCTGTGGGGCCGGTGCCGCAGTACACCATCGCCACCGAGATGATCAACCGGCTGAGGATCAGCTGCAAGCACGTCCACACCTTCAACATGGATGAGTACGCCGACGACGAGGGTCGCACGGCCCCGGCCGACTGGGAGGGGTCGTTTGCCACCGCCATGTGGGAAAGCTTCTTCGGCCGGATTGACCCAGAGCTGCGTATGCCGGAGGAGAACATCCACTTCCCGAACAGCGACAACATCAACGATTACGGGAAGATGATCGAGGACGCGGGCGGCCCGGATGTGTGCTACGGCGGGATCGGCTGGTCGGGGCACATCGCCTTCTGGGAACCCCACCTGGCGGACGAGTTCGGCGGGGACCTCGAGGCCTGGAAGCAGGCGGGGCCGCGGATCGTGACCCTGCATCCGATCACGATCATGCAGAACGCCCTGCACTCGTTCAACAGTGACTGGTCCTGGGTGCCTCCTAAGGCGGCCACCATTGGCCCGGCGCAGATCCTGAGCGCGCGCGACCGTAGCTTCTGGCTGGACGGAATGTGTGGCCCTCCAGGCAGCATGAGCTGGCAGCGGTTCATCGCCCGGCTTGCGGCGCACGGCCCGGTCACGCCCTATGTGCCCGGCACGGTGCTGCAGACCGTTCCCGGGACCTACACCATACTGGGCGGGGTAGCGGAGAACGTAGAGATCAGCATGCGCTGATGGGCTCGGCGCCTGATGCGCGGGGCAAGGAAACGGGGAAGGGCACGCGCCCTTCCCCGTCTGTCTTTCGCCTAGGCCCGGCTACTGGCTCGCCAACGCCCTGGAAGAACCCACCGTCATCTCCGCCTACCGGACACTAACGGCCCCGCCACTCAACCAGCCCGCACTAGGCTTGGCAGGCGCCGAGCGGTACCATGGTACTACTCTGTTGTCACGCAATCATGGGCTATTATCGTTACTGGATTGACAGACAGAGTCAGGTAGGTGATGCTGTGTAGCACGTGGTCCTGATATCGTTGCCCAGGTCGTTAGGGAGCGTTCCTCACGGCAGTCTCCATAGATGGTTTCCGCGTTAGGTAGCATACAGGAGGTTGACCCCATGTCTGCAAGACCAAGAACCTCGCGACGCACCTTTCTCAGGCGGACCACCTTTCTCGGCGCGGGAGCGGCAGCGGCCAGCATGTTGCCGGCGGGCCTAGCCTCAGCCTCACCAGCCCCTCAGGAGACACCCGGCGAGTGGGACCTGGAAGTTGATGTCCTGGTGGCCGGATCCGGAATCGCCGGCATGTGCGCCGCGATCGAGGCGGCGCAGGCTGGTGCCACCACCCTGGTGCTGGAGAAGGCACCCTACGTCGGAGGCAACTCCAAGTGGGCGGGCGGTTTCGATCTGGAGTCGCCTACCTTCGAAGAAATGCGGGAGCACGACCCTGAGGGCGATCCCGTACTTCAGCAGGTCATGGTGGACAACTTCGCCGATGACATCGCCTGGCTGCAGGAGATGGGGGTCGAGCTCAATGAGATCCGGCCGGGGCGCTTCGACTTCGTTCCCTATCTGGGTGAGGGCGGAATCGAGGCCTTCAGCATCCTACAGGGCGTGCTGGAGGAGGCCGGGGGCGAGATCATGCTGGAGACAGCACTGGTCAAGCTCATCACCAACGACGTGGGCGATGTGATTGGAGCTCTCGCCAAAGGACCTGATGGACCGATGCGGATCGGAGCCGGAGCCGTCGTGGTGGCTACAGGCAGTTGCGGCCAGAGCGACGACTTCAAGGTCCGGTACCTAGGCATGTACGGAGACCGCACCAGCTACTATGGCACACCGTATCACCAGGGCGACGGGTTGCGGGTCTGCCTTGAGGTCGGTGCTGCCCTGAGCAGCGGTATGTCCATCGCCGACGGTGGGTTGGTCTTCCCACCGCCTTTCCAAGCGCCAGACGAGGCCAACGAGAACCTCTTGACCGGCGCCGCCATGAGCGAGCCGGTTCCCTCCGGCGTGCAGAACCTGTTCATCCGCCCGCCGGCGTGGGGTGAACCGGTGATGCTGGTCAACCTGCACGGCAAGAGGTACGTGGACGAGTCGGCTCGGTACACGGTGATCGGCTGGAAGACCACCGCCCAGCCCGAAGGCATCGGCTTCGTGGTGTTCGACCAG
>JBMNTK010000305.1:0-3483 GCA_050945695.1 Anaerolineae bacterium | reverse complement strand
CTGCACGGACGGAGTGGTTGACGGGTTCGTCCTGGGCCGGCACGGCGTCCACTACGAGCATCTGGCGCCCTTGGTCGCCTTGAACCCCGAGGCCGCCGAGGCTCTCCTGCGGTGGGGCATCACGGCCGCCGGGGACCGTCCGGTTGCGTTCGACCACCCCACCGTCAATGAGGCTGCCGTCCGCCTGGCGGCGCAGTACGGCTTCGAGCCCGTCCGCGAGTTCACCCGCATGCACCTGGGACTTGAGCCCTACCTGGACCGTCCCCAGTTCCTCTACGCCAGCTCGGGCGCGGAGAAGGGCTAGGTCCGCTTGCCGAGGGCCGGGGCCGGCTCTGTGAAGTCGGCTTCGCGGAACCAGACCCCGGCCACGTAGGACTTCGGTGCTTCGCCTCGGGTGTGATATGCGCAGAAGACCCGTCCATCGGGCAGCTGCACCCACCCGGAGTACCCGTAATCCCCGAAGACGCCCGATGAGTCATGCTCCAGGGTGAGCACCTTGCCACCTCCCCCATCGCGTGGATCGCCAAGCCAGGCCATGGTCGCTGTGTTCGCTCCTCGGCGCTTTGGCTCGTCAGGGTTCACCAGCCGCACGTCGCGATAGGTCACCAGCACCTTGCCGCTCCGGAGCACGCCGGCCACCGGCCGATGGCCGATGAACGCACAGGGCTCAGGCTGCGACCAGTGCAGGCCTCCGTCATGCGAGAAGCACTGGTGAGTGGGGAGGCTGCGCATCGAGTTCTCGCGCAGGAAACAAACTAGGTAGCCGTCCGGATGCTTGATGACCGACCCCTCGCAGAACTGCATCCCCGGCACCTCCGCCACGATTGAGGTGCTATTCCAGTTCTCGCCCGCATCGTGGGTGAAGGTGACGATCTGAGTCATGGTTCGGAAGTGCCGCAGGCTGTGATAGTGGCTGCCCACCAGCCAGGTGTCCTCGCTCAGCTCCAGGAGACGATCCGGGACCAGGCCCTGAATGCGCGTTGGCCGGCGCATGCTCCAGGTGAGCCCGTTGTCGAAGCTGCGCCAGAGAAAGGTCCGAAAGCGGCGCTGCTCCTCCGGCACGGGGCCGGCGCCAGGGGGGCAGACAGACAGGTCGCACAGGGCGGTCAGGCCCCCGTCGCTCTGGCGGACCAGGCGCGGGCAGTTCCACACTGCCCCGTCCTGGGCCAGTGACATGGGCGAATCCAGGTAGCGGGGAGCGCTCCAGGTGCGCCCGCCGTCGCGGCTGTCCTTGACCACGAGCCGAGAACGCGTGGCCACATGAGCGTCCGCCTCCCGGTAGATGACCACCAGCCTGCCATCGCTGGCCAGGGCCACATCGGGGAAGGACAGGTAGAGCTCGTCGTCTTGCGCGATGACCACTCTATCCATGGAATCCATCCGCTTCGCCGTACGATTTGTGCGCGGAGAGATGCTATTTCGCCGCTCGATTGCGGTCAACCTGCGCTCGTAGGAGCAGCCCTGGGCGTCACCCTACTCCCCCAGACGCCTCGCCAGCCACAGCAGCGCCAGCTCGCGCCTCAGCCGCCCGGCCTCTCGCCTTGCCTGTCGAGCCACGGTCGGTCCTAGCCGTACCGGCCCGAACTTGGTCCGCTCGTAGGCAGAGAGGACGTAGCGCAAAGGCGATGACACCCGGTCGAACCCCCACACCCAGTCCTCTCCCCAGGGCGTGGTCAGCCGGATGGTGTCGCCGCTCAGGGCCTGGCGCAGGCGCTCCCAGTACTCCCTGACCGTCTCGCTGGTCCGGGGCTCCAGCCCCATCCAGCCCAAGGTGCGGGTGAGATGGGCGTAGGCCTGTGCGATCCTGTCATCAGAGGTGGTGCGCGACCAGACCACGTAACCTCTCATCAGTAGCCCAAGGGCCGCCAGTAGCCCCAACCCGGCTGCCAGCCAACGGGCACTGGTTCTGTCCAGCGTCCACCGCCGGCCGGTGTCCACCGGTGGAGGCTCGGGCGGCCGGCCGCTCCCGCGCTCCCAGGATGCCCCTAGGGGATAGACGAAGACGTCCTGGGACGGGGTAGGCTCGAATTCGATCCAGCCATAGCCGGGGAAATAAGCTTCCACCCAGGAATGCGAGTCCGCCTCGGTGACCACCCAGTGCCTCTCGACCTGGTCGTAGGTACCGCGGGCATAGCCTACTGCGACCCGGGCCGGCACGCCCGAGATCCTGAGCATGACCGTCATGGCAGTCGAGAAGTGATCGCAGAACCCCCGCTGCAGCTCGAAGAGGAAGTAGTCCACCACGTCACGCCCAGGGGGAGCGGCGGGCACGTCCAGGTCGTATTGGAACTGGCGCAGGTATGCCTCGATGGCCCGTGCCTTGGCGTAGGGCGTCTCCGCCTGGGCTACCACTTCCTGGGTCGTCTGCCGTAGTCGCTCTGAGACCCTGGGCAGGGCCAGGTACCGCTCGGCGATCTCCTCGGGGTACTCCTCGCCTGCCGCCTCGAGCTCAGACACCACCACGTCGGGCACCAGGGACACGACCTCATACTCGCGCGCCCGGACGGCCAGGGAGATGGGGTCGTCAGGCGTGCGAGCGGTGACCTCGAGCTCCTGGTCCACCCGCAGCGGCTGGCCGGCAGCGTAGATCAGAGAGCCCTCGTCCCACAGCCTAACCTGCTGCACGAACTCCTTGCGCGCCTCAGGATGGAGCACGGGCAAGGCCTCGCCGGCCGCCAGGGTGAACGTCTCTCGATGCTGGTTGATCCACCCCGACCCGGTGTAGGTGTCGAACGTGGACGCCCGCCAGTGCCTCTGGGGCAGCACCCCGGCATCCAGCTCGCTCATGCCGCCCGCCCACGGCTCCGGGGCAGGATCGGTGGTCTTGACCCACATCACCCGTCTCTGGCCCCTGGGTGCGCCGGCGCCCACACTATGCTCCCCGGAAGGGTCTGGGAGGCCGCCCTCCCCGGCGAGCATAGGGTTGCGCCTTGGCGGTGAATCCAGACCGCCGAAGAGGCGACCGGTAGTATCCTCTACTTGTTCCCAGGGTCCACGGAAGACGCGCCAGAAGGCCTCGTAGGTGGCCCGGGAGCTCAGGGCCGGCACCAGGGGCGAAGTGACCACGGCCAGGGCCGCCACCCCGAGCCCAATCAGGGTTGCATAGGGCAGGAGCTCGTCGGAGTAGTCGGTGCCCAGAGAGCGCCAGCGCTCCTCCAGCCCCCGTGCCCGCGCTCGGGCCAGCAGCACCAATCCCAGCCCGATCAGGGCCAGGGCCCAGGTCGGACGCTGCGAGGCCAGAAAGCTGTTAGTACCCAGCGCCGTCCCTAGCACCGCCAGGCCCAGTGAGGCCCGCCAGTGCCGGAACACCTGCCATCCGGCGAAGTACGTGGCCAGGTAGAGTCCGGTGGATACCAGTAGGAGCCATACCTGGCGGTCGCTGTTCTCCTGGCCCCAATAGGCGCGCCAGAACCATACCGACACCCGGTAGCTCATGGCCTGAACCTGCCTCAGGACGTACCCCACTGTCTCCGGCGCCGGCAG
>JBMNTK010000304.1:0-3484 GCA_050945695.1 Anaerolineae bacterium | reverse complement strand
GCTCAGACGCTGGCTCGCATACTCAACGTCCCCTTCTGCATCGCCGACGCCACCTCGCTGACTGAGGCCGGCTACGTGGGCGAGGACGTGGAGAACATCCTTCTTCGCCTGATTCAGGTGGCCGACTTCGACATCGCCCGGGCCGAGAAGGGGATCGTCTACATTGACGAGATTGACAAGATCGCCCGCAAGACGGGGGACAACCCCTCTATCACCCGAGACGTCTCTGGCGAAGGGGTCCAGCAGGCTCTGCTCAAGATCATCGAGGGTACGGTGGCCAACGTGCCTCCTCAGGGGGGCAGGAAGCACCCGCACCAGGAGTTCCTGCAGATCAACACCTCGAAGATCCTGTTCATCGTGGGCGGGGCCTTCGATACCCTGGAAGACATCATCGCCCGGCGGGTGGGCAGCAAGGGCCGCGTAGGCTTCCCGACGACCGAGGCCGAGCGGCGCAGCCGCAGCGCCGAACTGGGCGATCTGCTGCGTCAGGTGACTCCCGACGACCTGCTCGAGTTCGGGCTGATACCGGAGTTCGTGGGCCGGTTGCCGGTGGTGGTGAGCGTGGACCCGCTGGATCGTGATACCCTCGTGGACATCCTCACCCAGCCTAAGGACGCCCTGCTCAAGCAGTACCAGCGGCTCTTTGCCATGGACGATGTGGAGCTGGTGTTCACTGACGACGCGCTGGCCGCGATCGCTGAGAAGGCGCTAGAGCGCAAGACGGGTGCTCGGGGCCTGCGTACCATCGTGGAGGAGATCCTTCTGGATGTGATGTACGAGATCCCCTCCCGCAAGGACGTGCGCAAGTGCATCGTCAGCGCCGATACCGTCCTTCTGAACAACCCGCCTCTCCTGCTCACGCAGTCGGAGAGGCCGGTGGACTGGCTGCAAGAGACGGCCTAGGGCCGCGGGCATATACCATAGTGCAGACTCAGGGCGCGGGCTCATCCCCGCGCCCTTATCCTTTCTCCGGCAGGAGTCTAGCATGAACCCAAGAGAGCGCTTTCTGGCCGTCCTGGACGGACGCCAGCCTGATCGGGTGCCCACTTTCGAGATCCTCATCCATCCGACGGTGGTTGAGGCCCTGTGCCCGGGCGGGTCCTACGCCGACTTCGTGGACCTCCTGGATATCGAAGGGCCCATGACCGGCACGCCCTCCTCCCTCTACACCTCCACCGTCCTCGATGCCGAGCGGGGCATCGTCCGCGATGAGTGGGGGGTGGAGCGGCGCGTGGGCAAGGAGGTCGTGCCCATGCCTGCCGGCGGCCCTATCGCAACCATGGACGACCTGCGCCGCTACCGCGCGCCCGATCCTTGGGCCCCGGGCCGGCTCCAGCAGCTGGAGGACCTGTTGGCGCGCTTCCGCGGGCGCCGGGCTGTGGGCGTGCACCTGCACGACTCCTTCAGCTATCCCACTTACCTCATGGGAATGGATAAGCTCCTGATGGCCCTTCACCTGGACCCGGACCTGGTCCGGGCCCTCGTGGACCTTTCGATCGAGCACAGCCTGGGCATGATCGAGCGGGCCACCAAGATGGGGGCCGACTTCATCCTTTTCGGGGACGACTACGCCGCCACCACCGGCCCGCTCATGAGTCCCCGCTCGTTCGAGGAGTTCTTCCTGCCCGGGCTGCGTACGGTGGTGCAGGCGGCCAAGGCGCGGGGCACTCGGGTGATCAAGCACACCTGCGGCAAGATCACGCCCCTGCTGGACATGATCGTGGATTCGGGGATTGACGCGCTGCATCCGCTGGATGCCGCCGCCGGGATGGACATGCGGGCAGTCAAGGAGCGCTACGGCGACCGCATCGCCGTTTGTGGGGGCATCAACTGCGGGGAGGTACTGAGCGACTGGACGCCCGAGCAGGTGGAGGAAGAGGTCAAGCGCCGGCTGGCGGAGCTGATGCCGGGCGGACGCTACATACTTTGCTCCAGCAACTCCATCCATTCGCTGGTGCGACCGGAGAACTACCGGGCCATGATTGAGGCTCTACATAAGTACGGGAAGTACTAGAGGGCGAGAGGAAGCAACGGAGGCTGGGCAAGGCACGAGCAGTCGCGCCTGACCCAGCCTCCTTCGTGGTCGTTTGGGCTCTATTCAGCCTGGCGCTTCCGGTGGTAGTAGAGGGCTACCCGACCCAGGGAGAGGGCCGCCGTACCAACGATTGCGGCGCCTATCATAGCTTCCTTCCCGTGGTCGCGTACGGCGGAGGTGATGCGTTCTATCCCGGACTCAGCCTGAGTCCACTCCATCCGTCGCCATATCCGGGTGCGGGTTTCCGCAGGGACCGACAGCGGACGAAGCGCCACCGCCAGCTCCTCTGCCAGTTCCATGAGGCCGGCCAGGTCTGGCCCCTGCTGAGATCGCAGCGCCTGGGCCCGGTCTTCGTCCCCGGCCAAGAGGGCTTGAGCGTGCTCGTCCAGCAGGTTCGCTTCTCGTCGCTCTGCGAACCGCTGTCTGTCACTGATGAAACTCCAGAGCCTCATGCACACACCTCCGGGACTCTGTTAGTCCGCGTCGTCGGAAAAGAACCCTTGCTCCTCCAGGTTCTTCCGAAGGGCGAGTAGAGTGCGGTGATACAAGGACTTGATGGCACTCTCACTTCGGCCCAGGATCTCACCGATCTCAGCGTTTGAGAGGTGCTCGTTGAACTTAAGTATCACCAGCTGCTGTCGGTCTTCCGGTAGCTCACGGATGGCCTGTAGGAGCGCCTGAACCCGTTCGCCGCGCTCCGCCGCCTGCGCCGGAGACTCGATCTCTGCCCGCTGGCTGACCAAGCTCTCGAGCGGGATGGTCTGCCGTCTAGTCCGGTCTCGGTGGAAGTTGGCCACCAAGTTGTGGGCTATACGGTAGAACCAGGCCGAGATGGGTACGCCGCGGGCTTCGAAGTTCCTCACGTTGGCCAGGGCTCGCTGGAACGTCCTGGCGGTGAGATCCTCGGCGTCGTAGCGGTTGCCTACCCGGTAGTAGACGTAGTTGTAGATCCGCTCCACGAAGCGCTCATAGAGCAGCCCGAATGCCTCCGGGTCGCTCTTTGCCCGTTCGATCACTTCCGCGTCGGACAGGCCTTCACCATTGTGCTCGTCGTCCATAGCGGAATACTAAGCAATAGCGCCCGCTCACACAATAGAACCCCGGATCCGGTTCTCGGTTGCTGCTTGGGGGAGGGGAGCCCTCACCCCCCACCCCTCTCCCACACGTGGGAGAGGGGAGTCGGCCCTCGAATCAACTCGGGGCTGCTGGGCCTTCGGCCGGGCGTCCAGGTTTCACAGCTGAGCTGTGAACGTGGTCATGGCTGCGCCGTGACCCGCCAGCGCGGACGCCGGACCGGCGGGCATGCCGCCCCGGAAGGGTGGAAGGGGTGGTCCGCCCCTACCGGCGCGCACTCCTCGGGGTGGGTGCCGTTCCGAGCGCCTCTCCCTGTCATTCCGAGCGAAGCCAGGAATCTGTGGCGGGCGGGGAGCCCTCACCCCCGGCCTCTCT
>JBMNTK010000303.1:0-3532 GCA_050945695.1 Anaerolineae bacterium | reverse complement strand
CTCCTTGACTTGGGCGCGCTTGCGCTCCACCCGGGCCCGGAACTCCTCCGAGACCAGCCCCAGCCGGGCCGCCACCTCCGCCAGCCGCAGGTCGGCGTTGTCCTGCCGCAGCAGGAGCCGGAACTCAGCCCGGGAGGTGAAGAGCCGATAGGGCTCGGTGTGCTCCTTGGTGATCAGGTCATCCACCATGACGCCGATGTAGGCCTGGTCCCGGCGCAGCATGACCGGCTCCTCACCGCGCAGGCTCAGGGCAGCGTTGACCCCCGCCAGCCAGCCCTGCCCGGCCGCTTCCTCATACCCTGACGTGCCGTTGACCTGCCCCGCGAAGTACAGCCCACGCACAGCGCGCGCCTGCAGCGAGGGGTCGAACTGACCCGGCAGCAGGACGTCGTACTCCACGGCATAGCCGGGTCGGGTCATGTGCGCGCCGCGGAGGGCGGGGATGGAGTGCAGCAGGTCCTCCTGCACCGAGATGGGCAGGGCAGTGAAGAGGCCCTGGACGTACATCTCCGTCGTGTTGTAGCCCTCCGGCTCCAGAAAGACCAAGTGCGATTCCCGCTCCGGGAAACGGATCAGCTTCTCCTCGAAGGAGGGGCAGTAGCGGGGGCCCGTCCCCTGGGATAGGCCGGCGGCGATGGGTGATAGGTGCAGGCTCTCTCGGGCCAGGCGGTGAGTCTCGGGGTTGGTGCGCACCACGTAGGTCGGCACCTGGGCCCGCCAGGCCGACTGGCGCTCTATCGGATAGATGGGGTGGATCTGATCGGCAGCGAAGGGCGGGGCGGGTGGCTGGCGGTCGTAGTAGAGCCCGAAGTAGAGCAGGACGTCGGACCCGAACTGCCTCTCTGTCAGGGCGAAGTCCACGGTACGGGCGTCCACCCGGGGCGGGGTGTTGGTTTGCATGCGGGTCAGGCGCAGCCCCAAGCTCTCCAGAGAGGCGGACAGCCCCCGCGCCGGCGGGTCACCCTGGCGGCCGGCGGGCATCTCCCAGGCTCCGGCCATGATGCGCGCGGCCAGGAACGTCCCTGTGGTTACTATCACCGCCCGGGCCGGGTAGCGTGCCCCATCATCTGTGCGCACTGCGCACACGGCATCACCTTCGGTCTCGATGGCGGCTGCCATGCCCTGACGCAGCAAGAGGTTGGGCGTTCGCTCCAGGACCGCCCTCATGTGGGTGGGGTAGAGGGTCTTGTCGGCCTGGGCACGCAGAGCCTGCACGGCCGGTCCCTTGGAGGTGTTGAGCATGCGAACCTGAACGAAACAGCGATCGGCGTTGTAGGGCATCTCGCCCCCGATGGCCGCCAGCTCGCGCACCAGGTGCCCCTTGGCCGGCCCGCCGATGCTGGAATTGCAGGGCAGGTAAGCGACCCTCTCCAGGTTGCTGGTCAGCAGCAGGGTGCGGCAGCCCATCCGGGCCGCTGCTAGAGCTGCCTCACACCCGGCGTGCCCCCCACCGATGACCACGCAATCAAACCCTTGTTGCCCCAAGAAAGCTCCCACTCCCCTCTAGCACTCGACACACAAAAGGTGCGGCCTTCGCCGCACCCAGGCTGTCACTACTGCGCCCCTAATGGGGCTAGATCACGGACCGGAAGCGCCGGCCTTAGCGGGTCGGCAAAGCCTGCACAACCTCCTCGGGTGTGGGGAACCTGCCGGTCTCCGCCTTGGAGAAGATCTGCTGTCCGTCCACCGTCACCTCAAAGCGGCCGCCGGTAGAGGGCTGCAGCACCAGTTCCTGAATCCGATTCCGATACGCACTGAGAAGCCTTTCCGCCAAACTGACGGCCTTTGGTAGGTACCCTCAAGCGGTGCAGTATTCTATGCGGATGTTCACCTGCCTCACCTCCTCATAACGGTAGCATGGTGTTGCTTCAGCAGGATCATTGTAGTCGAGGCTCACCAAGGCCACAAGCACACAGGCCGGGGGCCAGGTCCTCAACCGGCCGCCTTGCCCGCGCCGCCAGCCCCGCCCACAATGCCTGCCGGGAGGTGCTGTGAACGGACGGGCCTTGGCTGACCTGCTCACTTACCTAGGCACCCTGCCTCTGGACCCCGACCTTCGGCGATCGCTGGAAGAGGAGGCGTCGGCGTTTCTGGAGTGGGGCGCCCACGCCGGCAGGGAGATCGCCCAGCGGAGCGCGGTCCTCAAGGGCCTGCGCTACCTCCGGCCTGGCCCGGCGGCTCCCGTTCCCGCTGAGCCGGAGGTCCTCCGGGACCTGGCGCTCGTGGGTGGCGCACCACGTTTCCATGCCCTGCTCATGCTCGTGGCTTACCTGCTGCTTGAGGCCCGCCGGTTCGACTTGTCCCTTCTGAGGTACTTGGAGCCCCTGGAGGATCGCCTCGCCGGCGTCGCCCCCGCCGCCAACCGCCTGGCAGCTCTGGCAGGCGCAGCCACTATGCCGGCCCGCGCCCGCGCGCGAGGGCTCCCGCCCGATCTCGTCGAGGCGGCTCGCCTACGGACACGGGAGCTGGCCTTCGCCTGCCCCAGCGGCATTCCCTTCGCCGACTTGCCGGACCTGGCCTACGACCTCAGACTGGTCTCCTACGACCATGGCGGCTTCTCATTCTCGCTCCAGGCCTTCACCGGGCCGGTCCGCGTGCTGTCGCCGGAGGGCTCGCCCCACCCGGTGGTGCTGCCCGAGAACGGCCGTGAACTCGACGCCGAGGGCTACCTGTGGAACCCTGCCTGCGGATCCCCGCCGGCCTGGGTGGCCCGCGTTCATTGCGCGGGAGAGGCCCTGGAGGCGAACACCATCGTCGGCCCGGACGGTCTGTGTCACCCGGCGAGCATCCGTCTGGGACCTCCCCTCCCCCGTACCCTGCTGGCCCGGGGGGACGATGCCTTGGAGATGCACGTCGAGGCCGGGGCCAGCCTCGACGACCAGTCCCTGACGCAGGCCCTGGCCGCTGCCACCGAGCACTACCGGCGGCACTTCCCCGACTTCAGCCCGCGGGCAGCCTTCATGGTCTCTTGGCTGCTGGATCCCCAGTTACCGGCGCTCCTCGGGGAGCGCTCGCGGATCCGGCACTTCCGGCGACACTTCCGGCTCTATCCCTGCCGCTACGACCCGGACTACGCCCGCGCCTGTGTGCTTGGCGGCCTGAGCCCCGCCCGAGCTCCTACCAGCCTCCAGAAAGCCCTCCTGGAGCGCGAGGCCCAGGGCGGATGCCTGAGGGAAGGCGGTGGCCTGATCCTGCTCTCGTGAGGTGGGCACGAAGAAGGGGCCGGTCGTGGGACCGGCCCCCAGTGAGTCTAGCTTGCTTGGGCTAGGTACGGCCTGCTCTTAGTTCTGGGGCTTGAGCGTCATCGGCAGGTAGACGGTGTGGCCCGTCCACTGGCCGGCAGCCCCGACCACGGTCTCCTTGGGGCCGAAGACCTGCCCCTGAGACCCATCCGCCTGCACCTCGACCAGCCAGTAGGTGTAGCGGCCTGCTTCCAGACCCTTGTCCAGGATCTCGTAGGTGGAGGCTGCCCCACGGGCATTCACCTCTCCCACTAGCGCCGCTCCCTCCAGGCTCTCTCCCCGATACAGCC
>JBMNTK010000302.1:0-3551 GCA_050945695.1 Anaerolineae bacterium | reverse complement strand
GCCCCCCCCCACCACACCCCGCGGGGGGGGGGCCGCCCCCCCCCCCCCCCGCTTCTTGTCTGACGCTATTGGCGTCAGTCGGCAGCCGCCTCAGACGGCGTAGACTCCGGCTGGGGAACGATCAGCACCTGCCCGATGCTGAGTCGGCTCGGATCCTCGAGCTCGTTGGCGTCGATCAGCGCTTGCAGTGGGACCCCGAGAGCGCGGGCTATCGCGCTCAGCGTGTCTCCCGCCTCCACCGTGTAGGTCACGGGTGTGGGGGTAGGAGTGGGCTGCGGTGTAGGCGTGGCTGTAGGCCGCGGGGTCGGGGTAGCGGTTGCCGTTGGCGTCGGGCTCGGCGTGGCCGTTGGCGTCACGGTAGGCGTGAAGGTGGGTGGCGCCGTAGGCGTCTCCAAGGCCGCGGGCGGGATCGTAGCCGTGGGAGCTGACTGGGCCGACCCCAGCTGTCCGGAGAGCCACAACATGCCTCCGGCGATGGCAGCGAGCACTATAGTCATCGTAAGGGCTACAGGGACCAACCAAGGGTGTTCGGTGCCATAGTAGTAGGCCCGTATGGTGCCCAGGGAACCACTGGAAGCCAGCTTGTGCACGTCCAGCAGCGGCGGCTTGCTCAGAGCTGGCTTGTCTGCGACTTCTGTTTCCGGCATGCCTTCCTCTCCACTGTACCCGACCGGACGTGAGGCTAGGCGGTCTCGATCGGCTGGGACCAGGATGACCCCATTATACCCCAACCCGGGCCAGAGTGGTGTACGGGACCCAGACGAAAGCGGGCCAATTCGGTTGCTCGGGGGTGCCGGCTAGGGCAGGCAACACGCGGCGGGCCGCCCTTGGGGGCCGGGGCTAGCGGTGCTCGGAGACGGCCTCGGGGGAGATAGGATCGGCCCGATTGCTCCAGGCGTTGCGAATGTAGGTGAGGACGGCCGCAACCTCGTCATCGGAAAGCCGGGCGGCGAAGGCGGGCATGTCCTCTCGGCCGTGCAGCACCACCTCGATCAGAGGGGCGGGCTCGCCGGTCACGAAGGGGTTGCCGTCAAGGGCGGGGTAGAGGCCCTCGACGCCGCGCCCGTGCGGGAGGTGGCACCGAGCGCAGGTGACGAGGAACAGCCGCTCATTTAGAGCCGGTTCAGCCGCGGCCGCCGGCGTCTGGGTGGGTTCCTCAGGCACTGCCTCGGGGGTCTCCTGACTGAGGGGGCCGGCGGTGAGGGTAGCCCGTACTGCGGCGGTCAGCTCTGCATCCGGCAAGCCCGGGGTGGTGGGTGGAGTGGGGCTGGCCGCGGCATCCGCGCCGGCGGCAACCGACGCGAACGGTGTCCCCCCTTGGGGCCCGGCGACCAGGGGGCCCGTAGGGGCGGTGATGCTGGGGAGGATGTGCGACGGTTGGGTCGCTGACTGGGTGCGGATCAGTTCGGGCTGATTGGACTGGGCTCTGCCGCAGCCGGCGAGGCAGAGGCTAAGCGCCAGAGCCAAGACGATGGACAGTCGCTCTCGCACGTCGTGCTCCTCCCCTCCTACCCAGCGATCACCCTTCCGGGGTCGCGCAGGTAGAGCAGCCGGATGGCATCGCCGGCCAGGTAGGCCAGCGCCAGCAGGGTGCCGGTGGGGTTCATGCCCGGATTCTGCGGATAGAGGGCAGCGCCGGTAACGAAGACGTTGGGCGTGTCCCAGACCTGGCCATATCGGTTGGTGACGGAGTCGCCGGGGCTGGTCCCCATGATGGCGCCGCCGGTGATGTGCGTGCTCTGGTAGGAGTACACGTTGTAGGGCTCGAGCTCTGGGCTGGTGACCATCCGGGTGGGCCCCATGCGTTCCATGATCTCCTGGCAGCGCGCGGCCACGAACCGATAGAGGTTGTAGTCGTTCTGGTGGAAGTCGTAGGTCAGGCGAAGGAGGGGCAGGCCGAAGGAGTCACGGTAGGCGGGGTCGAGATCCATGAACTGGTCGTCGTAGGGCAGGCTCTCTCCCTGGATGCCTATAGACACCACCGCGTCCCAGTTGCGCCGCAGGTTCTCCTTCCAGTCTTGTCCCCACTCAGTCCCAGAGCCGGCCAGGCTGGAGACTTCGCCTGCGACTGCCGGGTGGGTGCGTGCCCGAGCGCCGCCTCCATTCGCTCCCTGAGCCGGTTCTTGTCCCGCGGTGATCGCGGGCATGCCCAGGGTCGAGACCAGGGGGCTCCTCTCCCCGCCGCCACAGGAGATGGAGGCACCGCCTATGAAGTCCAGCTCGGTGTGATCGAAGTTGTCGCCGTTGAAGTCGTGGATCACGTCCTGCAGGCAGGCATTGCCCATGAAGAGGTTGAAGCGCCGGCCCTGGAAGATGCCGGCCACGGGCGACCGGACGAGCTGGTAGGTGAGGTTGGTGCCGACCAGCCCGCGGTCGTTGCCCACACCGTTCGGGTGCGCAGAGGACCGGCTCAACAGGAGAAGGCGCACGTTGGAGAGGGTGTAGGCTGAGAGTATGACTATGGAGGCCGGCTGCTCGTGCCGTTCACCGGTGATGCGGTCAACATAACTTACGCCGGTAGCCAAGCCGTTGTCGGCCACGCTGATCCCGAGCACCTTGGAGAAGGTGCGGATCTCGTAGCGTCCGGTGCGCTGGGCCATGGGTATGTGCTCGCTGATGGGGCTGGCCTTGGCGTCCACTTCGCAGCCGTATCTGGTGCAGAACCCACAGTAGAGGCAACCCGCCCGGGGGACGCCCGACAGGCCGGTGTAGGCCCGGGACAGGATGGCGGCGGCCTGGGGGAACGGGTGGTACCCGAGGCTCTGGCAGACCTCGGAGAACATGGTGGCCGGTATGCTTCGCACCGAAGGGGGCAGCGGATAGGGGCCACTCCTGGGCCCTTCGTAGGGGTTACCGCCCGGCTGCCTCTCTCCCATGATGTTGCCCGCCTGGCCGGAGATGCCGACGTCCGCCTCCACCCGGGCGTAGTACGGTTCCAGCTCGGCGTAGGTGATTGGCCAGTCCCGTATGCGGGTGCCGGCGGGGAGCCGGTCGTCGCCGTAGCGCTGGATGTGATGGGTGCGATACGCGAAGTCAGTGGGGGAGAAGCGCCAGTATTCCGCTGCCCAGTGGATGCCGGAGCCGCCTATACCTTCCCCAGGGTGGAACGACCCAAACTGGCGGATGGGGAGCGACGGCGAGCGGGGGTTGGGCCGCCAGGTCCACGTCTCCTCCGAGATGTCGTGCATCATCGCCTGGCGCAGGGTGTAGCGCAGCTGATCGTGGTTGTGGGCGAAGTGGGGATCTGTCCACCGCGGCGGGCCTTGCTCCAGGGACACCACCTCCAGGCCCGCCTCAGCCAGGATCCACGCCAGGATGGCAGCCGTCCAGCCGGCCCCCACCGTGACCACGTCCACATGCCTCTGAACCGCCATGGCCCTCTCCTCTCAGTGCCTATGCTCGGGGAGCGCGACCGGTTCGGAACCGCGGACAGGCGAGCGAGACCGGTCGCCTTCCGAGCGACCGGTATGGAGGCCGGGGAGGTCGTGGAGGCCCTGGATCGCCCGGGTCGTGCCCTCGGTAGTCACTTCCTCCGGCAGGTCCTGCCGGAG
>JBMNTK010000301.1:0-3598 GCA_050945695.1 Anaerolineae bacterium | reverse complement strand
GCCTGCCCGTAGCTGAGGCTGCCGCCACATCGAAGCATCACGCCCATAGGAGAAGCAGGTGAGCCCCACCACTTACCGCGTACTGGTGAGCACTGACCTGGGTGGTGACCCGGACGACATCCAGTCCCTGGTGCACCTCCTGCACTACTCGGACATCCTGCGCCTGGAGGGGCTGCTGTCCACAGCCGGCCCGGGCAGCACCCCTCGGGCGGAGAATGTCCGGGAATGGGTGCGGCGGGTGGACCTGGACTACCTCCGCTCCCGGGGCCACTCGGGGCTGATGAGCGAGGCTGAGGTGCTGGGCCTGGTGCGACAGGGGGCGACGGAGGCCCGGGCGCCAGAGGACAACGCGGACACCCCCGGCTCCCGGCTGCTGGTGGAACGGGCCTTGGCCCCGGACCCCGAGAGCCTGGGCCGGCCGCTGTGGGTGCTGGTGTGGGGCTCACTCACCGACGTGGCCCAGGCCCTCCACGATGAGCCCGCCATCGCCGACCGAATCCGCATCTACTATATCGGCTCGAGCAACACCACCAACGACTCCATGAGCCGCGACTACGTGTTCGAGGGGATGCGCGAGCGCTGGCCGCAGTTGTGGTGGATCGAGAACGGGATCCTCCCGCGTTTCTCTCACGACACTTTCCGGGGCTACTACCTGGGCGGCGACCAGAGCGGCGAATGGGGGAACCAAGCCTTCGTGGAGCGTAACATCCGCGGTCGGGGCACCACCCATGGCGGCGAGTTCCCCGAGCGGCTGGGCGACGCCTTCCCCTTGGCCCACTGGCCGGAGGGGATCCTCAAGGAAGGCGACACACCCAGCTTCCTGTACCTGCTCTCCCCCGCGGTCGGGGACGTCGGGAACGTGGATGACCCCACGGTTGAGAGCTGGGGTGGCCGCTTCCGCCGGCCCTACCCGGAGCAGTTCCCCAACTACTACTGCGACCTGGACGCCCCGGCGGAACGGTGTCAGGCCACCATCAGCAAGTGGCGGGTGGACTACCTGCGGGATTGGAAGCGCCGCTGGGAGTGGTACGACTGATCTGAGCCGCCTCATACTCCTGGCGCAAGAGCCCGAACTGCTTGAGGTCCACGTAGCGCCCCTGCACCAGTTGGCGTTCCCGCCAGACGCCTTCGGCGGTGAAGCCGGCTTTCCTCAGGACCCTTTCGGAGGCCTCGTTGCCGACCACGCAGTCGGCCTCGATCCGATGCACGCCCAGGTTGGCAAAGCACCAGCCAACCAGGGCGTGCACGGCCTCCGTGGCATATCCCCGGCCCCAGTACGCCGGGCCCAGGTCGTAGCCGATCTCCACGTGGTGGTCGCGCCGGTCCCAACGGTGGAACCCACAGGTACCGATCACCGTGTCCTGCCCCGCCAGAGTGATGCCCAGGCGGAGCCCCGCGTGCTCCTGGAACTGGGCATTGAACCAGTCCACCAGCGCCTCCGCCTCGGCCAGGGTGGCGATAGGAGGATTGCCCAGGAAGCGGGTGACGGCAGGGTCGCTGAAGATCGCCAGGACGGCGGGCGCATCGGCGCGTGTCATCTGCCGCAGCCGCAGGCGTTGGGTGGCTATGACAGGGAAGGCCTCGAATCCGAATTGCCCGCTCATACGTCCTCTTCGCTGGGTGCCGGTAGGATAGCGCCTCCCGGGACGGGCCAGCCTCACCCTCTATCGGCGCGCATGCGGCTCACGACCACGGCGAACAGCAGCAGGATGATGCCGGTGAACCACCCTCCCAGGCTGAAGACCTCCGGGGCCAGCAGGCCGATGGCCACCCCGCCACCAATGAGGACGGCGGCCAGCACCCCAAACTGCCACATCCCGTACAGGAACATGAAGGGCAGGTAGTGCGTCCCCAGGACCACCATGAACGCGGGGTAGAACCAGTTGAGGCTATGCAGGGCGGCGGCTCCGATCACCGGCAGGTTGAGGGGAACGATGAAGGCCACTTGCATGGCCAGTTGCCCCATCGGGTTCTCTTTGCCAAGCCGCCCTGCCCCACCAGCCAGCCTGATGCCCAGTTGGGTCAGGGGATAGATGAAGGTTCCAGCGAGCACCAGGGCAATGATCCCGTACCGGACCTCGACCAGGGTGGCGAGGGCGGCAGACAGGAGCCAGATGACCCCGGACACTACCTGACCGACCGAGCCACCAAGAAAGGCCTGGCGTACCTCCCGCTGTGCCGCTTGGATCTCCATCTACCTGGCACCCCCTCAAAGGCTCCGTGGCCTAGCGGTTGTCCTCGATCGTGCGCAACAGAGTCATGACGTTGTCTATGGGGGTATGGGGCACGAAGTAGTTGGAAACACCCACAATCACCCCACTCGTCTCCTTGGCCACCTCCAGCGCCCTCAGCGCCTCCTCGACGATCTCCTCCTTGGTGCCCAGGTGGACAGTGTGAGAGGAGACATTGCCGACCAGGATCAACCGGGGATAGCGCTCTCGCAGCTGGCGCATGTCCATCCCGGCTCGGCTGTCTATCTCGAAGTAGCCGTCCAGGGCCCCGTCACCAAACATCATGTCAGCCACAGGCCAGAGGTTGCCATCGCTGGCAAAGATGTGCAGCCCGCCGTACTGGTGACAGATCTCGGTCACGGCGCGGAAGCGCGGGAGGAAGACGTCACGCAGCAAGCGAGGGGAGAACATGGGGCCTTCGTTGGAGGCGAAGTCAGTCCCACCCCAGAAATGGCTGAAGCCCAGCCCGCTCAGGAAGGCCACATTCCGCCGCGCCGTCTCCACCTGGGCATCCAGCAGGCGCTCGATCAGATCGGGGCGCAGAAGCAGCGCTTCCATCCAGATCTCGATGCCGCGCAGGGGCACGCCCAGCCCTACCCCACCCACGCGGATCTCGTACTCGTCGCCTAGCTCGCGCTTGGCCCGCTGCTCGAAGGAGTCGCTGCTCTCCAGGGGTTGATAGTCGGCCAGGGACGCCTCTGTGGCCGCGACCTCCCGTTCGATGGTGTCGAAGGTGGCCTCAGGCCGGGGCTTGTAGTAGACGATGTCGCACTGCTCACTGCCGGGGTCGTACTTGAGGACCCGCCAGTCCTCTTCGGGACCGTATTCATAGAGGAAGGTGTAGTCGTCAATCTTCTTGGTGGGCTTGCGGTCATAGCGCCAGTAGCTAGGGCGGATGATGTCGTTGCCGGACGCCAGGGCCACATCTATAGCATCCCGGTAGGACCGTTCCACGAACTCGGCGTGGGCATCGGGGCCGTTCCAGTGAGCGGTAGCCTCCCGCCACTGCTGGATGCCCCCGCCCACGTAGGCCTCTCGGCCAATGAGGGCGCTGGCCACGTCCGAGGAGAAACCGACGTGATGGACCGGTACCTTGTCCGTCTTCTCAAACCGGAATGCTGCTAGAACGCGCTCTCTGGGAGTCATGATCGCTCCTCATGTCGGTAGGATCGCCAACGGCTATCCTAGCAGAGCCGACGTCCTACGTCACCCGCTGGCGGTGACACGTGACGCGTGACACGTGACCCACCGTCAGGCCCCATTGAGGAGCACGTGCCCCCAGGTCTGCCCTGCCCGTAATCCTGCACCCCCTCTCGTGTCATCCTCCCGCCCCCTCGTGTCTTCCTGAGCCCCTCTTATGTCATCCC
>JBMNTK010000300.1:0-3634 GCA_050945695.1 Anaerolineae bacterium | reverse complement strand
ATAGCTGAAATCGCCAAATCCCCATGCCTCCTAGACCTTGCCTACCTCGTTGGCAGCGGTATCCACCGACTGGGACTGGGTGAGCATCACCCGCTGGGCCGCCTCGAAGGTCCTGTAGACCGCCATCAGCTGGGCCATGGTGTCGCTGAGGTCCACGTTCGATCCCTCCAGGTAGCCCTGGAGCACCCTGCCTTCTTCCGGGGCCGCCGGTCGGTAGGGTCCCGCGAGCAGGTTGTCCCCCACCTTGTCCAGCTCGCCCTCTTCCGTGGGCACCACCAGCGCCAGCTGCGCCACGTTCGCACCGTCCACGAGCACCAGGCCCGCCTCGGTGATCGTCACGTCACCCTCGGGCAGCACGATGGGCCCGTTGGTTCCCATCACCCGGTAGCCCTCTAGGGTCACCAACTCCCTGTTACTGCTCAGCCCGAAGCTGCCGTCACGAGTTAGCCTGACCCCATCAGGCGTCTGCACAGCGAAGAAGGCGCTGCCCTCCAGCGCCAGGTCCAGCGCCCGCTCTGTCTCTCGCAGCGAGCCCTGGGTGAGGTCAATGGGTGCGCCCGTGGGGATCACACCCAGCCCGAGGCTGCCGTCCCCATCCGGGCTCAGGCCCAGGAGCATGTCCTCGAAGGTGCTGAGCCGCAGCCTCTCGCCCTTGTACCCGGTGGTGGAAGCGTTGGCCAGGTTCTTGGCGATCAGCGTCTGGTAGTCCAGGCAGGCCAGCATGACACTGCTGGCGGTGTAGAGTCCGCGCATCCTACCTGCCTCCCCGAGCCCGCTTGGCCACCACAGCGGCCAGCCCTGCCACCGCTACCGCCACCAGGGGAGCGAGCGACGGGATCGTGAGGTGGGCTCCCGTCTCCGGCAGGTAGGCGGGCGGCGCCGGCACCGGTGTGGACTCACCGGCCACCGCGGCCTGCGCGCTGGCCTCCGTTGCCTGAACGACTTGGGTAGGCAGGGCCTGCTCGTTGGGGAAGACCCCACCGATGCTAAACTGGCCAGAGGGTCCGGGGTCGGCGTCCTCTGCCGGCTCCACCGACAACACCAGGTACCGGTACTCCAGTACCTCCACGCCCTCGACTTCCCCCTCGTAGAGTGCCAGGCCATCCGCGGCCAGCTCGAACCGCCCCAGAGACGACCAGTGCTTCCGGTCGGCCGTCACCAGCCAGACCTCGTAGACCTGTCCATCGAGGCTAGCCAGCCCGGATGCCTCAAGGTAGACGGTGCCCTCGCCCACGTTCACCGTGGCCGAGCCGGTTGCTTCCTGGGGCCCGAAGTTGGACAGATCCGCGAGGTACGACAGGTACAGGGTCTTCGAATGGCCGTTAGCCAAGGCACTGGTGGCCCCCGCCACCAACATGGCCAGCGCCAGCCAGAATGCGGCTAGCACCAGCCGGGCTCCTCTCCGCCAATCGGCATGGCTAGGTAGCGTGAACGGAGCGCTTGCCTCCCCCCTAGATCTCATCTGCACGAGTGTCTCCCCCATACGCTCACACGAAGCGGTCTTGCATTCACCCGGTGGGCAGGGACCGGAGGCGCAGCAGCATGCGCACTTCCTCCCGCCCCAAGCCACAGCTGCGGGCGATCTCGTCCGCACTCAACCCTTGCCGGGCCATCTCCACTGCCCTTGAGTACCGTTCCCCCGCCGACCCGGCGCGACCGATGCTCACCTCGTCCTCTACCGCCCGAACCTTCTCGCTCAGGACAGGAATGGGCTCGCTGACCGGCCGGTAGCTCGGCTCGTCAAGGGGCGCCTCGACACTCGCCTGCGCCAGGCCCGCCTCCTCAATGAGCAGCCTTAGGTCCTCGGCCTTTCGGCTCAGCTCCGAGGCCACCGCTGCCGCCCGCTGACGCACTGGCACATCCGGGGCCTCTGGGCTCGCGGCTTTGGCCGAAGCCAAGCCGGCCATCAGGTTGCGGGTGTGCTCTTTCATCTGGGCGTCAACTTCAGTGGCCAGCCCTTGGAGCGCATCAATCAGGCTGGTGACGTCGTTTCGCAGCTCCTCGGCCACTGCCAGAGTCTGCTGGGCCAGCTCGGTGGCCCTAACCAGCCGCTGCTCCGCCTGGGCGCAACCAGCCTCGAGCCTGGCCAGGAGCGCCTCTGCCCTCTGCTCAGCCGCCTCCAGGGCCAGCAGCGTAGACGACGCCTGCGTGGCGTAGGCAGAACCGGCGCGTCGGACCTCGGGGTTCACCGTCATTCTCTCACGCCCCCACCAGAACCCGCGAGGCCACCGGTGCTCCGTTGTCGGCCAGTTCCGGGTCGGTCCGAGTCAGACGCGCCCGCAAGTAGGTTACCGCCTTGCTGTGGATCTGACACACTCTGGACTCGCTGATCCCCAGCACTTGGCCGATCTCTCGCATGTTGAGGCCCCGCTCATAGTACAGGGATAGGACCTGCTGGTCACGGCTGGGCAGGGACTCCACAGCCTGGACCACCATGTCCGACAGCTCTGCCCTCAGGGCCTCCTCCTCCGGATCCACCTGGTCCTCGTCGGCCAGGGCCTCGTGCAGGGCCACTTCCTCACCGGACGAGTCGGTCGCCGGCAGCGAATCGAGCGAGATCACCGTGGCCGCGCCTTGCCGGTAGATGCCGAGGAGCGCGGAGACTGTGATCCCCAGGCTGGCCGCCACTTCCTCGTCGGTCGGGACCCGCCCCGTCTCCCGGGTGAGGCGCGTCACCGCCTCCGTCACCATTCTCATGCGGCGCCGCACCGGACGAGAGACCAGGTCCATGGAGCGGATGGCGTCCAGCATGGCACCCTTGATCTTGACGGCGGCGAAGGTCTCGAACTTATTGCCCCGCTCGGGCTCGAAGCGATCCACGGCCTCGACCAGTGCCACCGTGCCGTGCCCCACCAGATCGGCGTAGTCCAGGCTAGGAGGCAGCACCAGAGCCAGGCGCCCAAGCACGTGCTTCACGAGCCAAGCATATTGCATTACCAGGCGGTTCTTGATCTCAGGATCGCCGGTGCGGGCGTACTCCGCCCACAACCGATCAACGTCCGGGGCCTTGTGGTCCCGGTTCCGGTAGCCGCTCCCGCCCATGGGAACCCACTGCATGCCACACCTCATGCCCGCTACTCACCGGCGGCATCCCGCCAGACACAACCTCACGCCTGTACCTTAGCCGAGCGCCAGGGAAGGGTCAGTAAACCTGACGTGAATCGGTCGTAAACTGGCCGTAAAACAATGCATCGGTGGGCGGTCACGGCAGGGTCGAAACCACCGCGGGCCCTGAGGCAGGCCACCTGGACTAGGGGGCGACCGGGGAAGATAGTCGTCGGAACCAGGTCCGAATGACGCTGGATAGGCCGCCCGACGTGGGTGGCTCTGGGAGCCCGGCCAGGTCGGCCGCCACCGACTGCACCGCCTGCGAGAAGGGGCCGCGAGGATAGGCCATGAGGACAGGACGCTGCGCCCGTACCGACCGGGGGACGTCCTCGCAGAAGGGGATGATTCCACGCAGCACGAGCGGCACGTCGAGGAAGGTCCGAGCCACTTGCTGCAACCGAAGGCCAGCCTCCTGCCCGTCGCGTTCACCACGACTCTGGTTTACGATGAGGGAGAAGCGAGGATCACCCGGGCCGCGGTGAGCCACCTTCACCAGGGCATAGGCGTCGGTCAGGGCCGTGGGCTC
>JBMNTK010000299.1:0-3655 GCA_050945695.1 Anaerolineae bacterium | reverse complement strand
CCTTGGCTACCGCCGCGTACCTAGATGAGAACGCCCCTGCCGGCTCACCTGTCTACTGCATCGGGAGCGATGGGCTGATCCAGGCCCTGCAGGCCAGCCACGTCCGCCTCACCGAGGACTGGCGCGAAGCCCGCTACGTGACCGTCGGCCACAACCGCAAGCTCATGTACCAGCATCTCCAGGACGCCGCCCTCGCCATCCGCAACGGAGCTCAGTTCATCGGCACCAACCCGGACCGCACCCTCCCCACCCCTATCGGGGAGATCCCCGGGAACGGCGCCATCCTGGCCGCCCTCGAGGCTGCCACCGACACTGAGCCCTTGATCATCGGCAAGCCTCAGCCCGGCATCTTCGACTGGGCTCGCTCCCTGATGGGTCTGGCTGCCCACGAGGTGGCGTGTCTCGGTGATCGGCTGGAAACCGACATCCTGGGCGGTGACCGGGCGGGCCTGTTCACGGTGTTCGTGCTTTCCGGGGTGAGCACAGAAGATGACCTAGCTCGCTTCACCCCCAAGCCCGACGCCGTCTTCAGGGGTCCTTTCGAGCTGCTAGACGCCTGGAAGGCCAGATGACACCAGCCCTGGAGGAGGGGGCCGCCATGGGCCAGGCAGAGGGCCCGGCCAACTTCTACGATCTGACTCACGAGGAGCTCGAGGGAGTCCTCGCCTCCTTGGGGGCGCCGGCCTATCGCGCCCGGCAGATCTGGGGTTGGGCATACCAGCAGCTGGCATCCAGCTTCGAGGCCATGACCAACCTGCCGGCCACCCTCCGCCGTGAGCTTGCCCAGCGCTACACCCTCTCCCCGGCCGAAGTAGCCGACACCTCCGCTGATGAAGCCTCCCACACCCGCAAGGACCTTTTGCGCTTGGCCGATGGTGAGACCATCGAGACCGTGCTGATGGAGGAGCAGTACGGGCAGACGGTGTGCGTGTCCACTCAAGTTGGCTGCCCCATGGCGTGCACCATTTGCGCCACCGGCCAGGCGGGCTTCCGCCGCAACCTCAGCCCGGGCGAGATCGTTTACCAGGTCATCCACTTCAACCGGGTGCTGGCGCCGCGCGGCCTGAGGGTCACGAACGTCGTGTTCATGGGCATGGGCGAGCCACTCCTCAACTACGACGCCACCGTGCAGGCCATCGCCACCCTGGCCGACCCGACCGGGCTCTCCATCAGAGCTCAGCAGATCACCGTGTCCACGGTTGGGCTGCCCGAGCGGATCGTGGCGCTGGCCGGCCAGCCCTATCCGGTGCGGCTCGCCATCTCCCTCCACGGACCCGACCAGGAGACCCGCGCACGCCTGGTTCCCCTCGCTGCCAAGGTCCCCCTGCAGGAACTGATCACCGCCTGCGCCACCTACGCCCGGGTGCGGCGCCAGCGCATCACCTTCGAGTACGTGCTGGTTGCAGGCGTCAATGACAGCCCGGAACACGCCCGCAAGCTGGTATCCCTCATCGGGTCGCTTCCGGCCCACGTCAACCTGATACCGCTAAACCCCGTACCCGGCTGCGATTTCAGGCCGGCTGCACTTGAGGCTGCTGAACACTTTCGTCTTAAGCTAGGTAGATCTAGAATACCTTGTACGGTTCGCTACAGTCGAGGGGTCGCCATCCGTGCCGGGTGCGGCCAGTTGCGTGCTAAGCGCGGCGGGAGACCCACAAAGAGGGAGGACTTGTCACGCCGTCCGCGGCGCGGCAGCAAACGCTAAATGGCTGCACAGTCTCAGAGTACGCTAGCCAAGCCCGGCGGTGGCGTCCGCCGGGTTGCCGTCCCGGAATCCCCCGAGCTGGTAAGTCGCGCGGTCAATTCGCTGGCCTGGCCTATCATTCTGGAGAACGTCTTCCAGAGCACCTTGGGCACCGTCGAGATGATGATAGTGGGTGTCCTGGGCTCGGCGGCCATCGCCGGCATCGGCTCCGCCATGCAGATCATGTTCGTGCTTCAGGCCGCCTTCGGCGCCGTCACCACCGGCACTACCGTCCTCATCGCCCGGGCCATCGGCGCCCGAGACCAGGAAGAGGCGAACCTGGTCACGAAGCAGTCCATCCTGCTGGGGGCGATGCTGGCGATCATCCTCGGCATCGTTGGCTACTATTTCGCTGACCCGCTCATCGCCTTGCTCGGGGCGGAACCGGAGGTCGTGAGGCTCGGAGGCAGCTACCTTCGCATCACCATGGTCTCCGGCATCGTACTCCTGGGCATGTTCGTTATCGGCGGCGCCTTCCGGGGTGCCGGTGACACCCGTACGCCCATGTACGTCACCGGCGGCATCAACGTGATCAACATCGTCGCGTCCTATGTCCTCATCCTCGGCTTCGACCCCTTGGGCATCCCGGCCCTGGGGGTGGTCGGAGCCGCCTGTGCAGCAGCGCTGTCTCGCACTATAGGCTGTGCCGTGCTGCTGACGTTGCTGATCCGGGGAAAGGGAATGCTCAGCATCCGCGGCCTGTCGGGCTGGTTGCCGGACCCCCGCATCTGCTGGCGGATCACTCGGCTGGGTGCTCCCTCCATGGCGGAGCAGCTGGCCATGAGCGGCGGTACCCTGGTCTATGGCATCATCGCCATCTCGATGGGCACCACCGTGTACGCCGCCCAGCGAATCACCTTCCAGGCCCTCTCCCTCTCCTTCTTGCCCGGCATGGGCTTTGCCATGGCAGCAACGGCTATGGTCGGCCAGTGTCTCGGGGCCAGGCGCCCGGACCTGAGCGAACTGGCGACTTGGTACTCGGTAAAGGCGGCCATGGTGTGGATGCTCTGCGGCGGCCTGGTGATGTTCCTGTTTGGCGCGCCCATCATGCGCCTCTTCACCGACGACCCAGAGATGATCGCCATGGGCGCGGATGGGCTCAAAGTGATCGCAGCCTCGCAGCCCTTCATGGCCATTGCTCAAGTCCTCGCTGGCAGCCTCAGGGGTGCCGGTGATACTCGCTTCCCGATGTACAGCACTGCCTTGGGCGTGTGGTTGGTGCGCCTCCCGATGGGGTACCTGTTCGGCCCGGTAGTAGGGTGGGGACTCGCCGGTCTCTACATCTCCAACGTGCTGGACGCCATCGCCCGCAGCATCGCCCAGTACTGGCGTTACCGTTCGGGACGCTGGCGAGGCATCGAAGTCTAGGTCCCCTTCGCTCCAGCGCTCGCGCTGGTTGCCGGGCTTGGGAGGATTGATTTTGTCTGAACGCGCCCCGCTGACCCTTTCAGCAAGGGCTCCAGCCACCAAGCAGTCACAACAGAAAGCTTCCGTAGTCCCCACGAGCGCCTCTGAGGTCGCCCGTGCCGTCAACAACCTAGCTTGGCCCATCATCATCGAGAACCTATTCCAGAGCGCTCTGGGCACCGTGAACATGGCCATGGTTGGCCAGCTGGGTGCAGCGGCCGTGGCCGGGATCGGGACTTCCACTCAGCTGCTGATGGTTGTGCAAGCCAGCATCGCCGCCCTAACCACCGGCACCACCGTGTTGGTGGCCCGGCTCGCGGGCGCCGGCCGACCCGAGGATGCGGCCGGGATCGCCAAGCAGTCCCTCTCCCTGGGCTTCCTGGCCTCGATTGTCTTCGCTGTGATCGGCTACTTCCTGTCTGACGAGATCATCCGGGCCTTGGGGGCAGAGGCCGACGTGGTCGCCCTGGGCTCCTCGTACCTGCGCGTCATACTCGGCTACAG
>JBMNTK010000298.1:0-3656 GCA_050945695.1 Anaerolineae bacterium | reverse complement strand
CCATCTGTTCCAGCCCGGCCCAGACGTAGAAGCTCCAGCGCTGGGGGTGGTCAATGTAGTGCTTGCGGGCGGAGTAGAGGCAGGACTCCTCGATAGGGCAGTCCACCAAGCAGCGGGTACCGGCACCTTCGGGGGCCTTCTCGGGCCGAAACTGCATGTTGCAGCCAAAGCTGCTTACCCGGACCGGGGCGATGCCACTCTTCATCCAGGTGATGAAGTCGAGGTCATGGCAGCACTTGGCCATGAGCATGGGCGAGCCGCAGAGGTCCTTGCGGTTCCACTTGCCCCGCACGTAGCCGACCGCCATGTGATGGTAGCTGACGTGCTCCAAGGTCTGGACGCTGATGATCTCACCGATGTCGCCGCGGGCGACGCAGCGCTTCATGGCAACGGAGAAGGGGGCGTAGCGCATGACGTGGCAGATCATGACCTTGCGGTCGTTCTTTCTGGCTGCAGCCAGCAGGTCCCACATCTCGCTCTCGTTCACGGCGAAGGGCTTCTCCAAGAGAAGGTGGTAGCCGGCGTTGAGCAGAGGTAGCGAGGTGGGGACGTGTTGCTGATCCATGGTGCCGTTGATGACGGCATCGGCGATCTGGGGGCCGGCAGCCAGCTCCTCGGCGGTCTCGAAGCACTGATCGGGCCGCAGGCCGTACAGCTCGGCCACGTAGCGGCGCCGGTATTCCATGGGGTCGGCCACGCCCACGATCTTGAGTTCATCGGGCCGGTGCTTGGAGTAGGCGGCGTAGGTGAGGGCGCGATGGCCGGCACCCACGATCACCGCGGTAACTGGGTTGCTCATTCTTCCTCCCCTGGGGCTCAGCCCGCGCCGAGCGCGGGTAAGGTTGAGATTAGCCCACGGGCGCCCCGGTGACAACCTATCGGGTTGGTCTCCGCTTGTGCCTGGCCCATCAGCGGCTAGAATCCCTCCTAAGAGGAGGCACTGCCTAGGCTGGGTTAGTGTTGGAGGTGAGTCATGCCAGGTGTGGTGGAGCGGCTGCTGCACTCTGAGGACCCGGCCATACGGGTCAAGACGGAGGTCCTGGTGCTGGGCGCCGATCCCTATTCCTGGGATGCTATGGTCAAGCGCCACGCCATTGCTTCCTCGCCGCGGGTGCAGGCCCTACTGGCAGAAAGGGACGTGGAGGGCCGCATCCCCTACCGGCCTTACGCCAAGTGGTACGGGGCGCACTGGGTGCTGGCCCAGCTGGCCGACCTGGGCTACCCGCCCGGCGATGAGTCGCTCCTCCCGCTCCGGGATCAGGTCTATGACTGGCTCTTCTCCGAAGGCCACCGACGGGGAATCAGGGAGATCAACGGGCGGGTGCGCCGGTGTGCTTCCCAAGAGGGAAACGCCCTCTACTACTCGATGGCGCTGGGGATAGCCGACAGCCGCACGGAGGAACTGGCGGAGCGCCTGATGAAGTGGCAGTGGCACGATGGCGGGTGGAACTGCGACCGTCGTCCGGAGGCCACCAACTCCTCGTTCATGGAGACCCTCATCCCCCTGCGGGGGCTGGCCTGGCACAGCCGGCTCACGGGCAGCGGCAAGTCCATGCAGTCTGCCGTGCGAGCGGCCAACGTCTTCCTCAAGCGCCGCCTCTTTCGGCGCCAAAGCGACGGTAGCCTCATGCACCCGAGCTTCGTGCAGCTGCACTACCCTTGCTACTGGCACTACGACATCCTCTTCGGCCTCAAGGTGCTGGCAGAGGCAGGGCTCATCGCCGACCGTCGCTGTGATGAGGCTCTGGACTTGCTTGAGTCCAAGCAGCTGGAGGACGGCGGCTTCCCGGCTGAGGCTAAGTACTACACCGTAGGCGACTCCACCCGTTCGGGCAGCTCACGGGCCGACTGGGGCACGGTGAGCAAGCGGCGAGCCAATGAGTTCGTCACCGTGGATGCACTGTACGTCCTGAAGTCAGCCGGACGGTACCGCCCGGCTGAAGGGTAGTGGTTGAGTTGGAGGAACGTATGGAAGAGGAAAGAAAGACTGAAGAGCGCCAACAGGCTGAGACCGACGACTCCTGGCAGGAGGCAGCCGACCAGCTGCGCCTGGCCGGGCGCCACATGACCGAGGCCTTGCGGGCAGCCTGGAACAGCGATGCGAGCCGAAAGGGTGTGCGAGCCCTGGAGGAGGCTCTGGAGTCGCTCTCCCGGGATATGTCGCAGTTTGCCAAGGAGGTGGCCTCCACCCCGGAGGCCGAGCAGGTGCTGACTTCGGCCGGGAGGGTGGTGGAGACGGCGCGGGTGGCTGGCAGCCAAGTGCTGGAGGAGGTCCGCCCCCGTCTGGTAACCGCACTTCAGCAGCTCAACGCCGAACTGGCCGCTCTCATCGAGCGCCTGGAGGCCAGGGAGCAGGCCCAGCAGGCTGCTGAGCGAATCCCGGTGGAGGGCCCTGCCCCTGAGACACCGGTGCCGCCGGTGCAGGCAGTGGAGGCGCCACCCGAGGCCCCGCCCGAGGAACCTGCCCCCGAGCGAAAGATCAGGGTCCGGGGCGGTCGGCCCATCGCGGAGGTAGATCAGGATCCCTGGTGGTCCGCCTGGACTCGACGGCGCTAGACCCAACCCCAGGCGAGAGTTGGCCGGCCCTCGCCTGGGATACGGCACACACCACCCAAGACATGGAGGACACGATGCAGTGGGAACAGATGACGGCCCCGGAGCTGGGCCGAGCCGCGCGTGAGCTGGGAGTGTGCGTGATCGCCATGGGTGTCCTGGAGCGCCACAGCGACCACCTGCCGCTGGGAACCGACTACCTCAATGCCCACAGGATAGCCTCTCTGGCTGCCGAGAAGGAGCCGGCGGTGGTCTTTCCGCCCTGGTACTTCGGGCAGATCTACGAGGCGCGGGCCTTCCCCGGGGCCGTCACCCTCAAGCCCACCCTCCTACTAGAGCTGATGCAGGGTATCTTCGACGAGATCGGGCGCAACGGCTTCCGCAAGATCATCATCTTCAACGGCCACGGCGGGAACACCCACTTCATCAACTTCCTGGCCCAGTGCAGCCTGTGGGAGCAGAAGCCCTACACCCTGTACGCGCCCAGCATGCGGCTTACCCCGGAGCGGGAGGAGCGCTGGAAGGCAATCCGCGAGACCACCGAGGATGGCCACGCGGGGGAGCAGGAGACCAGCGTCTCCCTGGCTAACCACCCTCACCTGGTGCGGACTGACCAGATACCGGAGGAGCCCGGGCACGCGCTGGGACGGCTGAAGGCCCTGGGAGACGCCTTCCTGGGGATCAAGTGGTACTCCAACTACCCAGAGCACTATGCCGGGGATGGTCGGTACGGCAGCAAGGAGAAGGGCGAGATCCTGGTGGGCATGGCCGTGGACACGCTGGCCGAGTTCATCGCCGCTGTGAAGGCCGATCAGGTGACGCCGGGGCTGGAGGATCAGTTCTTCCGCCGGGAGCGGAGCCTGAGGGACTAGGTTCGCTGGAGAGGAATGCGCGCCATTGGCGCGGATGGGACGGGAAGTAGCCACAGAGACACGGAGGCACAGAGGCACAGAGGTCTCTGTGTCTCTGTGGCCATCGAGGGTGTAGAATGCGGGACGGTACTGGGCCGGAGGAGGAATCAGACGGTGAGTCAGTCGCCTTTCGTGAACCTACCTCACCTGAACACGGAGAGGCTGATTCTGCGCCCGATGCAGCCAGACGAC
>JBMNTK010000297.1:0-3669 GCA_050945695.1 Anaerolineae bacterium | reverse complement strand
CCTACAGACGCGCGCGTAATGGAGGAGCTCCTCCACGTTCAGCTGCTTCCGGGCTCGGTACCGGCGCAGTGCCTCTAGAGCCACATCCAGCCCAATGGTGTTACGGAACTTGAAGCAGTCAGCGACCGTCTTCTCTGCCCCGTAGACGCGGACTGGAACGCCATCAATGAGGTACTCCTCGATTCCCTCGGAGTAGGCCTTGCCGCCGAACCAGAACACCCGAATGGGCGGGTAGTCAATTTTGGGAGCATCCGATCCGCGCTCGACGGCTATGTGGATGTCGTGGGGTATCTGCGTCGTCAGGTCGTGAAAGGCCAGAGCAGAGATCAGGCAGACGACGGCGCGCGGGACTCTAGCGGCCACAGCAACGAGATCGGTCTGGGCGTGAGTTGGCATCTCGGCGAGGCGGTAGACACCCCGGCTGAGCTGTTCCAGGACGCCGGCGTCTCTCATGGAATAGAGAGTCCTGGGGCTTACGCCGGCCTCAAGGATGTCCCTCGTCCGCATGGTTCCACCCCGCTCCCTGAGCACCGACGCGGCCCGGTCGGTCAGGTCCCTAGACACGTAGGTCAAGCGTAGCCTCACTCTGTGTATAGAATATCGGGTACTTATGCATAAGTACCAGGTATTCTATACACAACCACTGGACCAGTCCAGCCTTTCGGCATCAGCAGTAGCGGTCTATCCGGTCACCGGCAGCCGCGTCTAGCTGCCGGTGACGCGAGGTACGCACTTGCGGCCACACCGGCTGGCGTGGCCGCAGCACAACCCAGGGCCGAGAGCTATGCCTGGAGCAGCTCCAGCGCTCGCTTGTACAGGGGGTCGAACTCGCAGCCGCAACTGCCGCAAGCGGCATCCGCTTCCTTGACCGCCGCCACCAGTCTGTCCCGCACCGCCGCGTCCTCCCGGTTCGACAGCCAAGCCTGCGACGGCCCAACGATCACGTCCCAGCCCGATCCGGCAAACTTGGTGATGATGGCGTCCAATTCCTGGCTGCTCTGCACGGTAGCCTCCTTCTTTGCATAACCAGCGTAGTGGGGTGTGTCTCGTTTCTCCTCGAAGTAGGCCTCGATACCGATCTCGCGGATGCGGCGGCTGCCCTCTTCCCAGCTCCGGGCAAGCAGCTCGTTCGCCGAGGCGAAGACGTCGCGGGCTTCTTGGCAGGGGAAGTCGCTGCATTCAGCGCAGTAGTCGATGCCGCGCTCTATCACGCACGAGGGGACGACACATCCGGGCAGGCAGCCGCCAAAGGTGGGAGTCTCCCTACACCCGAGGCAGGGCCGGTCGGCGTAGTGCTCCAGCCTCTGGTGGAACTCCTGAAAGGCGCTCAGCCAGCTGCGGTACTGCTCCGGCAGGTTGGCATCCTGGAAGTCGTAGTAGCCGACGAAGTAGTGACACAGCTTGGCGGCGTGATACGCGATGGCGCCGTCTTTCAGGCCGGGGCAGGTGTAGCAGAGCAAGGAACAGGGCGCGACGTAGCGCAGCAGCTGTTCACGGGTCGGTGTCTCCATGTTGTGGCCTCCTTGTCTCGAGAACACCGCTGCTTGGCACCGATACGGGCCGCCGAGGTTGCGCGGCGGCCCGTCCCTATCCTAGCCCTCCCGACTCTGCACCTTGGCCCAGGTGTCCCGGAGCGGCACCGCGCGGTTGAACACCAGCGCTCCGGGACGGGAGTCCCTGGTGTCCACGCAGAAGTACCCCTGGCGCTCGAACTGGAAGTGGCTGCCAGGCTCGGCTCCCTCCAGGAAGGGCTCCACCTTGCAACCCTTCAGCACTTCCAGGGAGTTGGGGTTGACGTAGTCGGTGAAGCGCTTGCCCTCCTCCACGTCAGTGGGGTCCTCTTTGATGAACAGCCGGTCGTAGAGGCGCACCTCGGCGTCCAGGGCGTGCTCGGCTGACACCCAGTGCAGGGTGGCCTTGACCCGGCGGCCATCCGGGGCGTCGCCACCCCTGGTGGCCGGGTCATAGGTACAACGTACCTCCACTACCTGACCGTTCTCGTCCTTGATCACATCGGTGCAGGTGATGAAGTAGGCATAGCGCAGCCGCACCTCTCGCCCGGGGGCCAGGCGGTAGAACTTCTTGGGCGGCTCCTCCATGAAGTCATCCTGCTCGATGTAGAGCACCCGAGAGAAGGGCACCTTGCGGGTCCCCATGGACGCGTCCTCGGGGTTGTTGATGGCGTCCATGTACTCGACCTGGCCCGCGGGGTAGTTCTCGATCACCACCCGCAAAGGTCGTAGCACGGCCATCACTCGCTGGGCCCGGCGGTTCAGGTCCTCGCGCAAGCAGTGTTCCAGGAGGGCCACGTCCACCGTGCTATTGACGCGGGGCACGCCCGTCCGCTCGGCGAAGTCGCGGATGGACTCCGGGGTGTATCCTCGGCGCCGCAGCCCCGCCAGGGTGGGCATGCGGGGGTCGTCCCAGCCGTCCACGTAGCCCTCGCGCACCAGTTCGGACAGGTAGCGCTTGCTGACCACGGTGTAGGTGAGGCTGGTGCGGCCGAACTCGATCTGGCGGGGGTGGTAGATCCCCAGCTGCTCGATGAACCAGTCGTAGAGCGGCCGGTGGTCAACGTACTCCAGGCTGCAGAGCGAGTGGGTGATGCCCTCGATGGAGTCGCACTGCCCGTGGGCCCAGTCGTACATCGGGTAGATGTGCCACTTGGTGCCCGTGCGGTGGTGGGGCGTGTGCAGGATGCGGTACATCACCGGGTCGCGCAGGTTGATGTTGCCCGAGGCCATATCAATCTTGGCCCGCAGCGTCCGGGAGCCTTCCGGGAACTCGCCGTTGCGCATCCGCTCGAAGAGATCCAGGTTCTCTTCCACAGAGCGGTTGCGGTAGGGGCTCTCCCTGCCGGGTTCGGTTAGGGTGCCGCGGTACTCCTTGAGCTCCTCAGGGCTGAGGTCGTCCACGTAGGCCTTGCCGTCCTTGATTAGCTTGACGGCCCACTCATAGAGCTGATCGAAGTAGTCGGAGGCGAAGTAAAGGCGATCGCCCCAATCGAACCCGAGCCAGCGCACGTCCTCGAGCTGGGCGTCAACGAACTCCTGCTCTTCCTTGATGGGGTTGGTGTCATCGAAGCGGAAGTTGCAGAGCCCGCCGAACTCCTCCGCGATGCCGAAGTTCAGGCAGATGGCCTTGGCGTGGCCGATGTGGAGGTAACCGTTTGGCTCCGGTGGCCAGCGGGTATGAACCCGCCCGCCGAACCGGCCGGTCCGGATATCCTCCATGATGGCCTCGCGGATGAAATCGGTGGGCCGTTCGGTTGAGTTCTCAGCCTCGTCGGTTCTCTTCTCTTCAGCTCTGTCCTTCATCTACGCCTTCTCCCAAGTTGCTGGGAACCGGGGTGCCACCGGCGGTGGCTGCTAGGCGCGTGCCATACCGGAGACCCGCACCAAAGTGGCTGGCCTCGGTAGCACGATCGCTGGCAGGGTGTGTACCCGGGGTGCTGTAGCTCTTCTGAGGATAGCACGAACGGGCGCCATGGCATAGCGGCGGGGGCAGCAACGCACGGCGATTGCGCCTTCGCCGGCTCAGGCTCCCTCCCGAGGAGTCCACGCTACTAGGCGCACACTGGTGCGGCCAGGCCCCCAGGTGCGGGTCCTCGCGCCCAGGGCCCGGGCGCGCGCACTCCTCTTTCATGTCCTCCCGAGCGAAGCGAGGGAT
>JBMNTK010000296.1:0-3708 GCA_050945695.1 Anaerolineae bacterium | reverse complement strand
CGCGTTCCCGGAGCCGGGAGAGGTAGTCTGGGTCGCGGGTGCTCCAGCGCTGGTCACAGAGGACCTCCATCCCATCGAAACCGATCTCGGCGGCAATCTCGAAGGCAGCCGCCACGTCCATGACGTAGAGGGAGCCGGTAGAGAGCAGTACCCGCGGCCTGCCGCTCATGCCTTCCTCCTCGCTTGCCGGGCCCGCAGGCCCACGGCGCCGGGCAGCCCCACCGCTAGCGCTACCCCGGCCGGGACCCACCCCGGAAGCGAGCGGCGGGTCACGGTGAGGGCATCCACGGACACCGCCCCCTCTACCAGGGTGATGGTGGTGTCGTGCTCGGAATCACCCAGGCCCGCCGCTACCGGCACCGTCGTCCAGCCCTGCTGCACCTGGATGCGCCGTTCGCTCCCCTCGTCGGTGCGCACGCTGAGGGTGGCCGGCCCGCGTACGGTCAGGCTCAGGTCGGTGCCCCGCCAACGCAGGGAGAGTGACCCCTCGGAAGTGGACATAACGCTGCCCAACTGCGCCTCCGCCTCCTCCTCTGGCCGCCAGTTCCCCTCGTACCGGAGAGCCCAGTGATCCTCCTGGTGGAGGCCTAGTCCCAGCACGGGGGTGGAGTGGGCGAACTCGGAGACGGCGTGGTAGAGGGGCATGGGGGTGAAATCGGGCTCGACCATGCGGAAGTAGTACATCGGCTGGTCTTTCTCCAGGTCGGTGGCCCGCTTGAAGTACCACAGGTTCGCCACTCCCAGCCAAGGCCACTCCAGCTGGGCCCGCTTGTACGCCGCCACCACGTATTCAGCTTGCTGCTCGAGGGAGTAGCGCCCGAACATGGGATAGGCTGGGTGATCCAGGGGTATGGCGTTCCAGTTCATCTCGGAGATCCAGATGGGCTTGTGGGCGTCGCCGTTCTTCACCATCAGGTCTCGGATGTAGCGGGGGCGGGAGAAGTTGAGCACCCGGGGACGCATGCGCCGGTCGTAGGGCCCGCTCCATAGCCCATAGCCCTGCATGCTCAGGATGTCGAAGTAGGGGCTGGCGCCGGCATCGTAGAGGCGCTGCAGGAAGATGAAGTCGCTCATCCCGTGAGGGTAGAGGTCGTTCTGGATGGTGGCCGCCATGGCGCCGCAGATGATGACCACGTCCGGGTCCACGGCCTTGGCGCGAGTGTATGCCTCCTTCAGGAGCAGGGCGTATGCCTCGGGGCTGACCGGCCTCTCTCCCCACTCGGGATAGATGTTGGGCTCGTTCCAGATCTGATAGTAGCGGACCCGCCCGCGGTAGCGGCTGACCACCGCTTCCACGTAGTCGCCGAAGTCGCTGATGTCGTCAGGCGGGGCCAGGGTGCCGCCTTCATTGCCGGCCGCGCGCGACCAGGCCGGCGGGTTGCTCAGCCTGACGATCAGTTCCAGCCCGTAGGCCTCCGCCAGGTCCACGATGTGGTCGTACTTGTCCCAGGCGGAGCGATAGGGCTCGGTGCGACGATCCTGGAAGTCGCCCTTGCCGTGGACCTCGATATCTTCCCAGGGGAACTCTTGGCGGATCCAGTGAAACCCGGCCGCGGCGATCATGGCTACGGCCTGCTCGCGCTTTTGAGGCTCCACTTCCTGCTCGAGGAAGGTGTTGACTCCGAAGGGGCTCACGCCGGCGTAGCGTACGGGGACATAGTCGGCGGTCTCGGGCTGGGGCCTGAGAAGCCCGGAGGCGAGGTGCCAGGCGCCGCGGATCTGGGGCAGCAGCTCCTCCTCGCCCGTCCAGCGGCGCAGGGTTCCAGACTGGTAGGCCCACCCCAGGGCGAGTGCCAGGGCCAGGGCAACCCCGGCCAGGGCCAGGACCCAGCGGGGAATGGGCCAGAGAGACCGCAGCGAGTTCATGGGTGTGGCTCCCACCGACTAAGGATTCGGGGCCGGATGCCCATCA
Organism: Anaerolineae bacterium; assembly: GCA_050945695.1. Lineage (GTDB taxonomy): Bacteria > Chloroflexota > Anaerolineae > DRVO01 > DRVO01 > Ch71. Next base: position 1,796 of record JBMNTK010000296.1, on the reverse strand, counting down.
CCAGCATCAGGGCTAGGGCCAGCGCCGAGATGCCGGCGCCAACGTAGAACGACGCCGGCCGGTACTCCAGGCGTATCTCGTGGCTGCCGGCGGGGACAGGTACCCCCACGAAGAGGCCATCGGCCACGGCCCATGGGACCGACCGGCCGTCCACCGTGGCCTGCCATCCTGGGTAGGCGACCAGGGAGAACACGGCCAGGGCCGGGCCAGAGACGACCACGTCGGCCTCAATGCGTTCCGGCTCCCAGGCCAGGTATTCTACCACGGGAGGGCTGTCGCCGGGCGCCACCGAGACCGCCGCCTCGGGCGAGACGACGGCCCGCCGGCTGGGGTCGAAGTCCTCGGCCGCCAGGCGCTGCCATACCTCCTCGCCCTGTGCGCGCTCGAGCTCGTGCACCAGGCGCAATGCCGGGCCTGGCTGGCCTACCGAGTACAGCGAGAGCCCGGGGCCGATGCCGGTTTCGGCCAATGCAAGGTCCGGCCCAGGCGAGGCTGACTCGGGAAGGGTGATCAGCGCCACCGAGAGGAGCTGCCAGCGACGCCACTCCGGGACGCGCTCCGTGAACTGAGCGTAGGAGCTGAGGGCGAGCGGGGTGTTGCCGGTGGTGTCGGCGAAGCCGTACATGAGGCCGGCGTTGGGTCCCTCGGGCAGGAGGCCGCCGGTGGCAGCCCGCTGACCGGGCCCCAGCCGGGCGGCGATGCGCTCCGCTAGGCCGGCGCTGGGGCGCGTCTCGGCCGGGGACGGCTCCCCCAGGTGGTAGCTCCAGTTGACGCTGGCCAGGTTGACCGCCAGCAGGACGGTCAGGGCGACCGCCATCCAGCGATCGGAGACGTAACCGCGCGCTCGCCAGCGGCCCAGGAGTGCGGTTACGCCCACGCCCGCCACGATCCACACGTGTTGCTTGAGGAAGCCCCCAAATAGGTTCACTCCCCCGTCTGGTGCCGGCAGCTGGGCTCCGGCCAAGAGGATGCCGGCGAATGCGGCCAGGACGACGGTGACGCGACCGAAATAGCGTTGCGCCCGTCCCATCGGCGCGCCCCTCGCCACCTGGGCCGCGCCCAAGCCGGCCAGGACGGCCAGGGAGAGCGCCAGCCAGAGGATAGCCCTCTCCTGGTTGCGCGAGCTGGCGAACCCAGGCAGGAGAACGTAGGCCAGGGTCCCCAGGGCAGTGCCGCTGCCGAAGGACAGGATCAGCCCCGCTAGCCCCAACCCCAGCCAGTAGCCCACCTGCCGCCAGGGCAGGAAGGTCGCTGCCCCCAGAGCGAGCAGCAGGGTGACGACCCCGGCGTATTGGGGGGTCCCGCCGAAGTAGCCCGGGTAGAGGAGCCCGGCTATCTCGTGCAGGCCGAACCCGGCGGCGACGTCTTGGAAGCCTAGGCGGGCACGGGTGGAGTGGGCGATGAACTCGAGGGTGGGCAGGAGCTGCCCTGCCGCCAGGCCCAGCCCCAGCAGCGCGCCGGCACCCGCCGCTGCCAGCCGGGCGAATGGCGGGCGCAGCCAGTTTCGGCGCCAGAGGACGTATCCCAGGGCCGCATATGCGGACAGCATGGCCGTCTGCGGGTGCCCGGCCAGCGCCACCAGGGCAACAGCCCCGGCCACGGCCACCCCGCCTCGGGACAGGGGTAGCCGGCCCTCCAGGGTCAGGTCTAGGGCCAGGAGCAGCCAGGGCAGCCAGGCGGCAGTGGAAAGGATGGTCACTTGCTGGACCGGGAACGAGGTCAGGTAACCGCCCAGGCTGAAAGCGATCCCGGCCACGGCTCCCCCGAGGACGGAAGAAGAGAGCCGGCTGGCGAGG
>JBMNTK010000295.1:0-3742 GCA_050945695.1 Anaerolineae bacterium | reverse complement strand
GAGGGCGCAAGTGGGGAGCTCCGAGGGGAACCGCGGGACTGGGCCCTGCCATGGCCAGCCCGGCCAGTAACGGCCGGGCTGATGCGCCTTCCCGCCCTACTCGTCGCCCTCGGGCTCCGGAGTGGGCGCGAGGCCCAGCGAGCACACGACTGTCGGCTCCTGCACGGCCGGTTCCTCGGTGATGCGGACCAGGCGATTCTCGGCGTACAGCTCCTGGGCTCGGGCGAGCAGGTCTGCCGTCGCAAGGTTCAGCCGCAGTTGCCGGCCGAGCTGTTCACGCGCGCTGTCCTGGAGTGGGTACCGAAAGAGCAGGTTGATAATGCGATCCAGATCCCCCAGGTCGTCGCCCAGGTCCCGCCTCGATCGGCGATAGGCAAGGAGGGCCTCGTAGACCTTCCGACGGACACTGCGCAGGCTCCCAAGCTGCCCGCCGAGGTTCGAGACCTCAGTGACCACCTGGGTGACGGCTGCAGCTGTCAGCTCGTGGTGGTCTTCACGCCGTGGCAGGGCAGGGGTACCGGGTGAGCAGGCAGCCGTGCGCAGGATCGTGGACAGCGACTGCGACACGGTCCGCCCCTGTGCGTCCACCCGGACGAGGGCGTCGGTCCGGTCGGGGAAACTGAGGTAGACCAAGACCCCGTCCGGGTCGGTAGGTGTGGGCTGGAAGGGACGGGTGGCATAGATCACTGGTGGCAGCCGTTGGGCACGCCGGCGATCCTCCTCAGAGGCGCTGTTCCACACACGCAGCGCCTCTGAGGAGAGGTCGGTGTCGTCTTGCTCCGGGGCGTCCAGCACCCGAGACCGCTCGGTGTAGAGGTCCCGCAGTTCCTGAGCCGCCTTCTCTCCGAAGAAGGTGTCATCGGACCCGATGATCTCTTGGTTCTCCTGCAGCCGCCGACTCAGGCGGCGCCGTAGCCGGATGATCCGCTCCACCCCATCGGCGGGCATGAACGAGTAGACGTGGATGGTATCGTTCTCCTGGCCGATGCGGTCCACACGGCCTGCTCGCTGGATGACCCGGATGATCGCCCACGGCAGGTCGTAGTTGACCACGATGGCGCTGTCCTGCATGTTCTGCCCCTCGGCCAACACGTCGGTGGCGATGAGGACGCGCAGCTCCGTCTCACCCCGGAGGAGCCCGCCGTTGCTCTTCGGGCTGAACCGGCGCGCCAGAACGGTGGGCACGGCGCCTAGGCTGCCGGCCGCAACGGCCATGTCCTTGACGCCCAGCCGCTCCAACTGCTCAGCCAGGTACTCGGCCGTGTCAGCGAACTGAGTGAAGACCAGGACCTTCTCCGAAGGGTGCTGCTGGGCGAGCAGCCGCCAGAGGGCTTTCAGCTTGGCATCCTCGTCAGGGCGCCACTCCCCGGCCGACTGGAGCACTGCCAGAAGCCGATGTACGTCCGCCTCCAGGTCGCGGGCTAGGTAGCCCTGGAAGAAACTAGGACTGATCCAGCTGAAGCGAGAGCGGTACTGCTTGGAGTACACGCTGTACAGCTGGGCGGCGCGGGCGCGCAGAGTCTCTAGGTCGGTTGAGGCCAGTTGCCCATCCGTCGGATCGGGCTCGCCATTGTCCTCCGGTAGCGTCTCGACCTCTCGGTCTTCCAGTGCCGGATCCATCAGGCCGGCGTCCTGGGTACCGATAGGCAAGGGGAGGTCGTTCTGCAGGGCGTAGATGGAGATCAGATTGCGCAGGATGTGCCTGCGGACGGACAGCAGGAAGGAATGCCCGCTGGACTCCAGCCGTTTGAACAGGTTGGTGCGGGCGAACCCCAGCAATCGCCGCCCGGCCCGGTTCAGGTTGTCGAGAATGCGTCTATCTTCGGCGCTTGCCTTGCGCTCCGCATTGGGCACCACGTAGTTGGCCAGGCCGTAACGGGGCAAGGCGAGGCTCTCGATGGCGGCAACCACCGACTCCCGGTACAGCCGGGCGTACTGATCATCCGGGTCGCTCTCGTCGACGGGAAAGGGCACGCTATGCGGCTGCCGCACCGGGAAGTACAGGCGCCGGCCGTTCATCTCCAGGTACCGCCGTCCCCGTACCTCGTCCGTCTGACCGTAGGTTTCTAGGATGAAGGCGCGCGTGCGCCGGATCATGTACAGGTGCAGCAGATCTCGCCAGTCATCGGGGTCGTCGCTCTGATCAAAGGCGCGCAGGGACCGCGGAGAGACCTGGAAGCGGGCTCGGAAGTCGGCTTCGTTCAGCCCCGCCTCCTGCCATGCGCGGAAGAAGGCCTCGGGCCTGATGCCGATGTCTTCCTGATCGGCCAGGAACAGGCGCAGTTGGTTGCTCACGTCCTGGTACTGCTTGTTGTAGGGAGTCGCGGTGAGGAGCAGGCAACGACAGCTGTTCTCGCTGATGTAGTCTCGGATGACCCGGTATCGGCGCCCCTCGCGGTTACGGAGGTTGTGGCTCTCGTCTATGATCAGGAGCCGGAAGCGCGGCAGCTTGGGCAGGTCGGTCGTCACCCTGCCGAGTGAGAGGACCTCCCCGGGGACTACGAAGCGCCGTAGGTAGCCCTTCCACATGTCCACCAGGGTGGCGGGGCAGATGACTAGGGTGCTGAACCCAAGGTCGTCTGCCATGATCTTGGCTACGGCCGTCGCCATGAGCGTCTTGCCCAGGCCCACCACATCACCCAGCAGGACGCCGCTGGGCCGGTCCTCCTTGATGTGGCGGTGCAGACGGTCTACAGCCATGGAAATGGCCTGCTCCTGGAAGGGCAGCACCAGGTCCTGGAACGCGGCCGGCAGCCGGAAGGCCGTGCCTCCCTCTCGGGCGTCCTGGGAGAGGTGGTAGATCATCTTGAGGTACACGAGGTAAGGCGGGACCAGTTCTTCCCGGGCCCAGCTGGTCTCGATAAGCTCGATGAGCTCCTGGGTGATGTCCACCGACCAAGTGTCATCCCAGCGTTCGTCGAACCAGCCCTGCAGCTTCTGGGCGGCGTCTTGGTCCAGCACATCCACGTTCAGCTCACCCTGGCGAGAGAGGCCGGCTAGGGTGAGGTTGCTGCTGCCCACGTAGCCGACCAGGGGGGCGACCCGATCCGGGCGCCGGACGAGGTAGAGCTTGGCGTGGAGGGGGTACCGGAGGAAGAGCTTGACCTTCACCTGCCCCTGGCGAAGCTGGCGGGCCAGTTGCCGCAGGGTGGCTTCTGCCTGGGCGGCGGGGATCCCGAACTCGATCTGCTCCTTGAAGGAGCGGGCCGCCCGCTCTCGCAGCAGGGCCGCCGAGGGCCCGTCCATGCGCTCGTCGCGGCGTATCGCCGCCTGCTGGGCCCGCATCTCCTCTTCCGGCGGACGGGACATGCCCACCAACAGGCGGACGTGCCGGCCCTCCCGCCCATCGAGGTGCTCGTCCACCAGGTGGGCGACTTGGCCCCAGCCGCGGAGGTTGAAGTAGCCGATGCAGAAGTCCGCCGAGCGGGCGCCGGGGAGCACCTGCCGCAGAGCATCGGCGAGGACGTTCTCGATGTTGTCGTAGATGGTGGGCACGGACTAGCCTCGTAGTAGGGTCAACAGGCAGGTGCGAGATTACAGATGGTCCTCGCCTCGCGAAGCACGTCGTCTCGGAAGTAGGGGCTTAGCTCGGCCGCCGTCCGCAGGTCCACCTTGCGGCCGAAGAGGCGGGACAACTCCAGCTCGATCTCGGCCATGCCGATGAACCCCGGTACGTGCCCGGGCTCGAACTCCACCAGCACGTCTACGTCGCTGTCCGGGCCGAAGTCCTGTCTGAGGATGG
>JBMNTK010000294.1:0-3744 GCA_050945695.1 Anaerolineae bacterium | reverse complement strand
GACCAGGTGCCATTGCCGTTGTCCACCAGATCTGCCGCGTTGTCACCGGTCCAGCCGGAGAACTGGTAGCCGGCGGCAGGGACAGGCGTGAGGGTAACGACGGTTCCGGCGTTGTAGACAGGGCCGGCGGGGCTGAGTGCCACGCTGCCGTTGCCGTCGTTAGTCACGCTCAGGGTGTGCTGCACGGGCGGATCCCCGCCTGCCTCCTCAGCCAGCATGAAGACGCTGGGGCCGTAAGCGGAGTTGCCCTGGTGGGGTGCAACTGTGACAGTGAAGCTGCCATCGCTCCCGGGTTGAATTCCCGTCCAGCGAGCGACGTAGCCTTCGGCTGTGTTTTCGCCGGTGTTGAAGGCCACCGATTCGTTGCTGATGACAGTGACGCCGGGGGTGCTCGCGTTCGTCGCGGAATCCGCGCCCGAGATGGTGAAGCGGCTGTACCTGTCCGAGTAACCGCCGTCGCGGTTGGCGGTGGTAGCGAAGGTATAGGTCCTAGCCGGATCCAGGCCTGTAAAGGTGAGGGTCACCGACCAGGAACCGCCCGTATAGACAACCAGGCCGGTGCTGTCCACGATCCCATGGAAGGTGTCGTAGGCGTCGGTGCCCGAAGCGGGTTCGGAGCCCGCGCGGTCGCCTGAGGCCGTCACAGTCATGCTACCGCTGAGGGAGATCTGGACCTGCGCCGACACGGGAGAGCCGGTGCCGTAGTCCACCAGGGTACCGGATGTTGAGCCGGTGATGGTGTACTTGGTGATCTTGGCCTCAGGCTGACCCGTAGCCCAGGCCAGGTCATTGTAGGCGACCCAGCTGTAAGGAGCCTGGGCCTCAACGGGAGGGCTGGCGAACACAACCAGCGATGCGATATACAGGAGAGCCAACAGCACTCGTAGGATCTTCGCCAGGTAGCCGTGTGGATGAGATCGTCTTTGCCGGTTCTGTGCGGACGGCTGCTTTCTACCCATCATACCTCCTCTGAATGCTTGCTACCTACCAACACAGCCTGCCCTAGAGGGCCAGGAGTGGTGGGTAGTGCCTCGCTGGTAAAGGACCGTGACCGACCTAAGCCAGGTAGGGTGGTCGGCGCCGGCGGTGCTTGTACTCGTGTACCTCCTCAGGCAACCCCGATGAACTGTGACCAACAGGCGATAGGACGCGACACGTGGCCCATCGGGCTGAGTCGCCTTGGGCCGAACGGCTGGAGAAGAGGCGCAGACGGGGGGCGCTGCCTCTGCGCCTCTTCTCCAGCCTGATGCGGCCATCCTAGTCCGGAGTCATAAGAGCCGGCGCCCGAGAGTGTTAGAATCTGGTGAAAGAGCCCACCAATAACCAGTGAGCGTACAAAGACTGCCATGAACGACCGGAGCTCGACCTACCCCACGCCCAGGGTTTCGCTGAACGCAATGGACACAACCGACTGCGCGCGCTAGAGTGGGGGCGTGTAGCATCAGCTGTTAGTCTGCCCCAGCGGGGCGGATCACTTACCGTAAGTGGAGGTGTTTGGGTGGCCGAGCGAGAACGCGAGCGCGTCAGCGTCAAAGTGCAAGTGGCGGCGGCCAAGGATCAAGACGTGGGCAAGGGCGTGGCCCGCGTCGCGGCGGATACACTCACCTCGTTGGGAATTCAGGGCGGCCAGATCATCGAGATCGTTGGTAAGCGCACCACGGCTGCGATTGCCCTTCCCCCCTACCCCGAGGATCAGGGGCTGAACATCATCCGGCTCGACGGTCTGCAGCGGGCCAACGCCGGCGTGAGCATCGGCGACCAGGTGGAGCTGCGCCGGGCAGAGGTGAGCCCAGCCCGGCGGGTGACGCTGGCACCGGCGCAGAAGAACCTGCGCCTCTCCGGTACGGGCGAGGCCCTGCGACGCACTCTCCATCAGCGCCCCCTGGTAGCGGGAGACGTCATCTCTACCTCGGTGTACCGCCGCGCCGATGGGGCCCAAGGGGCCATGCCCGAGGACCTCTTCCGGCTCTTCTTCGAGCAGCGCACTTTCGGCCTTCAGGAGATCCGGCTTCTGGTGACCGCCACCGTCCCTCGGGGAGTGGTGCAGGTGACCGAGGAGACCGAGATCCAGCTCTTGCCCCAGTACATGGAGCCGGAGGAGCCTCGAGGCACCGACGTTACCTACGATGACATCGGGGGGCTGGCGCCGGTCATTGACCAGGTGCGAGAGATGATCGAGCTGCCCCTCAAGCACCCCGAGCTGTTCCAGCGGCTGGGCATAGACCCACCCAAGGGTGTCCTCCTGCACGGCCCTCCCGGCACGGGCAAGACGCTCTTGGCCCGGGCCGTGGCCAACGAGTCCGAGGCGTCCTTCTTCCACATCGCCGGGCCGGAGATCATGGGCCGGTTCTACGGCGAATCGGAGGAGCGCCTCCGGGATATCTTCCAGCAGGCCCAACAGCAGGCACCGGCCATCATCTTCATAGACGAGATTGACTCCATCGCCCCCAAGCGCGAGCAGGTCACCGGTGAGGTGGAACGGCGCGTGGTGGCTCAGCTCCTCACCCTCATGGATGGGCTGGAGCCGCGGCAGAACGTCGTGGTCATCGGCGCCACCAACCGGCTGGATGCCGTGGACGAGGCTCTGCGTCGCCCCGGCCGCTTCGATCGGGAGATCGTGGTGGGTGTGCCCGATACCCCTGGGCGCCGGCAGATCCTGGGCATCCATACCCGGGGCATGCCCCTGGCCGAGGATGTGGATCTGGACGACATCGCCCGCATCACCTACGGGTTTGTGGGAGCCGACCTGGCGGCGCTGGCCCGTGAGGCGGCCATTGACGCCCTTCGGCGTAACCTTCCCAACATCAACCTGGACGAGCCGGAACTCTCCCCTGAGGTTCTGGATGCCCTGGCCGTCACTGAAGCGGATTTCCAGAACGCCCTGCGGCGCGTGCAGCCCTCTGCGCTGCGCGAGATCATGATCCAGGTGCCCGACGTGGGCTGGGATGACATCGGCGGGCTGGAGGAGGCCAAGGAGGCGCTGCGCGAGGGGGTGGAGCTGCCCCTCAAGAACCCGGAAGCCTTCGAGCGCTTGGGCATTCGCCCGGCCAAGGGGTTCCTGCTGTTTGGCCCCCCGGGTACCGGCAAGACCCTGCTGGCCAAGGCCGTGGCCCGCGAGTCCGAGGCCAACTTCATCTCCGCCAAGTCCTCTGACCTGCTCTCCAAGTGGTACGGGGAGTCAGAGCAGCAGGTGAGCCGGCTCTTCACCCGTGCCCGGCAGGTGGCGCCCACCGTGATCTTCCTGGACGAGATTGACTCGCTGGCCCCGCAGCGCGGTGGCGGCCTGGGTGAGCCGGCCGTGACCGAGCGCGTGGTCAACACCCTGCTGGCGGAGATGGACGGGCTGGAGGAGCTCCAGGGGGTGGTGGTCATCGGAGCGACCAACCAGCCCAGCCTGCTGGACCCGGCGCTCCTGCGTCCCGGCCGGTTCGATGAGCTAATCTACGTCCCAGTGCCCAACCGAGATGGACGCCTGCGCATCCTGGAGATCCATACCCGCAACATGCCTCTGGCCCCGGATGTGGACCTGGGAGAACTGGCCGACCGCACCGAAGGGTTCACCGGGGCCGACCTGGAGAACCTGACCCGCCGGGCCGGGCTGGACGCGCTCAGGGAGGACGTCAATGCCCAGGAGATTCCCATGCGCTACTTCGAACGGGCCCTTCGGGAGACACGCCCGTCGGTGACCCCGGAGATGGACCGGGAGTACCGGCGCATGGAGGAGACGCTCAAGCGGGAGCGCCC
>JBMNTK010000293.1:0-3837 GCA_050945695.1 Anaerolineae bacterium | reverse complement strand
CCGGAAACGAGAGGGCCTCGTCCTCTGGGCCCTCGGGGGCGATCTCCCAGGCACGCATCACCTGGGCCAGCCACGAGTCGCTGGTACCGGGCCGGCCGGAGAGGACCAGCAGGTCGGCCGCTCGGGTGCAGGCCACGTAGAAGACGCGGTTGCTCTCTGCCCGCTCCATGCGGCCATCCAGCCACTCGGCCCAGGCGTAGCCGGCCGGCTTGACCCAGTCGCCGTTCTCGTCCCGGTCCATGCACACCAGCCCGTAGGCAGGGTCGCCCATCACCCGGCTGGTGCGGGGACCGCGGCCGGGAGCGCGCCCAAGGTCGGCCACCACTACCACCGGGAACTCCAGCCCCTTGGCGGCGTGGACCGACATGAGCTGGACTGCGCCCGCCTCCGGCGCCCCGGCGGCTGCCTCTCCCTCGCGCGCCTCCCGTTCCTTGAGCAGGCTGACGTGGCGCAGGAACTGGGAGAGCCCTTCGCCACCGCGCTCGTAGGCCAGGCGCAAGAGCTTCTCCAGGTTGGCGTGGCGCCTTCCGCCTGCCCCTTCCTCGGAATCCTCCAGGGCCAGCACTGCCGCATAGCCCGTACGGTCCAGGGCCCGGCGCAGGAGGTACCAGACGTCCTCTCGGCCGGCCATCTCCCACAGCTCGCCCATCACGGCAGCGGCGTGCGCCACCCGCTCCGGCTCATCGGTGGGCGGCGGGTCGGCCAGGGCCTGGACCAGGGGAATGCGGTGGGGGCTGGGCTCCCCATCGGCTGTCTGCCGGCGAAGCCGGTACAGGGTCTCATCGCTCAGGCTGAAGAGTGGGGAGCGCAGGGCGGCGGCCAGGCTCAAGTCGTCATAAGGGTTGTGGATGGCGGCCAAGAGCGAGACCAGATCCTGGATCTCTGGCCGGTCGTAGTAGCCGCGGCCGCTCACGGTGAGGTAGGGCAGGCCGGCGGCGCGGAAGCGCTCCTCGTAGAGGGGCACGTCGGTGGTGGCCCGGAAGAGGACGGCGGCATCGTCATAGCGGAATGGGCGGTAGGCGTTCGCGTCCTTGTCCCACACGGGGTAGCCCGAGCGCTGCAGCTCGTGAAGGCGCTGGGCGATGAGGTCGGCCTCGAAGAGCCGGGCCTCCTCCGAGCTCAGGTCCGCCTCGTCCTCCCGTTTCTTGGGCAGCAACACCAGCTCCACCGGGGCGGCCAGGTCCGGTGGAGCCGGCCGGTGGGCAACCAGGGGCCCAGGACGGGCCTCGTAGTCGGCATACCCTTCGCCCACCGGCGCCAGGAGCCGATCGAACAGGTCGTTGAGCGCCGTTACCAGGGCCTCGTGAGTGCGGAACGACCGGCTCAAGGGGATGGCGGCACCGCCCGCGCCCTGGGTGAGCTGACGGACGGTGCGCTGGAAGACGCTCACCTGGGCCTGGCGGAAGCGGTAGATGCTCTGCTTGGCATCGCCCACCAGGAATAGCCGGCCCTCGTCCGCCGGGCTGGGGACCTCCGGCGGGGCCAGGGCGGAGAGGATGGCCCACTGGGCCTCGTTGGTGTCCTGGAACTCGTCCACCATGAGGTGGCGGATGCCCTCGCGGAAGGCACGCAGGCGCTCGTCCTCGGCGGCTTGGGCCAGCAGGCGCTCGGTGAGAAGCTCCAGGTCGTCGAAGTCCAGGGCCTGCCGTTCTGCCTTGAGCGCGGAGTAGATGCTCTCCAGCCGGTCCCAGAGGCGGCGCCAGAGTTGCAGAGCCTGCGCGGCTCGTTCGTCGGCCTCGCCTACCTCGAGGTGGCAGTTGCGGCGAGCCAACTGCTTGTTGGCCTCCTGAAGGGCGCCCAGTTGCGCCTTCAGCTCCGCCACCGCCTCCTTGCCACCCCAGGTGCTCGCCTTGCCCCCGGTCCGCTTGATCTCCGCGAAGGCAGCCATCGCCTCGGGGAAGCGGCCAGCAGCCACGTGGGCCAGCCCTTCCTGAGCGGCCTCTACCGCCGGCACGAGCTTGTCATCGGCGTCCGTCCAGGTCAGATCCGGCAGGTACTTGGCGGCGTCGGCCAGCTGGGGGTCGGCGCGCAGGAGGTCAGCCCACACGCCCCGGCGCATCTCCGCCACGCCTTCCCGCCAGCGGGCCAAGCACTCCTCGGGCCCGGGCAGCTCGGCGAAGAGGCGGATGACCGTGCCCCGGCGGGCCAGGAGTGACTCCAGCTCGGCCTCCAGGTCGTGGGTGCGCAGAGAGCCCAGGAGGGCTAGGGCCGGGTCGTCGTCCTCCGCCAGGTCGGCGAGGGTCTGCGCCAGCGCCTCCCGCTTGAGCAGATCGGCCTCCTGCTCGTCCAGGACGGTGAACTGGGGGTCGATGCCGGCGGCGATGGCGTTCTCGCGGAGGATGTGGGAGCAGAGCCCGTGGATGGTGCTGACCTGCAGCTGCTCTAGGGAGCGGCGGCGGGCCTGCCAGTGCGAGTCGGGCCCGGCCTCGGCGGCGCGCTGCTCGATCCCGCGGCGGATGCGGTTGCGCATCTCGCGGGCCGCCTTCTCGGTAAAGGTGACGGCGATGATGCCACCCAGGGGCCAGTCGGGGTGCCGGTCCAGCAGGTGCAGGAAGCGCTGCACCAGCACCCAGGTCTTGCCGGTGCCGGCGCCGGCTTCCACCAGGAGGGCCCGGTCCTGGCGGGTGATGGCTTGGTGTTGCTCAGTGGTCGGGTTCATGCGGGAGCCACCTGACGGGCTTTGGCACGAGCGTGCCGGTCGGCGCGGCACAAGTCGGCGGCATCGCACAGCCGACAGCCCTGGGTGTTGGGGGAGATCGGAAACCGCCCTGCCCGCGCCCCGGCGGCAAACGAGAGCGCCGCCTCGGCCGCCCGCTGCACCATTTCGTCCTGGCTTGCCCCGGAAGGCAGGGTGAGCCGCCCGCTTCGCTCCCGGGTGGGCAGGTGGAGGTAGTAGCTCTCCACCACCCGCTGGCCAAGGAGCTGCTCGGCGGCGAGGGCGTAGAGAGCCGTCTGCAGTGCGCGGCCGGTCTTCACGTCGTTAGCAGAAATGGGGGTGGAGCCGCTCTTGTAGTCCACCAACCTCAGGTCACCATCGGCATTGCAGTCGAGGCGGTCAATGACACCCTGCATACGCAAGCAATTGCCGTCCTCGTCCCTGACCTCCAACGGGGGCAGGTCCCCGCCGGGCAGGCCGAAGCGCAGCTCTTGGCGCAGCGGGTAGAACTGGCATTGGGTCCCGTTCTCTTCGCACTCGTGGCGCACCAGCGCAGCGACCAGGCGGACCAGCTCCGCCTTCTCGTGCTGCCAAAGGGGGCCGCTCAGGAAGCCATAGCGCTCCGGGGCATCGGCCAGGGCTGCCTCGGCCACTTCCTCCAGCCGTCGGATCAGGGCGGGCTCGTCGGCCACCGTGGGGGCCAGCCCCTCGGCGCTTGCCCGGCGGAAGAGCGTCTCCAGCAGCCGGTGTAGGAGGCTGCCCCGGACCATGGCGTCCAACCCGGCCTCAGGATCGGGCATGGCCTCCAGCCCCAGGATGTGGTTGGCAAAGAAGCTGTAGGGGCAGAGGCCGTAGCGGTTGAGGCGGGAGGCGCTCCACAGGTGGCCATCGCCCAGGTAGGCCTCGAGCTGGGAGATGATGGCGGGCGAGCTGAGGATGCCCTCATAGGGGCCAGGCGGCGCCCATCCTTTCCGCTGAGCCAAGACCCTCCGGGCGGCCACCAGGCCGCGGTAGGGCTCCTGGAGGGTGATCGGGAAGGCCGCGGCCCCCGCCAGCGCCAGCCCGGTCAGAAGCTGGCCCGGAGCCATGCACTCCGATGGTGCGGGCAAGGCGTCAATTGGTGGCTCCTCGACCCGCTCGGCCAGCCCGGCCACGCAGCTGAGGACCGCGTCCCAGTAGGG
>JBMNTK010000292.1:0-3843 GCA_050945695.1 Anaerolineae bacterium | reverse complement strand
CCTTCATCGGAGCCCCTCTCGCATGGCCAGGCGCTCGCGCGTCCGCACGTCCAGGCCAGCCACGTACGGCCGATCCACCAGCCCAAAGGTGCACTCCAGCTCGCTGACGTCCTTGATGGGGCGGGCTGGTGTGCCGTAGGCCACCACACCGGCCGGGATGTCCCGGGTGACCACGCTTCCGGCCCCAATCAGGGCTCCCTCGCCGATGGTCACGTGAGGCAGGATGGACACGTTTATGCCGATGCGCGCCCCTGCCTTGATGGTGGGGCCACGCATGCACTTGCCGCACAGGGGATGCGGGTCATTGGCCGTGGTGACGCCAGGCGCCAGGAAGACGCCGTCCTCCAGAACGGTGTACTGGGCCAGGTACACGTTGCAGTGCACCTTGACGTCATTGCCGATGACGCATCCGTAGTCCACCACGGCGTTGTTCCAGAAGCTGCAGCCGGAGCCGATCTGGTTGTCCTCGCGGATGACTACGTTGTGGCCCGTCTCCAGGTCGTCGCCGATGGTGGAGCCGGCGTAGATCACCGTGCCCGAGCGGATTCGGGCCCGAGCCCCGATGGAAAGGGTGGGGCTGGCGGGCGTCCGGCCGGGCATGCACCCCAGGATCACCCCGGGGTCTATGTCGTACCCGTCACCGAGGACGACCCAAGCAGGCGGGATAGACTGCTGCTCAACGATGAAGACCTTACTGTCAACCAACCACCTTCTCCTTTGTACCACCGTTACGAAGTGAGATGTCGGCCAGTTCCAGAATGCGCACCACCTTGAGCCCGACCTCGCCGTTACTCTGGGGCTGGCAGTGATTCAGTATGCAGTCCACAAAGTGCTGGCACTCGAGCTTGAGGGGCTCCGAGAAGGGGATGGAGGGGACAACCACGTCGCCGTGCCGATAGCTGAGCCGGAACTGCTCGTAGCTGTCGGTGTAGGGCGGCGCCTCCACCCCCTTGTCATACACCCGGATCTTCTCCGAGGGTTCCATGTCGTCGTAGACCACCATCTTGCGGCTGCCCACCACCGTGAGGCGGCGAACCTTACAGGGGTCCAGCCAGCTGAGATGGAGGTGGGCCAGGACGTTGCCGGGGAAGTCCAGCTCCACGTAGGCCAGGTCGTGCATGTCACGGAAGATGCACGCTCTACCCCGAGCGCTGACGCTCCGAGGCTCTTGGCCCAGTATGTAGAGGAGGATGGAGACATCGTGCGGGGCCAGGTCCCACAGCACGTTGAGGCCCTGCTGAAACAGCCCCAGGTTCACCCGCACCGCATCCACGTAGTAGATGTCGCCCAGCTCGCCCGAGGAGATCATCTGCTTCAGGGAGCGCACGGCCGGGTTGTACTCGAAGGTGTGCCCGACCATGAGCGTGAGGTCGTGCTTGTCGGCTAGCTCTGACAGTTCCTCGGCGTGGGCGCTGCACAGGGCCATAGGCTTCTCGATGAGCACGTGCCGGCCCTGCTCCAGCAACTCCTTGGCTATGGGGTAGTGAGTGCTGGGCGGCGTGGCCACCACCACGGCATCCAAGCCCATCTTCACCAAGTCGCGGTAGTCCGTCGTAACAGTCAGCTGGGGATAGATGCTGCGCACGCGGGCCAGCCTCTCTTGCGATAGGTCAGCCACGGCTACTAGGTCAGCTGTGGGCAGCTCCATCAGGTTGCGGACCAGGTTCGGTCCCCAGTATCCGTAACCCACAACACCGACTCTAACTTGACCCATTTCTCACTTCCGTGTCCTCACACTGCGCCCTTGCCGCTCAGGACCGCCAGGGGCGTACGTAGGAGCACCCATAGATCCAGTTTCAGGGACTGGTTCTCGATGTACTGAAGGTCCAAGCGCACCATGTCGTCGAAGTCCACCGAACAGCGAGCCTTGACCTGCCACAGCCCCGTCAGGCCGGGTATGGCCGCCAGCCGGCCGCGGTGCCAGTCTTCGTACACCTCCACCTCGTAGGGAATGGCCGGCCGGGGCCCTACCAGCGTCATGTCACCCATGAGCACGTTCCACAACTGAGGCAGTTCATCCAGGCTGGTCGCCCGCAGCCACCGACCAACCCGGGTGATGCGAGGGTCGTGCTGGAGTTTCTTCACCGTTACCGGGGCGGCTTGCTTGTGGCCGTTGCCGTTCCCGTTCCCGTTGCACTGGGCCTGCGCCTGAACGGTGCGCATGGCCTCCTCGTCCCCGCGGATGAGAGCCTGGACGAACTTGCGGTGGATCGTGGGGTCGTTGTTGTGGTGCATGGTGCGGAACTTCAGGAAGGTGAACTCGCGGGGCTCCCAGACGTCACGATCACCCAACCGCCGTCGGATGGCTCCCACGCGGCGCTGACGGAACAGAGCCGGTCCGGGCGAATCTAGCCGAACGACGATAGCCAGTAGCAGGAACAGGGGAGACAACAGTATCAGCCCCAGTGCAGCCACGACCACGTCCAGCAGACGCTTGGCCAGCCAGTAGGACTGGCCCCTGGGCTTCGTGGCCAAGAGATAGCCCTTCAGTCCCGTTCCGGGGACTAGAGGGGTGGCGATGAGCCCCATGCCCTCCGGCTTGACGGCAATCGCATCCGAGGCGACTGTGCCGCCCGTAGGTAGCGCGCCTGATCTAACACCAATAACCATAGACTTCTCTCATGCCATAACTATAAGGACAGAAAGCGGTACTCGGACAAAGTGTCGCTGAGCTATTGGTTGTGTGAGCTTACGGGGGAGACCGCGACTGCTTCCCGTCGCGATGGACGAGGGGCATGTATAGGGCAGTGCCTACCCGCTGGCCGACGGGCACCCGCCCACTCCGGCCCCGCTGACTCTCCTGGCAGGGCCAGACCGGTCACCCTCGGTCCGGAGCCGCGTGCTGTCGTCTCTGCCTAACGTCTCTGTTATCTTACTCGGCTAACGTCATAGCCTAGCTGGTCTGATGGCCCGGCCTTCAGTGCCCTGGGCCGTTACGGCTATGGCTGTACCCGTCCCGGGGACCGCTCCAACTACGGCCCGGGACCGTTGTCGGTACCGGCCTGTCACCGGCATCCGGCGGCGCTCATGGGAGAGCGCAACCAAACGACACCGATATTGTAAACAGGAGCCTGGAATTTGTATGTAAGCGTTGCGACAGAAGCTCGTTAAGAAAGGCTGAAGAGGGACTGGCTCGGCTATGCCTTGCCCCGCCGGCCTCTCGGCAGAACCACGAAGACGCCGAACCCGAAGATCAATACCCCCACCACGGCGGCGATGAACCACAGCGAGGCCAGGGGACTAGTCTGAACCGGCTCGGCGGCGCCATCCACCCGGGCGGGTGCTTCTGTGGGCTCGGGGGTGACATCCTCGGCCATGGCCTGCTTGACCGGCGTCCGGGTGGGCGTCGGCTCCGCCGGCTCGGCTGCCGGGGTGGGGGTATCAACGGGGGACTCGGTCACCGGGGCCACGGCCGCCTCATGGCTGGGCCGAGGCAGGGGCGACTCTGTCCAAGTGCCCTCCTCGGTGGCTACGGGCTCCGGAGCGATGCCCTCGGCGATGGTCTCGGCCGTTACCGCAGACTCGGGGGCCGGAGTGGGAGTTGGCGGCTGCTCCGGCTCGACGGGGACGGGGGTGATGGTGGGGGTAGGGGTTTCGGTGGCGGTGGGCTCGATCACCACGGTGGGTGTCGGCGAGGCGGTCTCGGTGGGGGTGGGAGATGGCTCCTGGGGTGCAGCCTGGCCGACGTAGACTGCCCCTCCTCGGGTGCCCACGGGCATGCGCCCATTGTCGGCGTTGTATAGTACCGCCGATCCCACCCTCAGGTACGACTGCCCATCCGCTAGCCCGCGCACGCGAATGGTGGCGAGCACACCGTCGCCGGTAGCCGCCACAACCGATACG
>JBMNTK010000291.1:0-3844 GCA_050945695.1 Anaerolineae bacterium | reverse complement strand
GAGGACGATGCCGACTTCTCGTCCGCGGACGAGCCGGGCCTAGCTGCCCGACTGATGTGCCACAACGACGCGATTATCTGCCTGGCCGAGGGGCGCCGGAGCGCCGCTGCCTTTCTCCGAGACGCGCGGGCGCACTTCCCTCAGGCTGCGGGACTCCTGGAACAGGCCGCCTCCTGCTACGATTCGGAAGTCGAGGTAGTGGACGCGATCATCGCCACGCTCGGCGGCCTCGGCTGGGACGTGCCCCACGCCCGCGAGCTGGCCCGCCCCGAGGTCCGGGCCCAAACCGTGCCCCTGATCCGCCGGGCCCGCGCCCTGGACGAAGAGGCACTCGGCTACCTGGAACAGGCGCTCGGGGTCTGATCCGGAGACGCAATCACCTACGGGCACAGCGCTGTGCCCTCTCATACTAACTGGAGGGACTCACATGGCCGACTACACCGCAGTACCGGAGTTCACCCTGAGCGAACCGCGCGTGGGCACCATGCAAGGATTTCGCCACTTCTACGTCCCCGGGCGGGCCAGCATGCGCGATATCGCCCAAGTGGCCGGGGACCTGATTGACCGCGTGAGCGCGGCCTACGCCGGCGCCGATACGGCCGTGAATGGCCCGGTGAATCTGATCCTGAGCTACAGCATGCCGGACGAGAGCGGGGAGTTCGACATAGCGGCCGGGTTCAGCGTGGCCCCCGGTGTTGAGCCTGCCGGCGAAGCGCAGGTAGAGGATGTGGCCGGCTACCGGTGTGCGTCGCTGGTGCTGTCCGGGCGCCTGGTAAACCTCAAGGAAGCCCACGAGGCTCTAACCAAGTTCGTGCAGGAGCAGGGCCTCCAGTTCGGCCCCGCCTTCCGCGAGTGGTATCTCTACTGGGAGGACGACAGCTCCCCCAACAACGTCATCCTCATCACGTACGAGCTGGCTGAGTAGGCAGTCACCGCATCTGGCGGCGGTGGGGTGGGACTCGCACCTGGTGGCGCCAGTTGGTATGGCGGGCCTGCTTGCAGGCAGCCCTCAACGATCAGACAGGATCGGTGTAGGATAAGCGTGATCAGCAACCCATCCCGAGGCTCGCGCCTATCAGGAGGCCCTATGCCACCCAGCCGCGTCATCCTCGACGGCGTTGACCGCTATCGCGTCTCCGAGGCCATGTTCGAGGGCCTTCGAGTGGTCCTCTCCTACCTCGGGGAGCCCTACTCCCCCGCCTACATCCAGGGAATCTCCGGAGCCGCCTTCGTCATCGCCGGGCCCTGCCCCTGTGCCCCTACCTGCGGCCACGACATCGGCCCGGCCGCGCTGGCTCGGCTCCTAGGCTTCCAGGTCGAGGAGCTACCCCTCTTCGGGGACGGCGTGGACGGCACCGCGCTCCTGCCCGCGGTCATCGCCCGGGTGAAGGACGAGCTTCGCTCAGGGCGCCCGGTCCTGGTCTGGAACGCCTTCACCCTCGCCGAGTGGGACGTGGTCTGCGGGTTCGACGAGTCGGACGGCTCTTTCCTGGGCCGAGGCTCCTACGCCGGGTGGGACGACTACGCTCGCGCCCCCCAGGACCGCATGCTGACCGGTTGCGATGGCTACCCCGCGCTCGGCGCCATCATCCTAGGCGAGAAGACGGGCACGTTCGACCCCCGCGCCACGGAACTGGATGCCCTCCAGAGGGCGGTGCAGCATGCCCGCACCCCGGAAGACCGACTCCCAGAGGCCGACTGCGCCTCGGGCCAGGTGGGTGAGTGGCGCTTCCGCAAAGGGCTGGGGTGCTACGACTGGTGGATAGGCAGTCTGCGCTCCGAGCCCGCGCGCCCCCCTAACCTGGGAGATTGGTACTGCCTGGGCATCTACCGTAGCGCCCACCGGGCAGCATCTGCGTTCTTGAGAGAGATCGAGCCCTGGCACCCCGGTGCCTCCGCCAATCTGCTCCGCGCGGCAGAGGCCTTTCAGGCCGAGGCTGACGCCCTCGACCGGTGCGCCGCTCGGCTGTTCCCCGATGGACGTCTCCGTCCCGAATCGGACGCCACCGCCAACCGGGCTGCGGCCGATCTGCTGACAGAGGCCCGGGAGGCTTATGCCACGGGAATCGCGCAGATCGAGGCGGCTCTGGCGGCGGCCGGGGCGTCATAGGCTTCATCCGGCATCTGCACATGAGGTCGGTAGCGACCACTCCCCGGGCGGGCTGAGCCTATCAGCTCCTCGAGGAGCCACCACCGGCAGAGACCAGGAGCACGGCTGCTGACCATAGCCCTATGGCAGCGCCGTGCTCCGGTCGCCTCGGGCGATCTGGCCTACCCGGAAAGGGCCGCGGCCCCCTTGACGTGCGTTCGGTAGACTGCTATCCTATCGCGGTTTTTCGCTCTGCCTTGGGCAGGGCTAGGTCTGGAGGAGCAGTTGCCGAAAGAGCGAGTCGGCGAACAAGTCTACGTCTTCTTAAGTGACTCCTACGCGCAGGTTACCGCTGCCGTGGTCTTGACCGACCGCGGTAGCGTAGTCGTGGATTCTTTGCTGTTCCCCAGCGAGGCGCGAGAGGTAGAGTCCTTCGCCACGCGCGGCGGCAAGCCTGTTTCCTACGTCATCAACACCCATGGCCACCTGGATCACGTGGCCTGCAACTACCTATACCCCGAGTCGGACATCATCGCCCACGCCGGGGTGCGAAAGGCCATGGAAGGCGAGCTTCGCACTGCCCTGGCCGAGGCGGCCCGCAGCATCGGTGAGCTCCGCGAAGTGAGACTCCGCCCTCCCACCATCACCGCCACTGCCGAGGTCGTGGTGCGCCACGGCGGCCTCACCCTGAGGCTAATCCCCTTGCCTGGGCACTCTCACGACGCCTTCGGCGTTTATGTCGAGGAGGAACGCATCCTGGTCGCTGGCGATGCCATGCTGCCCGTGCCCCACTTCGTGGGCGGGGACCCGGACGCACTCCTGCGCTCGTTCCAGCGCATCCGCTCGCTCAGCCTCAACACCATCATCCAGGGCCACGGCGACGTGATCCTCAAGGGCGAGGTCAAGGACGCCATCGAGTATCGGATGCGCTACGTCCGGCAAGTGCGGAAGTACGTCCACGACGCCATCGCCGATGGTGCCAGCCTCCGAGAGGTCCAACAGGCCGACATCGAGGCCTTTGGCGGGTCCAGGCTGGACTTGGACGGCCTCACTCAGCAACTGCACGAGGACAACCTCACCTACCTCTACCGCCTGCAGACCGAAGGCGTTCACACCGGCGCCTCTCGCATCTAGCCTGTCCCGCTCTGGCCGCCCTCCAGGAGGGCGTGTTGACGCGCCCGGTTCTGGCGGTGCTGCATGGAGCCCTCGACTCAAGTGGGGGCGGTTGGGCCTGCGGCCGGGCGTCGACGATCACGGCTCCGCCGTAACCCACCTTCGCCGACCCTGCACACCGATCGCCTTTCCTGCCTCGGCATCGTCAGTCGCTGAGGGGTGCGCTCGCCCACGCGCGCAAGGACCCTGAGCTAACCTAACCCCCCAACCCCCTTCCCTGACAGGGAAGGGGGCAAGACGCCCGTGCCCGTCCCATCCGGCGTCCGCGCTGGACGGTCACGGCGAAGCCGTGACCACGTTCGCAGCTCTGCTGCGAAACCCGGACGCCCGGCCGAAGGCCCCCTAGCCCCGAATTCCATTCGAGGGCTCCGGCCGACCACAGACTCCTCGTTTCGCTCGGAATGATAAGGAGACGCGCTCGGGATGACGGCTACCGGGAGGAGTGCGCGCTACCAGGCGCACTGGATAAACCCCCGACCGAGGGCGGTAGCCTCACGCGAAGGCACCTCGTCCCCATCCCTGCGCCCTTTGCGCCGTGGCGTCTTTGCGTGAGTTGATGTGCCCTGCGGCGCTGTGCTACAC
>JBMNTK010000290.1:0-3872 GCA_050945695.1 Anaerolineae bacterium | reverse complement strand
GCAGCGTCCGCGCAGGAGGGCGCCCGGCCGAAGGCCCAGCAGCCCCGACTTGAGTCGAGGGCATGGTTGGTCCCTGACACGGCCCCGGCCTCGGTTCCCGACCCTCTCGGCCGCGCACTCCTCGAGGGAGGTCACGTGTCACGCTTCACGCGTCACGGGTCACGTGTCACCAAGGTCGGTCAGGGTTACAATGCCGTCCGGGAGGGTAGCCTTGTCTGAAGCGACCGCATCAACCGTTCACCGAGAGAGCACCGTCATAGATGCGCACTGCGATAGCATCTTCGTCCCCTTTGGTACCCGCCGGGATCTGGCCGAGCGGGGCTCTTTCGGGCATGTGGACGTGCCTCGCCTGCTGGAGGGTGGGGTCACCGGGCAGTTCATGGCCCTGCTCGTCAACGATGAGCACCACGGGGCGGCGCGCGCCCTGGAAGGGCTCGATATCTTCTATGACACGTGCGCCCGCTGTCCGGACCTGGTCCTCGCCACCACGGCAGCCGACATCCGTACCGCCAAGGCCCAGGGCCGGGTGGCGGCGCTGCTGGCCCTGGAGAGCAGCGATGCCCTGGAGGGACAGCTGTCCTCGCTGAGGATGTTCTACCGGCTGGGGATCCGGTCCATCAGCTTGACCCACAACGTGCGCAACCGGGCTGCTGACGGCATCCTCGAGGCGGGCACCGGGGGAGGGCTGTCGGAGTTTGGCCGTCAAGTAGTGCAAGAGGCCGAGCGGCTGGGGATGCTGCTGGATATCTCGCACCTGTCGCCGGCCGGGGTGAAGGACGTCTTTGCCCTGTCGCGGGCGCCGATCATAGCCAGCCACTCCAATGCGTACGGAGTGTGGCCTAACCCCCGCAATCTGACCGACGCCCAACTGGAGGGATTGGCCCGCCGGGGCGGCGTGGTCTGCATAACCTACGTGGACAAGTTCCTGACCGATGACGAGCCCACCCTGGAGCACGTGCTCGATCACATCGAGTACGTGGTGCGGCTGATCGGCGCTGAGTACGTCGGCATCGGATCAGACTACGATGGGTTTACGGGGCCGCACCCACAGGGGCTGGGGGACGTGACCTGTCTGCCCAGCCTGACGGCGGGGCTGCTGGCCCGGGGCCTGAGCCCCGAACAGGTGCGGGCCATCCTGGGCGGCAACCTCCTGCGTGTGATCGGTCAGGTCTGCGGTTAGGGATAGCCCTCGATTGGCAGCATCTCACCAGAAGGAGGCGAGGATAGTGCCTGCGCTCAAGCTGACGATCATCGGAGCTGGATCGGCCTTCACCTTCCGCGTGGTGTCGGATCTCATCCGCAGGCCGGCCTTGGCCGGTAGCACCGTGGCCTTGGTGGACGTAGATGAGGAGGCGCTCGCTCTCTCCGCCCGCATTGCCGCCCGGATGGTGGAGCGGGCGGGTGCGCAGCTGACCATCGAGCCCACCACCCACCGGCGGGCGGTGCTGGCCGGGAGCGACTTCGTCCTCAACTCCATCTCGGTCGGTGAGCCCTGGGCCCGGGAGCGGGACGTCGCCATCGCCGAGGAGTACGGCATCTACCAGCCCACGTCACAGACGGTGGGGCCGGCGGGCTTCACCCGGGGTCTGCGCGTGGTGCCGCACGCCGTGGCCATCGCCCGGGACGTCGCCGAGCTGTGCCCCCAGGCGATAGTGCTCGACCTGGCCAATCCGCTCTCAGCGGTATGCCGGGCCATGATCCGGGAGGCGGGCCTAACCGTGATCGGGCTGTGCGAACAATGGCGGATAGCTGTCCCGCCTCTGGCCCAGGTGCTGGGGGTGGGGGCGGTGGAGCTGCAGGTGTTCCCGGCCGGCATCAACCACCTGACCTTTGCCCTCTCGGCCCATCACCAGGGCCGGGACGTGCTGCCTGAGGCTATCCGCCGCCTGTACTCGCCGGAGGGGGCAGCGCTCCTGGCTCGGCTGCCTGTATCCAGGGCTATCTACGACACGTTCGGACTGTGGCCTCTGGGCACTGAGGACCACATCGCCGAGTTCTTCCCCTACTTCCTCACCCCCCAGACGCACGGGGGCGCGGACTATGGGCTATCCATCCGGCACACCACCGAGGAGCAGTATCGGGCGAGGTGGGAGGAGCGACGGGCCTGGGCCGAGGGCCGAAAGCCGGTGGACGAGCTCCTGGTGCCCTCTGGCGAGAGCGCAGTGGACATAATCGCTGCCCTGGTTGGGGTGGAGCCGCCGCTCCGAGAGGTGGTCAACGTGCCCAACGCCGGGCTGATTGACAACCTGCCGGACCATGCCATCGTGGAGGTACCGGCCTGGGTGGGGCAGGAGGGGGTGCGAGGCCTCAAGGTGGGGCCGCTTCCGAAGCCGCTGGCCCATCTGCTGACCGGCCGGGCGGTGCAGCAGGAGCTGTTGGTGGATGCGGCCCTTTCCGGCGACCGCACCCTGGCGCTGAGGGGGTTGCTCCTGGACGCCCAGGTGACATCCCTAGAGGTTGGCCGAGAGATCCTGGAGCGGTCGTTGGCGGCTAACGCCGAGTGGCTGCCCAACTTCGCTAGGTAGCGGTCGGCTCCCGGAGCAGCCATGGAAGCAGCAGGGGGAGGGTCTACCGAGACCCTCCCCCGTTTGGTTTGTAACTGAGGTGAGGCTAGAAGGCGGGCGCGCCGGGCTCCACCGTCATGGGGGGAGTGCCGCTCAGGAAGTTGCGATAGTACTGGCCGCTGAGGTGCGCCGTGACCAGGACCGACCAGAACGCGGTGAAGAACACGCCGATGACGCACACTATCACGCCCAGCCCGGCGATGACGCTGGCCACCCAGCTCAGGATCAGCACGAGGATGTAGGCACCCAGGTTGGCGTTGATGATCCGCCACAGCGCACTCAGGTTGAAGGCGGCCCCGAAATCGCGGGTCATGGCGTAGCGAATGGCGATGGCGGGTGTCAGCAGGGAGATGATGAGGCTATAGAGGGCGACCAGGGCGTTGGCAAAGAAGATGACAAGGGCGAAGAACGCAGATCCGGCGTCATTCCGGGTGGCGTCGGCTAGGCTACGGAGGAAGAGGCTAGAGCAGCCGCTAAGCAGCAGGCCCGGCAGGGAGAAGATGAACCCGATGACGAGCAGAATGAGCCCCTGCACGAACTTGTCACCCAGATCGTCCCAGGCGGGCAAGACCTCATCACGCCCGGCCGCGACCCGACGGATCACCTCGATGCCATAGCCAAGCACAAACGGGATTCCGACCAGAAAGATGCTCAAGAAGACAAACAACGCACCAATGAGGATCTTGGCTACCCAATCCCGATCCTCAAACATGAAGGTAAACGGCTTACCGTAGTCCATTACATGCCTCCTACGACGGTCTAGCTCGCTCGTACCGCGCGCATTATACGTTCGCGCACAGGGTGCATCAACTGACAGCGGGCAGATGATCTCACGCAAGGGCGCCAAGTCGCGAAGGATAGGAGGCGCAAGAGGCTTTGCGTGAGGCCGTTGCCCAGGTGCGCCGGTGGGAAAGGCCTCGAATGGAATTCGGGGCTAAGGGGCCTTCGGCCGGGCGTCGACGGTCACGGCGGAGCCGTGACCCACCTTCGCCGACGCTAGACACATCACCCGTCTCGTCTCGTTCCAACTTCGGGCGGCCCATCCGGCATTGCTGCTCTCACGTGGCCCCTCCCACGCACCGCGAGCCGGACGTGCCATGTCCGGCGTCCGCGCTGGACGGTCACGGCGGAGCCGTGACCACGTTCACAGCTCTGCTGCGAAACCCGGACGCCCGGCCGAAGGCCCAGCAGCCCCGACTTATGAAGGTTGTCGAATTATGGCGGTAACAGGCCGGTGTAGCGCAGAAGGGCCAGGGAGCCTGAGTGGAACTGGTCCAGAAACTCAGCCACCCGGGCCTTGAGGGCACC
>JBMNTK010000289.1:0-3900 GCA_050945695.1 Anaerolineae bacterium | reverse complement strand
CGAAGCCACGGGACCTCTCCCCCGACCCCTCTCCTGCGAGGAGAGGGGAGCTCCCTCCCCTGAACGGGGAGGGCGAGGGGAGGGGTTCCTCGAACACCTCCGGGTATGCCAGATGCCAGTGGAAGAACTGGTACTGCCCCGCCAGCCGCTCGATCTCCGCCACCGTCGCCGCCGGGACGCGCTCCGGCCTCGTCGCCAGCGCCCGCAGCGTCGCCGTGGTTACCGCCGGCGGCGCCCCCCGCCACTTCGGCCACACGAAGGCGGCGCACCAGGCGTCCGCCAATAGCTTGGCCTGCCGGTACGCCGGGTCGGCCAGGGCGGCGTTGTGCCGCGCCTCCCGCGCCCGCACCGCCTCCGTCGTGTCCTCCGGCATCGCGTCCAGGGCCGCCATCGCCGCCCCCGCGTTGCCCGCGCTCGTCTGCGGCCCCATCCCCAGGAAGAGCGCCCCCTGCCCCTCCCGCTCCCGCTTG
The DNA here is from genome assembly GCA_050945695.1 of Anaerolineae bacterium. Lineage (GTDB taxonomy): Bacteria > Chloroflexota > Anaerolineae > DRVO01 > DRVO01 > Ch71. Next base: position 3,430 of record JBMNTK010000289.1, on the reverse strand, counting down.
TTGCGCTTCCGCAGGTCCGAGGCGATGGCCCGATCGTCCCCGGTGATGGGCTTGAAGGCGTCGTCCGGCAGCCCCGCCTCGATCAGCTCCGGCGTCGCCCCCAGCAGGCTGTTGCCGCACTGGATGTTGTGGTCCAGGAAGCCCAGCGGCTTGCCCGGGTCCATCGTCTCCAGCCAGAGGGCGAACTTGCACAGCTCCACCGCCATCTCGTTCAGGTCCACCCCGAAGATGCAGCGCCGCACCACCTCGCGCATCGCCTGCCGCACCAGTTCCGGGCCCGGCTCCTCCTCCCCCGCGCGGATAGCGGCCAAGTGGTGGGCCAACCGTCGCGCCGCCGCCACCAGAAAGTGCCCCGACCCACAGGCCGTGTCCACCACCCGGATGCTCAATAGGGCCTCCTCAAGTGCAGCCTGTGCTTCGTCGTCGGGGGACCCGGCCCTTCGAGCCGCCTTCAGCCGGTCTTCCACCACCGGCTCCAGGGCGCTGTCCAGCAGGCTGTTGACCAGGCTGGGAGGGGTGTAATAGGAGCCGGTAGTCTTGCGCTCGGTGCCCGCGACGGCATTCAGGACAAACGACGGAGCGGCCTGGTTGGTCGTCACCTCCGGGTGCAACTCGAGGAGGGATTCGTAGACGCTGCCCAACTCCTCCGAGCCCAGGTTGCGGTAGTCCACCGGCCGGCGCACCCGCCCCTCCACGGTGAAGGCCAGGCTCCGCACCGCTTCCAGGAGGTCGGCGTTAGCGAGGCTGGCCTCGTCCAGGTCGGGGGTAGCCCGGTTGGAGAAGAGGAACCCGCCCAGGCCCGGCAGGGCCAGGTCGGGGTAGCCGGTGCGCAGCATCCGGAACACCAGTGACAGCGAGGCGTACAGGTCCGGGTGCGGGCCGCCCCGCACGCTCCCTGCCAGTCGTCGCAGCCGCGCCATGGAGTAGTATTCGGTGTACCGTTTTCGGGCCTCGGCGATTCCGGCCCCGTCCTGCCCGCCGGCGCCCTCGGCCGGCAGCAGCAGTAGGTCCCGGTCCTCGGCCACGCACAGGAAGATCAGCCGGTACACCAACCGCAGCAGTTGGCGGTAGTAGTCCTGGGTGCTGAGGGAGCCGGCCCGCAGGCGATCGCGCAGGGCATCGTTGGCCGGGTGGGCCAGGAAGCCGCGCCCTAGGGCCTCGATGGCCTCCCTCACCCCGTCGCGCAGGGAATCCAGCGCCCGGGCCCCCTGCTGCGCCGCCTCTCTGGACCACCGCTCCAGCCAGCATTCGCTCGGCCGCTCCCCTTCCACCCGGCTCTGGTGGCACAGGAGCCAGAGCAGGGTGAAGTCGGCGTAGAGCTGGCCGCTCATGATGGCTTCCAGGTCGAAGTCCACGTAGGCCAGGCGGCTCAGGCTGACGTTGTCCCGCAGGATGCGCAGGCGCAGCCCGTTGGACACGAAGCCCCACAGGCTCTCCTCGGTGCGGTTGAGGTACTCCTGCACCAGCCCGTGGGGGCTGCGGGTGACGGCGCCGGTGTAGGTTCCACGCCGGTCCAAGTCCTGGCGGAAGCTCACCAGGTGGATGGGCACGCTATGCCAGGCGTGACTGATGGGGTAGCCGCCCATGCTGGCAGCTCGGGCGGTCTGCAGGCGGCCGTAGCCCAGCTCCTGGAAGAGGATCAGCAGCCAGCGCTCCCGGGTGAGAGTGGTGCCGGCGTCGTCGTCCGGCAGTCGGGCCCGTCCTTCCTCGAAGCCGGCCCAGGCCGCCTGGCAGCGGTTCCACGCCCGGTTCACAGCCTCATTGAGCCGCTCGTTAGCGGCCAGGTGGTAGTCCTCGGGGCTGAGCCCGGGAAGGTCGTTCCCCTGGGCGACGCGGGCCAGCAGGTCGGCGGGCAAGATGGCGCCCTCGGTCTTGACGGCGGTGAAGTCCAGACGGGCGATGGTCTGCATAGGTGCTCCTGTCAGGGCAGTGGCGGAGCGGGAAGCAACACGTAGACCCCCAGCAGGTCGGGTGGCAGCTGGGGACGGACGCTGTAGCGTTTGCCGGGCAGTTGCCCGGCCCCCCGCACGCGCTCGTGAGCCTCAAGCAGCTCCTGTCCTCGCTCTTGGGCCAGGCGCTCCAGAGACGGCATCAGGGCCGGGACAGCCTTCAGCGCTTCCTCCACGAAGTGCCTGGCGATGCCGGCGTCAGTGTTCCTGGCAGGGACCGCCGAGAGCAGAGCGTCCACCTGGTCCGGTGGCAGCCAGCATGGCTCCGCCGGGTCGCCGGTGTAGGCCAGGGTCAGGCAGTCCTCGGCCAGCAACTCAGCATCGGGATGGCCCCGCGATACTGCCTGGATGTGATAGCGCAGCCGCACCAGCAGCAGCGTGGTGCGCTCCGACACGGCCCGGGTGCGCACGGCGCCACAGCGGCGGGCAACCCCCTCGGTCAGCGGGTCGAGGGCGGCATTTAGCACGTAGCCGGCCATCCCCTCCACCAAGGGATGCGTGCGGGTGAGGTAGGTAGCTCCGTCCGGCGCCGGAAGTTCGAAGCAGGCCTGCACCGACTCCACCTCTCCGGCGGCCTGGCGCAGGCCGTGGGCTTCCTTCAGGTTGAGGAATAGGGTGCGGCCGTCCTCGCGGACGGCGCCGCCGTGCATCAGCACCGCATCTTTCAGGAAACGGCGCACATCGGTCCCGGTCCCCACCGCCTCGCTCATCGCCTGCCATTCCCGCGCCACCTCGCTGGGGTCAATGGTGCGCTGGGCGAAGAGGGTTCGCGACTGCCGCTCGCGGTCAGCCACCTGGTCCCAGCGGGCATGTAGGTCGCGCGAGACATCTTCAGCGTTCCCGAAAAGGCTGAGCTGGTGCGCGTAGCTTGGCCCCTGGAGCATGAGGCCGCGCATGAGAGCCTGCACCACGTCTTGGGCCGTGGCGGGCACCGGCACCGAGATGCCCAGCGAGTTGCGGATGGCGACATGCTTGCGCAGCAGCACCCGCAGGACCAGGCCGTCCACCAGGTTGTCACTGCCGTAGTAGGTAAGGGCGCGCACCGTGGGGCTGGACTGGCCGAAGCGATCGACGCGGCCCTCGCGCTGCTCGTGGCGGGTGGGGTTCCAGCTCAGGTCGTAGTGGACCACGGCATTGAAGTGCTCCTGGAGGTTGATACCCTCGCTCAGGCAGTCGGTGGCCACCAACACGCGCTTGGGCTTCTCCCCGAGCAGGCGCACCCGCTCCTCGCGCTCCGCCGGCGGCAGCGTACCGGTGACGGCCGCCACCTCAACGGTGGAGGGAAGCGCCTTGCGCAGCTCCGCCGCCACGTACTCGGCCGTGGGTATGAAGCGGCAGAACAGGATGGGATGGACCCCATCGTCAACCAGCGACCGTACGTGGGTGATGGCGCCGCGGAGCTTGGCATCGTGTTCCGGGCCGCGCAGGCCCTCGGCCATACGCGCCAGGCGCAGCAGGCGGTCCCGCTGGCCCCTGCCGTC
>JBMNTK010000288.1:0-3907 GCA_050945695.1 Anaerolineae bacterium | reverse complement strand
CTACCGCGTCATTGACTTCAAGCGCGACAAGCACGGGATTCCGGCGCGCGTGGCCAGCATAGAGTATGACCCGAACCGGTCGGCGCGCATCGCGCTTCTGGTCTACGCCGACGGCGAGAAGCGGTACATCGTGGCCCCGTTGGGCCTCAAGGTAGACGCTCGCGTGATGTCGGGCCCGCAGGCCGAAGTCCGGGTAGGTAACACCCTGCCGATCGCCAACATCCCCTTGGGTACGGTGATTCACAACATCGAGCTGGAGCCGGGCAAGGGCGGACAGTTGGTCCGCGCGGCCGGGGCCGGCGCCCAGGTGATGGCCAAAGAGGGCGCCTATGCTCACATCCGTCTCCCGAGCGGGGAAGTCCGCCTGGTGAGGATGGAGTGCTGCGCCACGGTCGGGCAGGTCGGCAACGAGGAGCATGCCAACGTGCGGCTGGGCAAGGCAGGGCGCAAGCGCTGGCTCGGTCGGCGTCCGGAGGTCCGTGGTTCGGCGATGACCCCGCGCGACCATCCTCACGGCGGTGGCGAGGGCCGGTCTCCTGTGGGCATGGCTTCGCCCAAGAGCCCGTGGGGCCAGCCGACCCTGGGGCATCGGACCCGGAGGCAGAAGCGCACGGACAAGTTCATCGTCCGCAGGCGTGGGCGTCGGCGCTGATCGAGGCGGGTGAGCTGCTGAGGCAGGGTTAGGAGGAGACTAGTGACGAGATCTCTGAAGAAGGGGCCGTACATAGAGAGCAAGCTCCTCGAGAAGATCGAGGAGATGAACCGGACGGGCGAGCGGCGTGTTGTGCGAACCTGGTCCCGGGCATCAACGGTGTTCCCGCAGATGGTGGGGCACACGATAGCGGTGCACGATGGGCGCCGTCATGTCCCGGTCTACATAACCGAGAACATGGTGGGGCACAAACTGGGCGAGTTCGCACCCACCCGGCTCTTCCGTGGTCACATGGGCCGCGGCAAGGCCGCACGCCGGTAGGCAGGGAAGAAAGATGTACCAGGAAGGTTACCAGGCCGTACAGAAGTACGTAGGCATCTCGCCCCAGAAGGTGAGGTTGGTGATAGACCAGGTCCGCGGCCTTCCGGCGCGGGAGGCGCTCAGCCTGTTGCAGTACATGCCGCAGAGCGCGGCGCTGCCGGTGTCTAAGGCTATCAAGAGCGCCATGGCCAACGCCGAGAACAACTTCGGGGCGGAGCCGGACGAGCTGGTGGTGGCCGAGATAGCGGCCGATCCGGGGCCCACTCGCCGCTGGCGGCGGTTCGGTGCACGCGGACGTTGGAAGCCGATTCTCCGACGTTCGAGCCATATCAGAGTCGTGCTTGCGGCTCGTTCGCGATAGTGAGCGTCCGGGGAACTCAGGGTTGGTGAGATAGTACAGGGAGGCAGAGGACTTGGGTAGGAAAGTTCATCCCTACGGCTTCCGGATTGGGATCGTAAACGACTGGCGAGCACGGTGGTTCGCAGACAAGGACAGGAACTACCGGGACCAGTTGCTGGAGGACATAGCGATTCGTCGCATGATCTCCCAGGAGTTGGAGAACGCTGCCATAGCGGCGGTGGACATCGAGCGGTTCCCGAACCAGATATCTGTGGCGATCCACACCGCACGGCCGGGAATCGTGATCGGGCGCAAGGGTGCCATCGTCAATGCTCTGCGTCAGCGCCTGGAGGGGTTGACGGGCAAGCATGTCCGGCTTGACGTCCAGGAGATCAGGGACCCAGACCTGCAGGCCAAGTTGGTGGCGGAGAGCATCGCCGAGCAGTTGGAGCGGCGAGTCAGCTTCCGGCGAGCCGTTCGTCAGGGCATGCAGCGGGCTATGCGGGCCGGAGCAGAAGGGGTGATGGTGCGGGTCTCTGGTCGTCTGTCGGGCGCCGACATGGGGCGCACCGAGACCATGCGAGAGGGGCGCATACCCAGGCACACTCTGCGAGCCAAGATTGACTTTGGGCAGGCGGAGGCGCTCACGACCTTCGGCCTCATCGGCGTGAAGGTATGGATCTACAAGGGCGAGGCCATGCCCGAGGAAGCGCGCGCAGGGCAGGGCCAGGCGGAGACGGCTCCGGCCCAGGCGTAGCGGGAGCGTAAGCCGTCTTCAGGGGAGATAGACGCGATGTTGATGCCGAAGCGGGTCAAGTATAGGAAGCAGCAGCGTGGTCGCCGGCGGGGCCTGGCCTCGCGCGGGAACACGGTTGCGTTTGGGGAGTACGGCCTCCAGGCCTTGGAGGCATGCTGGATGACGAACCGCCAGCTTGAGGCGGCTCGGCGAGCCATCGTGCGGTACATCCGGCGCGGTGGGCGCATGTGGACCCGGGTCTTCCCGGACAAGCCCTACACCAAGAAGGCCGCCGAGACGCGTATGGGCGGCGGTAAGGGCTCGGTTGAGGAGTGGGTGGCTGTGGTGCAGCCCGGAAGGGTGCTGTTTGAGCTAGGCGGCATCGAAGAGAGCTTGGCTCGAGAGGCCTTCCGGTTGGCCGCCTCTAAGCTCCCGATCGCCACGCAGTTCCTGGCCAAGACCGACCCCATTACGGGCACGAAGGTGGCGAGCCATGAAGGCGCGTGAGATCAGAGATAACAGCGAAAGCGAGCTGCGTCGCCTCCTGGACGAGGCCTATCGGGAGCTGTTCAACCTGCGGTTTCAGGCCGCTTCCGGGCAGTTGACCGATCAGCAGCGGATGCGCCAGGTGCGCAAGAACATCGCCCGCATCAGCACCGTGCTGAGGGAGCGGGAGATGGCTGCCGGCGTGGCGGAGGAATAATGAGAGAGCAGCGTCGGGTCCTCACTGGGACGGTTACCAGTGACAAGATGGAGAAGACGGTTGTCGTCCAGGTAGAGCGCTCCACCCGGCATCGCCTGTATGGGAAGGTGGTGCGCAGCCACAAGAAGTATGTGGCCCACGATGAGAACAACCAGTGCCAGATAGGCGATACGGTGCTCATCCGGGAAAGCCGGCCGCTCAGCAAGACGAAGCGCTGGGTTGTGGAGCAGATTCTGAGCCGTGAGGCGCTCCCTGGCGAGTAGCCCGGGATAATCCGTGCCTGTGGGCGCGTTATTCGAGGTAGATAGGCGATGATTCAACAGCAGTCCACTCTCAAGGTGGCCGATAACACAGGCGCGCGTGAAGTCATGTGTATCCGTGTTCTCGGCGGCACGAGAAGGAAGTATGCCAGCGTGGGCGATATCATCATCGCCTCGGTGAAGCAGGCTGCTCCTAACAGCGCCGTAAAGAAGGGTGACATTGTGCGGGCCGTGGTCGTGCGTACCAACAAGGAGTTCAGCCGTCCGGATGGCAGCTCCATCCGGTTCGACGACAACGCCGCGGTCTTGATTGACGAAGGGCGCAGCCCTCGGGGGACCCGCATCTTCGGCCCGGTGGCTCGTGAGCTTCGCGACAAGGGCTTCATGCGTATCGTCTCGCTGGCCCCGGAAGCTCTGTAGGGCCACACGCACTAGCGCGGGCTGGGCCACGAGGGAGGTCGAAGTGAGAAAGATACGGCGAAACGATACAGTAGAGGTTATCAGCGGCGAGCACCGGGGCATGCGCGGAGAGGTGATGCGCGTCGATACCAAGACCAATCGCGCGGTCGTCCGCGGCGTGAACCTCGTGAAGGTTCACCAGAAGCAGACGCGCGCTCGGGAGGGCGGCATCATCGAGCGGGAAGCGCCGATCCACGTGTCCAACCTGGCATTGGTCTGTCCGGCGTGTAACGCCGCGAGCCGAGTTGGCGTCACCCAGACTGCCGACGGGCAGCGCGTGCGCTTCTGCAAGAAGTGCAACGAGACCATTCAGTAGGCGGGGGACAGTTAGATGCCAAGGATGAAGGACCTGTACCGGTCAGAGATTGTCCCGCGGATGATGGAGGAGTTTGGCTACGCCAACGTCATGCAGGTTCCGCGGGTTGAGAAGGTGGTG
>JBMNTK010000287.1:0-3908 GCA_050945695.1 Anaerolineae bacterium | reverse complement strand
GCCACCGGACGGTCCCCGGCAGCCGTGATGCCCCACCGCAGGAGAGCCTCGGCGGCCTCGGGGTTCAAGGCGACCAAGGGCGCCAGATGCTCGTAGTGGACGCCGTGCCGGCCCAGGACGAACCCGTCAACCACTCCGTCCGTGCAGTGCACTGCCGCGATCTCCGGCCAACCCTGGGCCAGCCGACGAAGCATCTCCCGCCGGCTCACCCCGTAGGTGGCCCGGTCCAGGGCCACAATCGCGTCCAGCAAGGCTGGTTCGCCCCGATAGGGGCGGATACCCTCGGCCTCCAGCGGACTGCCTTGGCCGAGAACCCGCTGCAGCCGGTACTCCGGCTGGAAGCCCATCCTCTCGTAGAGGGGTTTGCCCATGGGGGTGGCATCTAACTTCACGGTGCGGGCTCCGGCCTGCCTCAGGTAGGCGATGGCTACCCCCATGAGAGCCCGGCCGATGCCGTTGCCTCGCTGCTCTGGGGCCACGGTGACCATGCCGATCCAGCCCACCCGGTCGAACCGCTCGGTGGTGGTGGTCCCCATCACCTGGCCGTCAACCACGGCTACGAAGCAGCCCTCCGGCTCCAGAGCCATGAACCGCAGCCAGTCCTCGCGGATCTGGTTCCAGTTCTGGGGCCGGGTGAGGGCCATGGCGGCCTCGATGTCGGTCTCGTGCATCCGGCGAATGCGGGCCAGACGCGGCCTGCTGGGTGAGGTCTGGGTCGGCATGGTGTTGTCTTCTCCGTTGCTCGCGCCTTAGCGCGCTGCTTGATGCCGGGCCGGGAGCTAGTACTCCCAGATGCCGGCGATTTCTGCCCCGCACTCTGGGCAACAACCTTCAGTGACGTTGTCGGTCAGAACCCGGAAACCCCGGCGCCTCAGCAGTGAGCAACCGCAGCTGAAGCAGGAGGTATCCTCACCACCGGTGCCGGGGACGTTGCCCAGGTAGACATAACGCAACCCCGCTTCCAACCCTATCTGCCGGGCCAGCTGGAGGGTCTCCAGAGGTGTCGGTGGGCGGTCCATCAGCTCGAAGGAGGGGTGGAACCGGGATACGTGCCAAGGCGTGTCTTCGCCGAGGTCCTCCTTGATGAAGGCAGCCAGCTCCCGCAGTTCCTGCTCATCGTCGTTAAGCCCGGGAATGAGGAGGGTGGTCACCTCCACCCACACGCCCCGCTCCTTCATGAGGCGCAGGCTCTGGAGCACGGGGTCCAGCCGGGCACCGACGTAGCGCCGGTAGAAGGAGTCGTTCCAGGCCTTGAGGTCCACGTTGGCCGCGTCCAGCAGCCTCCGGGACTGGTCCTCGGGAGCGATCAGGTCCAGGCACTCCCGGGTCATGAACCCATTGGTGACCCAGACGTTGCGGAGGCCGGCCTTGCGGGCTTCCTGCATGACGTCATAGGCGAACTCGAAGTAGATGGTGGGTTCGGTGTAGGTGTAGGAGATGCTCAGGCAGCCCAGTCGCTGAGCGTCCGCCACCAGCTCCCGGGGGCTGGCCAGCTCCTGACCCCAGAACTCCGAGAGGCGGGGCATCTGAGAGATCTCGGCGTTCTGGCAGAAGCGGCACCGGAAGTTGCAGCCTGGCGTGGCAAAGGAGTAGGAGGTGGAGCCGGGCAGGAAGTGGTAGAGCGGTTTCTTCTCAATGGGATCCACCGCCCGCGAGATGACCATCCCGTAGACCAGCGTGTAGAGGGTACCCTCTTGGTTCTCCCGGACCTCGCAGATGCCCCTGCGGCCCGGCCGGATGACACACCGGTGCTCACAGAGGAAGCACCGGGTCACCGATTCCGGCAGCTTCTCGTAGAGCATTGCCTCGTGCATACTCTGTCTCCTAACGGCGCGCCCAGCTGCGGCGCGCGCCACACCTGCTAACGGTATTCACTCGCTATTGGGGAGGGCGTCCTGGGCCGTGGGGACGGGGCCAGGCCGGGCCGGTGGGATCTCACTCGACCACGACCTGGATGTCGGCCACCTGAGCCTGGTAGTCGTGCCCCGAGGCGTACACCTGGATAGACTCCAGGTACGCCGGCTTGAGGTCTCCCTGAGCTGCCATCAGATTGGGCGACTCGTAAGCAAACCAGACGTTGCGCTCGATCATTTCGCCGTTTGGCGTCGGATAGCTGGCTGGGTTCTCGTAGAAGAAGCCGTGGTACCACCACTGGAGGTTGCCCCGCGCATCCCGGTAGTTGAGCCGGATCATGAGCGGGAACTCAGAACCCTGAACGCCACCGCCCGACAGCGACTGATAGAGCAGCCTCAGGTCCACGCGTATGCGAAGCGACACATAGTCGGTTACGTCCCGGTTGAGGACCTGGCGGACGCCGGTCTCGCAGTGGTCGCGCTGGTCGCCCATGCGTTCCAGGTGCAGGACCCGTCTTCCCTCATCCTCGAGGAGGAGGGCCTGGCCGTTGACGGTGCCGGCGTCACCGCCCTGATCGTTGTAGGCCTCCCACGCCAGGGACAGGCCTGCGCCGAAGTCGCCGTTGGTCACCAGGTTGCGCCCGGAGGCCAGTGGCCCGCGGATCTCGCCGTCTAGCGCCAGGACAGCCCGCTCACCGGTCTCGAGGACCAACTCCTCTGACCGGGCGGTGGAGCGCAGCAGGCACCGCCCTCCACGCACTGCCACCTCGGTGGCGTCGGCCGTCACCTCCAGGGCGACGCTCCCGTCCTCGATGATGACCTCACCGGCCGGCACCAGAACGCGCAGGTCCAGCTCCCGGTCCAGCGGGGGGCCGGGGTTGAGCCGGAGCCGGCCATGGCTGAGCTCGATGGTCACGTGGTTGGGCTGATCGCTCATGGAGAAGCGCGGGCTGGAAGCTCGTGCCAGTGAGAACTGGGTATTGCCGAAGATGTGGACGGTGGCCAAGACGAAGTCACCGCCGCTATCGTAGACGGTCAGCATGGAACGGGCCGCCTGGTCCGTCTGCAAGGTAGCGCCCGGCGACACTCGGCGGGCACTGGCGACGGCCAACCAGTTGGGCTGGCCGGGCTCCCGTAGTTGGGTGATGCCGCTAACTGTGCTCAGCTCCACCCGGTGAGCACGCTCGGCGTGTTCGATGTACCGCAGCACTCCCCAGGGCACGGTCACGGCTAGGACGCAGAAGACGGCAAAGGCAGCCAGGAGCACGGCCCAGGCAACCAGCTCGGGCGAGTAGCGCCTAGCCGCGGACCTCGAAGCGGTAGAATTGGCCTCTATAAGGGAGCCACTGTCGTTCGACGTGATGTACTGATGCACTGGTTGGTCCACGCTCGATGGCCTCCAAGAGCTGCTCGAGCAGATTTCGTTCCCCCTCGGCGACGACTTCCACCGTCCCGTCGGGCGCGTTGCGTACGTAACCGGTGACGCCCAGGATACGAGCGCGCGAGAGAACGTAGTAGCGGAAACCCACACCTTGAACGTAGCCGTGGGCGACGGCCCTGAGGCGTGCGTTCCCGGTGGTCTCGGTACTCATGTCAGTCTTACTCCGGCCCAGGTCACTCCATTGGCGGTCGCGTACCGGCACTCACCCGAAGGTCCAGAAGCCATCCAGGCGGTAAAGGCCGGCGGCTTGGGCATCATCGAGGGCCTGCTGATACTCGTCCTTGGTGATGCGCCGGGCAAGCAGCGGGTTCTCATCGGCATGGTAGCAGGGACGGTACTGCGCCATGATATTGACGTAGGTGTGCCGCGAGACCTCCTCGCTCAGGAAGCGCATGACCGCTTGTGTGCCGGAGAGCCCATTGGGCAACACCAAGTGGCGAACCAACAAGCCGCGCGTTGCCACCCCCCGCGCGTCGGCGGCCAGGTTACCCACCTGGCGGTAAGCTTCGCGAATCATGGCCCGATTGACGGCCGGGTAGTTGCGTACTCCAGAGAGCGCCCTCCCGACGGCGCTCGCCGCATACTTGGCATCGGGCATATAGATGTCCACCACG
>JBMNTK010000286.1:0-3948 GCA_050945695.1 Anaerolineae bacterium | reverse complement strand
GTTGGTGCTGCGGGTGGGCCTCTACAGCGAGCGCACCATGGCCCGGCTCCCAGCTTCCGGTCCGTCGGCTCAGGCCGACCACTTGGAGGTGGCTCTGGGTCCGCTCGGCACTACTGCGGCGCCCTGACCTCCAGCTCGGCCAGGGCCCACACGTCGGAGCGCTCTCCGTCTGCCTCCGCCGGCCACCAGTCGCCCCCGCCCAGGGGCTGCACCCCGACCTCGACCCGGTAGCGCCCAGGCGGCGCCTCGGTGGGCACCGGCAGCGTCCGTCGCCCAGCGATCACGGCACCAGGGGTCCAGCAGTCTGGGGTGTAGGGACCCCCGTCGGGCGTGCCCTGGCGCCAGGCGATGACCGAGCCCTGCGCTTCCACCAGGCGCACCGTCAGCCAGGTTTCTGCGCCCAACGGGGCATTCGCCCGCCACCATAGCCGGAGTGCCGCATCCTCTCCGGCCGTGACCTCAGCCGGCACCTCCCACGCCAGGAGCTCGAGCTTCCCCCCAAACGTGACCGACGCATGGGCGCCAGGTACGGCCTCCGGGCTCACCTGGGGCGAGGCCCGGAACACCGGCAACACCCCCGCGGTGAGGCCGTAGAGGTTGACCAGGCAGAGCACGGCCACCCCGGCCGGCCCCAGCCATCGCCGCCGAGGGACCGGCACCAGGCTGACGACGCCCGCCGCCAGTAGGGGCACTACGGCGGCCGCCGCCGGGTAGAGCAAGCGCGCCTGGTCAGTTCCCATGACGGCCAGGGCCCAGCGCACCCACGAGACCAGGAACGCAGCCGCATAGAGGAGCAGTACCGGCGCCAAGAGCCTCAGGGTCCCTCGCCTATCGGGGGTGAGGTCCTCTCGCGAGCGCCGTAGCGCCACCCCCAGCCCCAGCCAAGCTCCCGCCGACAGTATGGCTGTGATTACGTGGAACCAGGTCGGCAGCCGCATGCCCACGTAGCCCAGCCAGTAGGAGCGGTGCAGACCGTACAGGTCGGCCAGCCAGGTCACCGCGCCCTCGCGCACGGCGTTGGTGGCGGCCACCAGCTCCCAGGCCAGGGGGTCGCCATACAGGAGCATGCTGCGCGCAAACCACCACCCACATGCGACGGCTAGCCCTAGCCCCACCGCCAGAACGTCCAGCGCGCTCGCCCGGGCGCGGGTCGCCAGGGGCGTTCGCCGGTGGCCCGTCCACAGGGCCAGGGCGATGCCTGGTCCCGCCGCCAACATGCTGACCTTGGCCAGGGCCGCCAGCCCCCAGAGGAGGCCCAGGGCCACAAGCCGACGGCGAGGCCGGGGAGCGAGTGCTGCCAGCACCACCTGGGCCACCAGCAGGGAGCCCAGGGCCAGGGCCAGGCTGTCATTGGTGGCTGCACCATGGACAAGCGAGAACTGGGGCATCAGCACCAGCGCCCCCGCCCCCAGGAGGGCCGCAGACACGCTCCCGCCGCTGATGAGGAGCCCCACCTGGAACAGCGAGTAGGCGGTCACGGCCCCCAGCACCGCCGATAGCAGCCGCATCAGGTGCCACCCGGCGGCCCAGCCGGCATAGGGGAAGCGCTCCTCGGCTGTGTGCACCAGCAGGAACGAGGGACCGTCGGCCTCGAGGGTGAAATCGGAGTTGGCCAGCAGCGGCAGCCGGGTGACATCGCCAAGCCCCACCAGAGGGGCAGCGAGGGCATAGTAGAGCGGCGGCTGAAAGGCCTCGTGCTCCTCCTCCGACGTGGGCAGGCGTCCCTCGCTGGCCAGGATGCGGGCATAGTTGTAGTGGCCGGGCTCGTCCGGCGCCTCGCCAAGCGGCACCAGCACCCCATAGCCGACCGCTGCCAGGAAGGTCAGGGCCACCACGGCGAGCCGAGCCCATCGGACCTTGCTACCGTTCACCGGCGCAACTCCACCCATCCCAGCAGCACCCGCTGGGCCCCAGGCTCTTGGCCTTCGCTCACCGTGAGGTTTGCCACTTCCGGCCAGCGGTACAGCCCTACGTAGAGCGCGTACCGGCCCTCAGGAGCGTCCGCCGGCACCTCCAACCAGCGCCGGTCTAGGGTGACCTCGCCACCGACCATCCGGCTGGTGCGGGTGTAGCCACCCACCGGGTCACCGTCACTCTGCGCGATCACGCGCCCGTCCGGGCCTTCCAGATGAACGAAGACCTTGAGGTTCTCCTGGGGCGTAGTCAGCGGCAACCAGTAGAGATCCAGGACCAAGGGCGCGCCCGGCCGAATGACCTCCGGCGCCTGCCAGCCGGCCAACCCCATCTGGTCCTCGTAGGCCGTCCAGATGCCGTTCACCGGCCTCTCGGCAGGGCCCCACGCGGTCCCTACGAGCACGGCCGCCGCAGCCACGGCCGCCACTACTGCCCCCCGGATGCCACCCACCGCATATAGGGCCAGCCCGGCGGCAGCCAAGGCCGACACCACGCGCCCCAACCAGACCACGGGAGTGGGGGCAAAGCCGAAGCGCACCTCGTGCCTGCCGGCGGGGACCTCTACCGAGACCAACCCCAAGTCGGTGAAGGGCTCGGCCGGCACCGGCTTCCCGTCTATGCTTACCACTTGGCCCGGGTAGTAGAAGGAGTGTTGGGAAAGCCGAACCGGCGAGGGCGCTTCCACCCTGAGCCGCAGCGACCCGAGCCCCGCGGCGAGCACCTGCACCCTCAGGCCGGGCGGCACGGCATACCGAGGCGGACGGTCGCTCTCCACCGGGTCCCAGGGCATGGCCGAGCGGTCCACCGTGACCCAGACGGGCACGTACTCCGCCGTCCAGGTGGCACCCACCTGCCCGATGGCAGCGTCGTGGTCCCACATGTGCTGGACCCAGTCCTCAGCCGAGACGGTCACCGTCTGGGCCGGCAGGGCCGCCAAGGAGCTGGCCGCCACGATCGCGAGGGCCACGGCCGCCACCGCCCCCTGTGCGGAGCCGGCCAGGCGCAACCGCTCCGAGATCGCCTGGCAGCCCAGACCAAGAAGCACCGCCCATCCCAAGGCCAGCGGACCCATCAGCCGCCAGGGGAACTGCACGAACCCCAGGACGGGCACCGAGCGCCAGACCACCTGTGAGCTCTGCCACTGCAGGGCCCAACAGCCGGCCACCAGCCCTGCGAAGTACCACCACCGAGGCCGCCGCAGCCATCCCTGGGCCGCAGCCGCCAGCACTGCTGCCGCCAGAAGCGCTGCCGTCACCAGCCCTAGCGGGTACTCGTGGGCCACACCCTGAGCGGGGAAGTAGTGGTAGGCCAGGGAGCGGGAGATGGTCTGGCCCGCCGCGGTCAGGTAGCGCGACCACGCATCGGTGGAGAAGGTGTTGCCCAGCCCCACCAGCGACGCCTCCTGGAGGATGGGCAGCCAGTAGAAGGCGGTGAGGAGCCCGCCGGCCGGCAAGGCCGCCACAGCGCGAAGGAAGTGCCTCAGGCGCGTCCCGATGCCGGCCCGGCTGCGCTCCCAGGCCACCGCCGCCAGGTACGCCAGCCACAGGGGCGCGGACACCAGCGCCGAGAGGTTATGGGTGAAGATGAGGACCGCCCAGGCAAGGGCAGCGGCCAGCCACGAGCCCCGGTCCCGGCGGGTGAGAGCCCGTTCACCCAGGAGCAACAGGATCGGCAGGATGGCCAGCGCCCAGTGCTCGGCGAAGGCGCCCCGCACGTAGACGTTGGCCAGCCGGTACGGGAAGAGCACGTACGCCGCCCCCGCCAGCCCCGCCGGCCAAGGGCCCATCATCCGCCGGGCCAGCCCGTAGGCCCCGGCGCCGGAGAGCAGGAAAGCCAGGGCCGTGGCCGCCTTCAGCGCCCACTCCCCCCCTGCCAGGGCGAAGGGCAGAGTCTGATAATAGGAGCCGGCCCCGTAGAAGGCGAGCACGGGCTGGCCGTAGCCGAAGGCGAAGTCCGGAAACCACCGCGGCCACACAAGACCCTCGCGTACGGCCTCCTCCAGCGCCATGGCCCGGTAGAAGTGGAAGAGGCCAT
>JBMNTK010000285.1:0-3974 GCA_050945695.1 Anaerolineae bacterium | reverse complement strand
CATGAAGGCGGAGAGGTCGCCGTAGCGGATGCGCCACTGGCCGCCAGCCTTGAACCCCTTGAGTCGCCCCTGCTGGAGCCAACGACGCACGGTCGAATCGGAAATAAGAAGCCGGCGAGATACGTCTGCCGGCGTGAGCAGTACTTCATCCATCACGTGGAATACCTTGCCTTCCTGATTTTACCTATAACATGCACTAGTGATTATACAATACAAGCAGATATTACACAAGTGCGGGCAGGGATCTCACCGCAGAGACCGCGGAGAGCGCAGAGAGGAAGGAATGACCTAACCTCCCCGGCAGTGAATGGAGAGCTCCGGACCCCCCTCTCCCACGTGTGGGAGAGGGGCGGGGGTGAGGGCTCTCTCTGCGCCCTCTGCGCTCTCTGCGGTGAGACTTCCCCTAGTCGTATTGCGTCTGCCCCAGCACGCCACTATACTTTCCTTATCCGTGCTTCACGGACCTCCCGAGCATGTGCCGAGAGCCCGGGCCGGTACCCTCAGCAAGAGCGGTAGGCAGGTCGCGACGAAGACTGTAGAGCTATCCTCAGTGTCGCGGTGGGCTTCGGCCAGGTCACCCCGATCTGGCCCAGAGGAACCCTGGCTTGATCAGCCCCTGTCTTTCGTGGCGTGCTCGCAAATCGGTTGGGCCCCCCTCTTCCCCCCAGAGGTATAGAGGCGCGTGCCCGGCCTGGCAGGAAACCTGTAAGCCAACGGTAAGCATTCTGTCTGGAGGGTCCGAGACCACCAAAGATGCAAGAGCTTATTGCCTCACTTGATGAACCCCCCGGTAAGGCTGACGAGCCCCCGGGTGTTTGGGCCGACGTACCGGCCGAGCAATGGCAGGACTGGCGCTGGCAGATGCGCCACGCCCTGCGCACCGCCGATCAACTGAGCCGGGTGATCCGCCTCACCCCGGACGAGAAGCAGGCTCTCACCCATCCCGGCCGGCTGCGGGTACAGGTGATCCCTTACGTGGCCGGGCTGATGGACCCCGAGGATCCCCGTTGCCCCATCCGCAGGCAGCTCATCCCGACCACAGACGAGTGCCTATCCTGCCCGGAGACGGTGGCTGACTCGCTGCACGAGGACGAGCAGTCGCCGGTCCCCGGGCTAGTGCACCGCTACCCGGATCGGGTACTGCTGCTTGCGACTACACTGTGCGCCTCCTACTGCCGACACTGCACCCGCAGCCGACTGGTGGGCCACGGCGCCCGCGCCGGCGTGCGGGATTGGGGTCCGGCCCTGGACTACATCGCCACGCACCCTCAGGTGCGGGACGTCCTGGTCTCCGGTGGCGACCCGCTCACCCTGGCAGACCGGGTGCTGGAGAAGCTGCTCTCGGGCCTGCGGGCCATCCCGCACGTCGAGGTGATCCGCATCGGCACCCGGGTGCCTTTCTTCCTGCCCCAACGGATCACGCCGGAGCTGACGGCGCTGCTGCGCCGCTACCATCCGCTGTGGATGAACGTCCACTTCAACCACCCCAAGGAGCTGGCTCCGGAGGTGGAGGCTGCCCTGAGCCGGCTGGCCGACGCCGGCATCCCCTTGGGCAGTCAGTCGGTGCTGTTGGCCGGCATCAACGACTGCCCCGGCATCATCAAGGCGCTGGGCCAGAAGCTGGTCCGCAACCGGGTGCGGCCCTACTACCTCTATCAGTGTGACCTGGTGGAGGGGGCGGCTCACTTCCGGACGCCGGTGGCCAAGGGGATCGAGATCATGGAGGCGCTCCGGGGCCACACCTCGGGTTTTGCCATCCCTCAGTACGTCATTGACGCCCCGGGCGGTGGCGGGAAGGTACCCATCACCCCCACGTACCTGATAAGCCAGTCCGACACCCACGTGGTGGTGCGCAACTTCGAAGGCCTGGTCAGCAGCTACGCCCAGCCTACCGGTTACCGGGGCCACGACAGCGAGCACTGCCCCTACTGCAACGGCCGCCAGGGGGTCGCGGCGCTGCTCTCCGGCCAACAGGCGGCCATCGAGCCCGCGGGCTGGCACGAGGGCCATGCCCTGCGCCACGCACCGGAAGAGGCACCCATCACATTCTAGTTGGCTATCGGTCCACGGAGACACAGAGGCGAGCAGTACCTCTGTGTCTCCGTGGCGCTCGAGGCGGATTGCCGCTTCGTCGAAGGGCTCGAGCCTGCTCTAGTCCCACACTCAGAGGATGAGATCACATGCGCATAGCGCTCATTTACAACCTGAAGGCCAATGTCGAGTGTCCGGTGGATGCTCCCGCCGATGCCCTGGCAGAGTACGACACCGAGGAGACCGCCCATGGGCTGGAGCAGGCGCTGAGGGCCGGGGGGCACACCGTCATCCCGCTGGAGGCGGACTGCACGCTGCTGGACACGATCCGGCAGGTATCCCCCGACCTCTGCTTCAATATCGCCGAGGGGCTGCGGGGCGAGTCCAGGGAGTCGCACGTGCCGGCGCTGCTGGAGATGCTGGGGATTCCCTACACGGCATCCGGAGTCTTGGCCAATGCCCTGTCGCTCGACAAGGCCATGTGCAAGATAGTCTGGCGGGCGCACGGATTGCCGACGGCTCCGTTCCAGGTGTTCCGCACCGGCGAGGAACCGCTGGACGAGGGAATGACCTTCCCCTTGTTCGTCAAGCCGGCGCGGGAAGGCACGGGGATGGGCATCACCCAGGAGTCGGTGGTGCAGGATGAGCGCGAGCTGCGGGAGCGGGCCAACTGGATCGTGTGCACGTACCGGCAGCCGGCTCTGGCGGAGACGTTCCTGCCCGGGCGGGAGTTCACCGTGGGGCTGATCGGCAACGAGCGCACGGTCTGCACCGTGCCCCACTCGCCCATCTACGACGAGCGTGGCTTCCACGTCTTCCCGGTGATGGAGATAGACGTCAGCCCGGTGGAGGAGGCGAGGGGCATCTATAGCGGCTACGTGAAAAGCGAGCGGCCGCTCGACCCGGCGTACCTCTGCCCCGCCCCGATAGACGAGGAGCTGACGGCCCGGCTCCAGGACCTGGCAGTGCGCGCCTTCACCGCCATCGGCGCCGTTGATGTGGGGCGGGTGGACATCCGCCTGGGCGCGGACTGCCGGCCCTACCTGCTGGAGATCAACACCCTTCCCGGGCTCAACCCCAAGTACAGCGACATCGTGATGCAGGCCCGGGGCGAGGGGATGGCCTACGAGGTGCTGGTCAACGAGATCGTGCATCTGGCGATGGCGCGATACGGCCTGCCAGAGGGGGGTATCCGCAGCATCCGGTAGCTCTGCCTCTCCTGACCAGGCCGGCGACAGACTCACGCCGCCTTGGGCCTCGCCCGCCGGTACCCATCAAGTGTCTGCTCTGTCTGCCGAAATACAGGGCAACGGGCTGGACCAGGGCGCGTGGTGCCTCTGCTGCCGGTTGAGCGTCGTTGCCACCTCGTGGCGCGTGGGCAGCAGTCTCGATGGGCCTGTCCTCTTGATTAGGAGGCAGAGATGCTCTCACGATGGGGAGTCGCGCCGGTGGTGACTGCCGTGGCCCTGGCGCTGCTGACATTGCTCGCACCGGCGTTACTGGTACCCGCGCAGAGCGCGAGCGCGGAAGGGGCAGTCACTGTAACCGTTGTCGCCGAGCAAGGACCGGTGGCGGGCGCGTTTGTCGCCCTGACGGGGCGGCGGCGGTCGCTTCGGCGGGATCACAGACGCGCTGGGCAGGTTGGTGTTGCCGGGCGTGCCTGATGGCACCTACACTGCCGTTGCCTCGGCGCCGGGGACCACTGTTGGGCAGGCGGTGGCCGACTTCGCGGGTGGCGGCCAGCTCAGCATCGCCGTGGAAGACTCGGGCAGCAAGTTCAGAGGGCTGGGAGCTTACGGCGCCCATGTGAACGCCACCGTCTCCGATGGCAAGTCCGGTGTGTTCTACCTCACCACGGAATCCATCCCTTCTCTCTTCCGTACCGCCGACTATGGGGGCAACTGGGCCCCGGTGACGCTGTCCAGCGACGACCCCGACCGGGG
>JBMNTK010000284.1:0-4049 GCA_050945695.1 Anaerolineae bacterium | reverse complement strand
CCCGACGCCGGGCCCGAGGTCGAGCAGGCGGCAGCGCTCCTGCGCGAGGAGCTGGCCGCCATCGGCCTCGACCTCGCCATACGACGCGATGCACCGGCGGCCAAGGCCATCGGCCTCCGCCTGTCTCCCGACATGAAGCCCGAGTCCTACCGCCTCCACGTCGCCAGCGACGGAGTCACGATCACCGGCGCGGACCGACGCGGGCTCATCTACGGCGCCCTGGCCCTGGCCCAGCTGGCCCGCGGCGCGGAGATCGAGGCCTGCCTGGTCGAGGATGAACCCAAGATGGGCATCCGCGGCGTTCACCTGTACATGCCCTCGCGGGAGAACGTCCCCTTCTTCCGGCGCCTGATACGCCATCTCCTGGCGCCCATGCGCTACAACACCATCTTCCTCGAGGTGGGGGCCGGCATGGCCTACGACCGCCATCCAGAGATCAACGCCGCCTGGGAAGAGGCCAAGGCCCGCGCCGACCGAGGAGAGGATCCCGGATCCCCCCACATTGAGGTGGGCGGCGGCTCCTACCTGAGCAAGGCCGAGGTACGCGAGCTGGTGGACTACGCCGAGGCGCACGGTATCGAGGTCATCCCCGAGGTGCAGTCGCTAAGCCACGTGGAGTTCCTCACCCTGGCCCACCCGGAGATCGCCGAGGGGGCGGCTGAGGGTCGCATGGACTGCTACTGCCCCCAGGACGAGCGGAGCTACGAGCTGGTCTTCGACATGCTTGACGAGGTCATCGAGGTGTTCCGGCCCCGCCGGTACATCCACATGGGCCACGACGAGGCCTATACGATGTGCGTATGCGAGAAGTGCCGCGGGGTGCCCAAGGCCGAGTTGTTCGCCCGAGACGTCCGGCGCATCTACGACTACCTGCGCGGCAAGGGCCTGGGCATGATGATCTGGGACGACATGGTCCACGTCACTCGCGACTTCGCCTGCCCCGAGGCCCTGGACCTCATCCCCAAAGACATCGTCCTCCTCAACTTCGTGTGGTACGACCGCATGGACCTGGACACCGAGGATCGCCTGCTCGAGCATGGGTTCCCGGTGATGATCGGCAACTTCTACTCCTCGCACTTCCCCCGCTTCGCCACCCGCGAGCACAAGACCGGGCTGGTCGGGGCCGAGGTGTCCACCTGGTACACGGCCTCGGAGGAGGACTACGGGCGCCTAGGCAAGCTCTACGACTTCCTCTACAGCGCCAACATGATGTGGTCACCGCACTACACTGATCGCCTGCGCTGGCTCTATGACCGCCGGATCTGTGCCCTCCTGCCCGCCCTGCGGGACTCCCTCAGCGGCCAGACCTACCCCTCACGCCAGGCAGGCGCCACGTTCCAGCCCATTGAGCTGGGAGCGGCCGCCGCCGAGCTCAGGCGCGACCCGAGCGGGGTCTTCGGCAGCTACGACCTGAGCACCCTGCCTACGGGCTCGCTGACCCTGGAAGGGTTTCCCTTCACTCTGGGAGAGAGGGTGGCTGTGCTGGCCACGCCGCGGCTGCGCGAACGCCGCGGTCTGCAGGAGGCGGTGCTACCGGTCCACGGACGCCCTGGCAGCGTCGTGTTCCTGCAAGCCTGCACTCAGCCCGGCACTCCCAGCCCCTACAACCAACGAGGCCAGCCCGTGGCTCGCTACGCCTACCTCTACGCCGACGGCACTCAGGCAGAGGTGACGGTGGAGTACGGCTGGCAACTTGCCGAGTGGGACCGACGCCACGCCGCTCCCATGCGACACAGCCACTGGCGCCACTCCGGCTACATCGCCACTTACCCGTCCCTGCCCTTCTGGCAGGGCAAGACACCCCAGGGCGAAGACGTCACCCTGTACGGGTACGAGTGGCCCAACCCTCACCCCGATAAGGAGGTCATCGGACTGGCCGTCAGCGTGCCTGACGGGGCCGGCGACGCCGCCCTGATACTGGTCGCGGCCACCGCTGTGTTTGAGGGCCAGTAGCCGTGACCGCCAACAGGCATCCCACGCCGCAGCCAGGTCGCGGGCCCGGTGCGTACAACGACCGCAGTCCCCCGCCCCAGTGAGCGTCATCTTCGCGTAGCACTAGCCGACGAGGGAGCTACCCGCGGGGAGTGTGAGGACCGGAGCGAAGACGAGTCCATTCATCGAGCCGAGCGTATCTGATGGCTCACACCGCATACGCCGCCAACCCAGAGGAACATAGCTGTCCGCCCTGGGCCCTGGCTCGTCCCGGAAAGCCAAAGGAGAACCGCGAGATGGGGCTACTATCGTTCCTTGCTAAGCGCGACGGGTACGATCTGGCACTCGAGCACTACCGACAGGTCGAGGGGCTCCGTGACCAACCTGACGCTTACCTGCGGGAGCTGAGAGAAGCCGTCAAGCACTGCCAGGACTGTATCCGCCGGCTTCCGACCAATGCTGACGCGTACGTGCTACTCGCCGATGCCTACCAGCTCATGGCGACGGAAGCAGAGAAGGCAGGCGACCTCGATGCGCAGGACGAGCTGATGTCGCTGGCCAGTGCTGTGATCCACGAATGGACCAAGATCCCGAACGGGACACACAACGGCAGCCGGGGCAGAGAGTTGCTCGCCGAGGTAGCCGAGTATCACATGTCGCTGGGGCTCAGCGCCGCCCGGGCTCAGTCGCGGATTGTGGCGGCCAACATCTCGCTGCTCAACCAGGCCCTGGGCAGGGGCTGATCTACCGGACGGGCGGACGCAACTGGGTGTGGTGCCGCGGGGCTCCAGCCATCGCGGCACCTTCGTCACCCAGCGAGCTGAGGATCAGAGCGGCAGGGCCACGGCGAACCTTGCCGAGAACCCCGACTCCGTCTTGACGGGGGTGAGCAGCGTCTGCTCGCCCCCGCGCAGGTATATGCCGTCGTCGGTGTTCATGCGATTCCGGCGCCCTCGGCTGGCGTAGGGTTCCTGACCGTGCACCTCGTCAGTGATCGCCTCATTGAAGAAGAGCTGAGAGGTGAACTCGTACCGCCGGCCATCGGGCCCGTTGCCCCGGATCTTGAAGTGGATGTGCACTGCCCTCCCCGGGTACCAGCCTGGGTAGATGGTGGTGAAGCTCGCCCGTCCGCTCGCGTCCGTCACCTGATAGCCGCGCAGGTACATCTGGCCGGTGGTGTCACGCCCCGGAGCGCTGGTGCCGGAGTAGACCCCGAGGGCATCGCAGTGCCAGATGTCCACCCGCGCTCCCTCTAGCGGGGTGCAGGCGTCTCCTCGCCTGACGGAGACGACGAAGGATAGCTCCAGCGGCACCCCTTCGCATACCGCCCCGGTAGTTGGGTCGGTGCGGACGTCCGAGCGCTCGGGGGCGCCGTCCCGGAAGTACGGACCCTGCGACAGCTCCGGTCGCACGGCGCAGTCCTCTGCCGCTGCCGTTGGGGGCGTCGAGGTGGTGAGCTCCGCGGTGGGTGATGCTGTGGGGGCAGCGGTTGCACTGGGAGGGGAGGAGGCTGGCATCGCGGCGCAGCCCGGCACCATCAGCACCGACGCCCCGGCTACGCTCAGCGCACCTAACACCTGCCGCCGACTAGAAGCACTACTAGACCGATACATGAGTCTCTCCTAACACCGAACCTAACGCGTAGCCCCCGCCCAAATGGGGAGCGGGCCGCTTCCTGAATGCTGAGTATATCAGGTTACTGTCAAGGCGTCTCTGCCTCGTTCGCTGGCAGCAACCCACGTCCAGTCTAGGGATCATGTGCGCGGGTCGTCAATGAAGCGGGGGTCCGAGGGTCATTCGGCTTCGACTCTGAGGCGTGCTGGAGCTTCCGCTGCCAGCAGCACTTCAGGTTTGGGCAGGCGCGCCGTGCCATGTTGGTACTCGCGATCACAGCCCAAGGCAGCCAGACGGCCAGAGCGACTCACTCGCAGTCGCGGTCCGACACCGGTGGCGGTTCCTTCGCAAACCGGAGCTGTAGCGCGTCTCTGAGCATTCCGAGATAGGTGTGAAGGTGCCCGGCAGAGTGAGTCGTGGCCAGCACCAGTCATGCGAATAGGGCGCCAAGCGTCAGGCAACTAAAGCTAGCTGTTAATCCTGCCGATACTACACCAACACCA
>JBMNTK010000283.1:0-4054 GCA_050945695.1 Anaerolineae bacterium | reverse complement strand
CTGTTGCTGGAAGGCGTGGACGTGTTGGGTGCCCATGGCTGGGTGTCAGCCGCCCACGATGAGCGGGACATCGAGGAGACGGCCCGCGCCTTCGACCGGGCCGTGAGGCGGCTGCTGGCCGAGGACCTGGTGTCGCGGCGCTAGGCGCGGCTGGAGACACGAAGCGGCGGGAGCCAAACGGCCCCCGCCGCATGCTTTGGGCGGCTAGTCTAGCGCGCCGAGAGGCGGGCCAGGTCGTTGTACGCGTCCCAGAGGGCGCGGTAGTAGCCCATGATCCGCTCTGGCTCCGGCGACTCCGGGATCTCCGCCAGGCAGAAGCCCTGGTAGTTGATCCCCTGCAGCAGGGACACCAGTTCCCGCCAGGGGTACTCGGCGATGTAGATGTCGCGCATGTGGACCAGAGCGATGCGGTCCGCCATGCGATCGAAGTTGGGCTTGATGGTTCCTGCGGGGGTCACGTCGGGCGGGTTGCAGTTCCAGCAGATCTTGGCATTGGGGTGCTCGACGTACTGCATGATCTGCATGAAGTTGTCGGGCTCCTGAGTCACCCGACCGTGCACTTCCATGCGGACCTCGACCCCCAGGTCGGCGGCGAAGGCGGCGCACTCGTCGAAGGCCCGGCCGATCTGCTCGTAGGTCTTCTCCCGAGGGATGCCCTTGTCGTCCTGGACGCCGTTGGGACGCACCTTGATGCCCTGCGCGCCGACATCGGCGGCCAGGCGCGCGTACTCCTTGGTGCCCTCGATGTTGGCCTTGAGCTCCTCAGGATCGGCGGAATGGTACTCGTAGGTGCTGCCTAGACCGACCAAGGTGATGGGCGAATCGGCGAAGCGACGGCGCACCTCGGCCCGCTCACTGGGCGAGAGGGACAGCTCCACGCCGTGAGCATGGGTGGTACGCAGCTCCACTCCCTCGAAACGGGCAGCGCTCAGCTTCTCTATGATGGTGGCAACGTCCCAGTCCTTGGCCAGGTTGTACGTGACCGTCCCCAGTTTCATGGTGTCCTCCGGCAGTATGCTTGGGTGCTGCGAGCGCTAGTCTAGCCGCCGACCGGGAAGCGCTCAAGCTTCCCAGGGCGCGAGGTTAGCCCGTTCCCGCGCCAACCCAGGCCAACTCGGGCGGTCAAACCTTTCATGGTATAATAGAGCTTATGATCGCAAACAGAAGACAGCAGGTCCATGGGACCGGGCGGTTTGATAATGCTTAAGGGACTCCTGCAGAAGGTAATCCCCGGCCGAAACCAGCGCAGCCTAGACAAGCTGAGCGCCTTGGTCGAGGAAGTGGCAGCCTACGAGGCTGAATACGAGCGGCTCTCCGCCAGCGAGATGCCCGAGCTGTCCCGACAGTGGCGCGAGGAGATCCAGTCTACGGCACCCGAGCTTCGGGCTCAGGCGGCGGAACTTGAGGCGCGCCTTCAGTCGGGAGAGGGAGACAGGCAACGCCTGCAGTACGACCTGCGCCAGACGCGGGAGCGCATCCGGGCGGCGGAAGAGAAGGCCATGGACGCCATCCTGCCCCGGGCCTACGCCCTGGTGCGGGAGGCGGGCAAGCGAACGCTAGGGCAGCGCATCTTCGACGTTCAGGTCATGGGAGCGGTCGTGCTCCATCAGGGCAAGATCGCGGAGATGAAGACCGGTGAAGGCAAGACCATCACCGCGACCATGCCCCTGTACCTGAACGCCCTGGCCGGGCGAGGGGCTCACCTGGTGACCCCCAACGACTACCTGGCCAAGGTCGGTGCCCAGTGGATGGGGCCCATCTACCACATGCTGGGCCTGACAGTGGGCGTCATCCAGAACGCCGCTGCCGATCGCCGACTGGGGTCGTTCATCTTCGACCCGACCTACCAGGCGGAGGACGACCGCTACCAGCACCTGCGGCCGGTGGAGCGGGCGGAAGCCTACGCGGCCGATGTCACCTACGGCACCAACAACGAGTTCGGCTTCGACTACCTGCGCGACAACATGGTCGTTGACCTGAGGCAGCGGGTCCAGCGCGAACTCCACTACGCCATCGTGGACGAGGTAGACAACATCCTCATTGACGAGGCCCGCACCCCCTTGATCATCTCCGGGGAGGCGGAGGAATCGGCCCAGTACTACCAGGTCTTCGCTCGGTTGGTGCCTCGACTGCGGCGCGAGCAAGACTACGTGGTGGACGAGAAGGACCGGATAGTCACCCTCACCGATGAAGGCGTGGCCAAGGTCGAGGCCGCTCTCAACATTGACAACCTCTATTCACCGGACAACTACCACCTGACGCCGTACCTCGACAATGCCCTGCGCGCGCACGTGCTCTATCAGCGCGACCGCGATTACATCGTGCAGCAGGGCGAGGTCATCATCGTGGATGAGTTCACCGGCCGCCTTATGCACGGTCGGAGGTTCTCGGAAGGTCTGCACCAGGCCATCGAGGCCAAGGAAGGGGTGAAGGTCCAGAAGGAGACGATGACCTGGGCCACCATCACCTTCCAGAACTTCTTCCGCATGTACGACAAGCTCGCCGGCATGACCGGTACCGCGGCCACGGAGGCGGAGGAGTTCAACCGCATCTACGGGCTGGACGTGGTGGTCATCCCCACCAATAAGCCCATGGTCCGCGAGGACCTCCCGGACCTGGTGTACAAGACCGAGGCCGCCAAGTACAAGGCGGTGGTGGCCGAGATCGAGGAAATGCATCGGCTGGGACGACCCGTCCTGGTCGGTACCGCCTCCATCGAGCACTCGGAGATGCTCTCCAGCATGCTCAAGCGCAAGGGCATCCCGCACCAGGTCCTGAACGCCAAGCAGCACGAGCGCGAGGCCGCGATCATCGCCCAGGCAGGGCGGTTGGGGGCAGTGACCATCGCGACGAACATGGCCGGCCGCGGTGTGGACATCCTCTTGGGCGGCAACCCTGAAGGTGTTGCCCGGGAGGAACTGCGTCGCCAGGGGGTGGATCTCGCGACGGTCTCGCCTGAGGCCTGGCAGGAGGCGCTGGCTCGGGCCGAGGAGGCAACCCAGCGCGAACGGGAACGCGTCCTGGAGCTGGGCGGTCTCCACATCATCGGCACCGAGCGGCACGAGGCCCGGCGGATTGACAACCAGTTGCGAGGTCGAGCCGGACGCCAGGGCGACCCTGGGTCGTCGCGGTTCTACCTGTCCCTGGAGGACGAGCTCATGCGCCGCTTTGGCGGCGACAACGTCCGGGGCCTGATGGACAAGCTCGGGGTGGAAGAAGACGTGCCTATCGTGCATGGGCTGGTCTCCAAGGCCATAGAGAGCGCCCAGACCCGGGTGGAGGGGCACAACTTCGACATCCGTAAGCACGTCCTTCAGTTCGATGACGTTGTGAACACTCAGCGCGAGGTCATCTACGAACAGCGGCGGCAGGTGCTCAGTGAGGGGGATCTCCGCAGCGTCGTATGGGGCATGGTCGAGGCCGAGATCGCGCAGGCCGTTCAGAGCCACCTCAACGGTTCGGACTGGGACCTCGAGGGGCTCCTGACCGATGCCGGGTCATTGATACCTCTTCCGGCTACCCTCACGCCGCGGGACCTGGAGGGCCTGGAGGCAGCTCAGATCGAAGAGCGCTTCCTGGAGTTGGCGCGGGAAGCCTATGACGCCAAGGAGCACCAGTATGGTCCCGAGGCCATGCGCCAGCTGGAGCGCATGGTCATCCTGCGAGCGGTGGACACCCGCTGGGTGCGCCACCTCACCGACCTGGATGCGCTCCGGGAAGGGATCGGGCTGCGTGCCTTCGGGCACCAGGATCCGCTGGTGGCTTACAAGCGCGAGGCCCACACCATGTTCGATGAGCTGAACGCCACCATTCAGCGGGACGTGGTGAGTGCGATATTCCGCGCTCAGCTCGTGTCCGCGCCGCGGGCGGCCGTAGACCCGCAGCGGCTACGGACCAACCGAGGGGACGGTGGCGGGGCCCGGACACCGGCGCGGGCCAGTGCCCAGAGCAAGGTGGGCAGGAACGACCCCTGCTGGTGCGGGAGTGGCAAGAAGTACAAGCACTGCCATATGCGCAAGGACACCGGGCAGGAGGCAGAGCCTGCCGGGGCCAA
>JBMNTK010000282.1:0-4093 GCA_050945695.1 Anaerolineae bacterium | reverse complement strand
GCCCAGCTGCTGCGGCTGGTTGAGGGCCACGTGCCGCAGCCCTATCCCGAGGAGTGGGTCGCCGTAAAGCTGCTCGAAGGTGACCGAGAGGTTACCGACATGGCTCGCGGGTGGCTCCCAGAGGAGACCTGGAACCAGGTCCACAGGATCCTGCGCCAGCACGAGGACGCCATTCTGGACATTGCCGGAGGGCGCTACGAGTGGATCAGCGAGGTGTTGGCCGGGGCCCAGATCCGCCGCGGGCTCGGGCAAGTGAGCCTAACCGAGCGGCTGGACCGGTGGACGACCCATCCCTTCTGGGGGATGGGCATCCTGGCGGGAGCGGCCGCGCTCATGTTCTTCCTGGTGTACTCAGTGGGCGCGCCGCTTCAGGGGCTGCTGGAGGAGTACGTCGTCACCCGGCCCTCGGAATGGCTGGCCAACAACCTGACCTGGGCCCCGGAGTGGGTGACGGGGCTGCTCACGGAGGGGGTGCTGGGTGGCGCCGGCACCATGGCCACCTTCGTGCCCATCCTGGCCATCTTCTTTGCCGCCCTGGGCTTCTTTGAGGACACCGGTTACATGGCCCGGGCGGCCTTCGTGATGGACCGGTTCATGCACGCCATCGGGCTCCATGGCCGTTCCTTCCTGCCGCTGTTCCTGGGCTTCGGCTGTAACGTGCCGGCCGTCATGGGCGCCCGGATCGTGGATGCGCCCCGGGCTCGGCTGTTGGGCATCCTGCTGGCGCCGCTGGTGCCCTGCACTGCCCGCCTCGGGGTGCTGGCCACGTTGTCGGCGGCCTTCTTCGGCCCCTACGCCTTCGCCGTGACCCTGGGGCTGGTAGGGACCAACCTGGCGGTGCTGGCTCTCCTGGGCGTAGTGGCCCACCGGTTCGTCCTGCGTGGGGAAGAGGCGGCTTTCATCATGGAACTGCCCCTCTATCACCGGCCCAACTGGCGTTCCATCGGTATATTCGTGTGG
The DNA here is from genome assembly GCA_050945695.1 of Anaerolineae bacterium. GTDB lineage: Bacteria > Chloroflexota > Anaerolineae > DRVO01 > DRVO01 > Ch71. The sequence continues at coordinate 3,133 of JBMNTK010000282.1, read as the reverse complement.
CATCACATGAAGGCCTTCCTGGCTCGGGCGGCCACCATCATCTTGGCGGCGTCCATCATCGTCTGGGCCCTGTCGGCGCTGCCCACCGGGGACATGGCTACCAGCTACTTGGCTTCTCTAGGCCAGGCGCTGGCGCCCGTGGGCCGGCTCATGGGGCTGAGCTGGGAGTACGTGGTAGCGCTATTGGCCAGCTTCGTGGCCAAAGAGAACTCTCTGGCCGTCATGGGGGTGATCTTCGGCAGCGCCGAGTCGGGCCTGGGGCTCACCGAGATTCTGCCCACGCTCATCTCCCCGGCGGCGGCCCTTGCCTTCCTGGTGGTACAGATGCTCTTCATCCCCTGCGTGGCCACCGTGGCCGTGATACGTAAGGAGACAGGGTCCTGGGCTTGGACGCTGTTCGACGTGGGGCTACTCCTGGTGGTTTCCCTCCTTGGGGGCGTGGCCGCCTATCAGGTGGGATTGCTGTTGGGCTGGGGAGGATAGCGTGCTCAGAGACACCCTTCGGCTCGTAGCCTCCGGAGAGGTGGCCAGCAATGGCGACCTGGCCAAGCGGCTGGGGATCACGCCGGCGCTGGCCGAACAGATCCTGGAGGAACTGGTGAAGGGGGACTACCTGCGGTCCGCCCGGTCAGGGTGTAACCGTGGCTGCGAGGGATGCCCGGCGGCCAGGGACTGCGCCGGGCTCCCCGAGGTGCTCACCCTCACCGATCGGGGCAGGGCCGCTCTCGCTCGCTGAGCGGCTCTGCCTGACTAGCTCCATCCATCTATGTCAGTCTCTCACTGGCATTCCTTGGTAATGTTGGTTGACCCTGGTCCCCGCGCGCGATACAATCCGCGTCACTACAGATCCATAGGGCGCTTTGCCAGACAATAGCCTGCGTGCGCTTTCTTCCACGCGGGTACATACGTACATCGGCTCGCAGCGGCTCCTGCCCCCTTGGGGCGTTCACCACTCATAGGAGGGATGAGATGTCCGCAGGCAAGCTCAGACGACGTACGTTCCTATCCGTCAGCGCCCTGGCTGCCTCCTCGGCTGCCCTGGCAGCCTGTGGAGGCGGACAGCCGGCCCCAACCGCCCCGACCGAAGCCCCCGCCGAGCCCACCACTGCCCCGGCGGAGCCCACCGCCACCACCGCCGCTGCCGCCGAACCCACCACGCCGCCGGAAGCTACGGCGGCACCCGCCGAGCCGTCGCCGACGTCGGCTGCCGAGGCTGCGCCCTCCCGCTACAACGAAGCTCCTATGCTGGCGGAGCGGGTAGCGGCTGGCGAGCTGCCGCCGGTAGACGAACGCCTGCCGGTCGAGCCCCTGATGCAGCAAGTAGAGGACGAGATCGGCGAGTACGGCGGGACCTGGCACCGGGCCGCTACCAACGCTAGCGATGCCTACTACCGGCTCTACCGTGAAGCGCTGATCTACTTCGACATCGAGGGCAACCTCGTGCCCTCAGTGGCCAAGAGCTGGGAGGTGAGCGAGGACGGTACCGAGTTCACCTTCTATCTGCGCGAGGGAATGAAGTGGTCTGACGGTGAGCCATTCACGGCTGACGCTGTGATGTGGTGGCACGACCACATCTACAACAACGAGGAGCTCACTCCCCTGAAGCCGGCTTGGATGCGGGTTGGTGGGGAGTACGGCACCATCGAAAAGGTAGACGACTACACCATCCGCTACCGGTTCGCCGCTCCCTACGGTACCTTCCTGGAGTGGTTGGCCACCTCCTGCTTCCACGGCGTCCCGGGGCACTACCTGGAGCAGTTCCACATTGACTTCCGCGATCAGGCGGAGCTGGAAGCCGCGGCACAGGAAGCCGGCTTCGAACAGTGGTTCCAGTACTTCAACGATCGCAGCAACACCTACCAGAACCCGGAGCGGCCGGTAATCGAGGCCTGGCAGTTCGTCACTCTGCCGGACCAGAACCCGCTGATTGTCGAGCGCAACCCCTACTACTACCGGGTAGACCCCGAAGGGAACCAGCTGCCCTACATTGACCGCATCCAGTTCGAGGTGGTCCCCAACGCGGAAGTCCTCAACTTCATGGCCATCGCCGGTGAGCTGGACTGCCAAGGGCGCCACATCAACCTCATCAACTACCCGCTCTTCGTCGAGGGTCAGGAGCAGGGCAACTACCACATCGTGGAGTGGCCCTGCGATGGTGGTGCTGAGGCCGGGCTGATGTTCAATCAGAACGCTGGTTTCCAGGAAGGGGCCACCGACCACCAGATGGTCATAGGCGACCTGCTGCGCACAGTGGAGTTCCGCCAGGCCCTCTCCAGCGCCATAGACCGGGATGAGATCTGGAACTCCGCCTTCCTGGGCTTTGGGGAGCCGCGCCAGATGGCACCCATGCCCTGGTCTGAGTACTACGAAGAAGGGATGGAGACCCCCTTCATCGAGTTCGACGTGGACCTGGCGAACCAGATGCTCGACGACCTTGGGCTGGACAAGCGAGACGCCGAAGGGTACCGCCTGGCGCCCGACGGTCAGCCGATCGACATCACCATAGCGGTGGTGGACCTCTTCGGCCCCTGGGTAGACACGGCGCAGTTGGCCAACAGCCACTGGAACGCAGTGGGCATCAGGTCGGCGGTGAACGTCGAAGAGCGGTCCCTGCACTACACTCGCATGGCGGCCGGTGAGCACCAGGTATCGGTGTGGATGACCGGTGGCAACGGTAAGGTGCTCATCTATCCTCACTGGACCATGCCCTATGCCAGCAGCAGCCGCATTGGCCCGCTGTCCGGCATCTGGTACCAGTCCGGTGGGACCCAGGGTGTGGAGCCGGAGGGAGATCTGCGCCGCGTCCAGGAGCTGTTCGACCAGGCGCAGACCACCATTGACGACGAGGAGCGCATCGAGCTGGGCAAGGAGATCTTCCGGATCAACTCGCGCAACCTCTGGACCATTGGCACCATCGGCGGCACCCCGTTGGAGCAAGGGCTGCTGATCGTGAAGAACAACTTCTTCAACGTGCCCGAGAGCACCCCCGAGCGCCACGTGTTCAACGAGGACTCGGTGCACAGCCCATCCAACTGCGTGCCGGCCCAGTTCTTCATTCGCCAGGCCTAGCCTGCGGCCGAACCCGAAGCCGGGCACTGCGCAGGCAGTGCCCGGCTTGTCATTTCCCCCTCAT
>JBMNTK010000281.1:0-4114 GCA_050945695.1 Anaerolineae bacterium | reverse complement strand
CCTCTTCTGAGACCGCGGCCGCCAGCGTCTCCAGCCCGACCGGCCCGCCGGCGAACTTCTCCACCAACGCCGAGAGCACTCGCCGGTCCAGGTCGTCCAGGCCGCACTCGTCTACCTCCAGCATCTCGAGCGCCTGGGCAGCCACCTCCCGGGTGACCCGCCCTTCCGCCCGCACGAGAGCGTAGTCGCACACCCGTCGCAGCAGTCGGTTGGCCACCCGCGGAGTGCCCCGGGCCCGGCTGGCGATCTCAGCCACCCCTTCCTCATCGGCCTCCACCCCCAGGATCCGGGCGGAGCGAGCCACGATGGCGCGCAGAGCTTCCTCGTCGTAGAAGTCCAGGCGCTGGATGGCGCCAAACCGGGAGCGCAGCGGCGAACTGACCAACGCCAGCCTGGTCGTCGCCCCGATCACCGTAAAGCGCGGGAGGGAGAGGCGTATGCTCCGGGCTGCCGGCCCCTTGCCGATCACGATGTCGAGCGAGAAGTCCTCCATTGCCGGGTAGAGGACCTCCTCCACCACCTTGCCCAGGCGATGGATCTCATCAATGAAGAGGATGTCACCCTGACGCAGGTTGGTGAGGATGGCAGCCAGGTCCCCAGGCCGCTCGATCGCCGGCCCCGAGGTCACCCTTATGTTGACTCCCATCTCGTTGGCCACCACGTGGGCCAGAGTGGTCTTGCCCAATCCCGGAGGCCCGTATAGGAGCAGATGGTCGAGCGGCTCCCCCCGCATCCGAGCAGCCTCGACCAAGACACGCAGGTTCTCGACCACCTTGCTTTGGCCGATGTATTCATCTAGCATCCGGGGGCGCAAGCTGCCCTCGGACACACTCTCCGCTTCTTGCGCCTTCGGCGATACAATGCGTTCGTTCATCATCTTTACCCTTATCAGAGTATATCAGAAGCTACCTAGGTGGGCTATTGGGGGGAGCTGACACCATTGGGGGCATTCCATTGAACGCGGGCTCCGTGGCTTGGCGCTTGCCAGAGCTGCTACGACGAGCAGGCCTGCCTGCCGACGACCTTCCTCGACAGATCGTACGCGACATACAGACCGATTCCAGGCGAGTCAGCCCGGGGTCGCTGTTCATCGCCTACCGGGGCCTGCAGACCGATGGGCACGCGTTCATCCCGGCTGCCGTCCGGTCGGGCGCCCTGGCCGTCGTGGCCGAGCGGCCACCGGAGGACCCGGTGGGCGTTCCCGTGGTCATCGTGCCCGATGGGCGCATGGCCTGGGCTCGCCTGGAGGCCGCCTGGCACCGGTACCCCTCGCGGGAACTGCGCCTGGCCGGCGTCACCGGGACCGACGGCAAGACCACCACCGCCACCCTTCTGCACCACATCCTCACCCAGAACGGCCTCTCGGTCGGCCTCATCAGCACCGTCGGGGCGCACATGGGCGACAGGGTGGTAGACACGGGCCTGCACACCAGCACTCCCCCACCCTCGCAGGTGCAAGCGCTCCTCCGGGAGATGGTGGCGGCGGGGTGCCAGGCCGCCGTGCTCGAGGCCACGAGCGAAGGCCTGGCGCAGCACCGCCTCGAGGCCTGTGAGTTCGACCTGGCCGTCGTCACCAACATCACCCATGACCACCTTTACTACCACCGCACCCTCGAGGCCTATCGGGAGGCCAAGGCGCTGCTGTTTCGCTACCTCTCCGTCGGCGACCGCAAGCCGGGCGTGGCCAAGACGGCCGTGCTCAACCGGGACGACAGCTCCTACGAGATCCTGCGCCCGATAGCCGCCGACCGGCACCTGACCTATGGCACCGCGCGGGCAGACACGATCATCGAGCAGGCCCGCGACTGCGCCGGCGGGCTGGCCGTCGTCCTGCGCACTCCCTGGGGCCGAGCGGACCTGGAGGCCCCCTTGGTGGGGCGCTACAACGCCTGGAACACAGCCGCCGCGGTGACCGCCGCCTGTGCCTGGGGCGTACCCCTGTCCAGAGCGGCAGAGGCCTGTGCTTCCTTCCCGGGTGTGCCGGGCAGGATGGAGTTCATCCGCCAAGGCCAACCCTTCACCGTCATCGTGGACTTCGCACACACTGCCAATGCCCTGGAACAAGCGCTCCGGGCCGTACGTCCTATCACCGAGGGGCGGTTGATCGTGGTCTTCGGCTGTGCCGGCGAGCGGGACGTGCTCAAGCGCGCACCGATGGCCACCGTAGCGGTCCTGCTGGCAGACCACGCCGTCTTCACCGCCGAGGACCCTCGCCGCGAGGACGTACGTGACATCCTGGCGCAGATGGAGGCGGCTGCCGTGCGGGCAGGCGCCGTGGCCGGCGTGCACTACAGCCTGGTGCCGGACCGGGCCGAGGCCATCCACCGGGCAGTAGCCATGGCCAGGCCGGGGGACACCGTGATCCTGTGCGGGAAGGGGCACGAGCAGTCTATGTGCTTTGGCACCGAAGAGCGGCCCTGGGATGACCGGTCGGCAGCCCGGGCTGCTCTGGAGGCCAATGGGCATGTTAGGAGTTGATGAAGTTTTTATATCCTTTCACAATCCTGCTATACTGCGGCGCATCGGGGGACGTACGCGCTTGCAGTTCCCGGAGGAGAGTGCACCGTGAAACGTATAGCCTTCCTCGCCCTAGGGCTGGTGCTAGCCTTGGTGCCTGCCACCGGCGGCCTACTGGCACAGGAACCAGAGCGCTCAGCGGACTGGTCTCCGGAATGGTACGTCGGCAAGATCCTGTTCAAGTCCGACCGTGATGGCCAGGAGGCCTTCTTCGCCGTCAACCCCGATGGCTCGGGGCTGGTGCGGGTGGATGATCCTAACGTGGGCTTCTACTACGCTGAGGCCCGCACCCAAGACCTCACCTCCTCCGATGGCCGCTATCGCCTGTTCGTGCGGGAGGTAGGACCAGACCTGCAGATCTGGCAGCAGGACCTACAGACCGGGGACATCTCCTACATCGTGGGTGGGAGCTTGGGGGCAGACTATGAGCCTGCCTGGGCCCCAGACAGCCGCTATGTGGCCTATGTGTCCCAGTCTGATGGCAACGACGAGATCCATCTCTACGACCGCCTGACCAACACCGACCGGCGGCTGACCCAAAACACCTGGGAGTGGGACAAGCACCCCTCATTTAGCCCTGATGGGTCACAGATCGTCTTCTACTCCAACCGTCAGGCCCGCTTCCGCCACATCTGGCTCATGAATGCCGACGGCTCCCAGCCCCAGAACCTAAGCGGTTGGGGAGCCTACAACGACTGGGACCCCGTCTGGATCAAGGAAGCGCCCAGCGCGCCCATACCCTCCACTAGCCCGCTGGAGCTGGACGTGCCACTGCGCACCGAGCCCGGCTGCCAGCCGGAGCTGGAGGACTACGTCGGCAAGATCCTCTTCAAGTCCGATGCTGAGGGGCTGGCCGCCATCTACCTCCTGGACCCGGACACAGGCGAGGCCTGCCGGGTGGATGACCCCAACGTGGGCTTCTACTACGCCGAGGCGCTCCGCCGTGACGCTCTCTCGCCCGATGGTCGGTACCGTCTCTTCGTGCGCGAGATAGGCAGCAACCACCAGATCTGGCTCGAAGACACCGAGACCGGAGACATCGCCTATGTCGCCGGCGGGGCGGCCGGCGCCGACTATGAGCCCGCCTGGTCACCGGATGGGCTTAGCGTCGCCTACGTCTCGCAGCGAGACGGCAACGACGAGATCCACCTCCTCGACCGCGGCTCCGGGCAGGACCGGCGCCTGACCCAGAACAACTGGGAGTGGGACAAGCACCCCTCCTTCAATGCCGATGGCTCCCAGATCGTCTTCTGGTCGAACCGCGAGGCGGGGTGGAAGCACCTCTGGGTGATGAACGCCGATGGCTCCGGCCAGCGTAGCCTCGGCCGGTCGGGCAACTGGAACGACTGGGATCCCGTCTGGGTGAAGGCCGAGCCCTCTCCGGCGCCAGAGCTGAGCACGTTGCCCTTGCCGACCGGCGAGGAGCTTCCGGCCCCGGCGCCGATCGAGCTTGAGCCCCTGCCCGTCGAGTGGTACGTCGGCAAGATCCTGTTCAAGTCCGACCGTGATGGCCAGGAGGCCTTCTTCGCCGTCAACCCCGATGGCTCGGGGCTGGTGCGGGTGGATGATCCTAACGTGGGCTTCTACTACGCTGAGG
>JBMNTK010000280.1:0-4122 GCA_050945695.1 Anaerolineae bacterium | reverse complement strand
AAGCTCGCCTATGCCGGGGAACAGGTCCCGACCGTGGATGGGTATGTCCGGCAACCCCGGCAGGGCGCGTATGTGCTCCTCCAGGAACGGGTCCAGCTCCTCCACCACCAGGAGGGTGTCCACCTGGCGGGCAAACTCCAGCACTAGGCTGGCCGGGAAGGGGTAGGCCATGCCCAGCTTGAGGAAGGAAGCATCGGGGAAGACCTCGCGGGCGTACTGGTAGGCGATGCTGCTGGAGACGATACCCAAGCGACGGTCCTGCCAGAGGACCTGGTTGAGGGGCGTGGTCTCGGCGTAGTGTCGCAGCCGGCGCAGCCGCTCCTCCAGGTCCACTCGCTGGGTTCGGGCATTGGCCGGGAGCATGACGTACTTGCTCGGCGCCCGCTGGAACGTTCGGGCCCTGTCCTCGTTCGGTGGGGCGGGGTCGAAGAGCGCCGCGTCCACATCCACTACAGATTGGGCGTGAGAGATGCGGCCGGTGGTGCGCAGGAGGACCGGGATGTCGAATTCCTCGCTGATCTGGAGGGCCGTAGCCACCATGTCGAAGCACTCCTGGCTGTCGGAGGGCTCCAGCAGGGGCACCTTGGCGAACCTGGCGTAGTTGCGGTTGTCCTGCTCGCCCTGAGAGGAGTGCATGCCGGGGTCGTCGGCAGTGATGACGACCAGGCCCCCATTGACGCCGGTGTAGGCGGCGGCGAAGAACGGGTCGGCGGCTACGTTGAGCCCCACGTGCTTCATGGTGACGATGGTGCGGGCCCCTGCCAAGGAAGCGCCGATGGCCACCTCCAGCGCTACCTTCTCGTTGGGAGACCAGTGAGCCTGGACGCCCGGGTAGCGGGCGAAGTACTCCATGATCTCGGTGCTGGGGGTGCCGGGGTAGCCGGTGGCAATGGTGACGCCGGCAGCTCGGGCCCCCAGGGCAAGGGCCTCGTTACCGAGGAGGAGACGCTTCACCGGGCGCCTCCCGGGCGAGGGCCCTCAGCGACCCCGCCCAACACGTAACGATACATGATCATTCCTTTCCAAAGACCGATGCGGGCCGGAGGCCTGGGCTCAACCCAGGACCTGCTCTGCCTTCTCGTTGTTGTCTGTCTTGAGGACCACTACTGCCTTGTCGCCGCAGCGTTCGCTGTAGGCGTAGATGTACTCCACGTTCACACCGGCCTCGGCCAAGGGCTCGATGACGGTGTTGGCCAGGGCGCCCGGCTCGTCGGGCAGCTCTACGCGCAGGACCTCCGTCGTGGCGGCGGTGAGGCCATCCGCCTGGATGGCGGCCATGGCCGCGATCGGGTCGGTCACGATGACCCGGGCGATGCCGAAGTCGGCGGTATCGGCGACGGAGAGGGCCTGCAGGTTGACCCCGGCCCGCGCGAGCACCTGAAGGAGGTGATGGAGCCGACCGGGCCGGTTCTCCAGAAACACCGAGATCTGGGTGGCTTTCATGGCTTCTGCTCCTTGAGCGCTAAGACCAAGTCCCTAGGTTGGCGGGCGCCGGTCCGGGCGCCCTGGTCAATTGGTGTAGACATCTCGGCGATCTACGACTCGCTTGGCCTTGCCCTCGCTGCGCTGGATCGAGTGGGGCTCCACCAGCTTGACACGTGCGTTGATCCCCAGCACCTCTCGCAGGTCGTGCCGCAGGCCGGCCTCCAGGGCTTCGAGCCGGCGCACCTCGTCGGCGAAGATCTCCTCGGAGACCTCAACCCATACTTCCAGGTCATCCAGGGTGCGCTGCCGGTCCACGATGATCAGGTAGTGGGGCTGGACGCCCTTGGTCTGCAGGAGCACGGTCTCGATCTGGGAGGGGAAGACGTTGATGCCGCGCACGATGATCATATCATCCGTGCGGCCGCTGACCTTCTCCATGCGCACGCTGGTGCGCCCGCAGGCACAGGGCTCCGGGTTGAGGGAGGTGATGTCGCCGGTGCGGTAGCGGATCACCGGCATGGCCTCTTTGGTGAGGGTGGTGATGACGAGCTCCCCCTTCTCGCCATAGGGCAGGGGCTCACCGGTAGCCGGGTCCACGATCTCGGGCAGGAAGTGATCCTCGAATATGTGCAGACCACGCTGGTGCTCGCACTCGACCGCCACTCCCGGGCCGATGATCTCGCTCAGCCCGTAGATGTCTATGGCCAGGAGGCCGGTCTTGGCCTGGATTTCCTGGCGCATACGCTCTGTCCAGGGCTCCGCCCCGAAGATGCCCACCCGCAGCTTGGTTTCGCGCAGGCTGGTGCCCATCTCCTCAGCGGTCTCGGCCAGGTAGAGGGCGTAGGACGGGGTGCAGGTGAGGACGGTGCTGCCCAGGTCTTGGGCCAGCATCACCTGGCGCTTGCTTTGGCCGCCGGAGACGGGGATTACCGTGGCGCCCACCCGCTCGGCGCCGTAGTGCATGCCCAGCCCCCCGGTGAAGAGCCCGTAGCCGTAGGCGTTCTGGACGATGTCGTGCTTGGTCACACCGGCAGCGGTGACGGTGCGGGCCATCATCTCCGCCCACAGGTTCACGTCGGCCGCGCTGTAGGCTACCACGGTGGGCTTACCGGTAGTGCCGCTGGAGTCGTGTATCCGTACGATATCGTCCACCGGCACGCAGGACAGACCCAGGGGGTAGGTGTCCCGGAAGTCGGCCTTGGTGGTGAAGGGGAGACGGGATAGGTCCTCGAGGCCCCTGATGTCGTCGGGATGTACGCCGTGGGCCTCGAAGCGCTGGCGGTAGAAGGCGACCTTGGCGTAGGTCCTGGCTACCAGGGCGCGCAGGCGCTCTCCCTGGAGCCGCTGCAGCTCGGCTCTGGGCATAGTCTCATACTGCCGGTCCCAAATCATGCGCTCCCCCTTACTCCCCTAACGGGCCGGCCGACCGAGCCTCATCGCACGCGCCCCCGTGGGGCAAGACGTCCGGGTTTTTCGGAAATGAACATCAAGGAATATAGTATCGGCCTGACCCATGCCCAGAGGCAACTGCCGTGTCGCTGGTGCCGGCCGCGTGGGGAGTGGACTGTCGGGGAGGTAGGGGTGATCTGGAATCCGGAACGGGAGAGGATGTCCCGGGCCGAGTTGGAGGCGCTGCAACTGGAGCGGCTTCAGCTGCAGGTGCGGCGGGCTTACGAGGCGGTCCCGTTCTACCGGGAGGCCTTCCAGGCACGGGGGCTGTCGCCGGAGGACATCCGGTCGCTGGCGGACTTGACGCTGATGCCCTTCACCCGTTAGAATGACCTCCGCGACAACTACCCCTTCGGACTCCTGGCCGTGCCGCGCCGACAACTGGCGCGGATCCACGCTTCGAGCGGGACTACGGGCAAGCCGACTGTCGTCGCCTATACGCACGGCGACTTGGAGACGTGGAGTGAGGTCTGCGCCCGGCAGCTGGCTTGCGCAGGAGTGACGGAGGATGATACAGTCCAGGTCGCCATGGGCTACGGGCTGTTCACGGGGGCGCTTGGCTGGCACGGTGCTTGTGAGCGCCTGGGGGCCGCGGTGATACCCGTCTCCTCGGGCAATACGCGCCGGCAGATCATGCTGATCGAGGACCTGGAGACGACGGTCTTGGTGGCGACGCCGAGCTACGCGGTGTACCTGGCCGAGCAGGCGGATGAGATGGGGCTTGACCTGCGCTCGTTCCACCTACGCGTGGGGATCCACGGGTCGGAGCCCTGGTCGGAAGGGATGCGCCGGGAGATCGAGCAGCGCCTGGGGGTCGTGACGATTGACACCTATGGCCTGAGCGAGGTGGTGGGGCCGGGGGTCTCGGCGGAGTGCGAGCGGCACTGCGGGATGCACCTGAGTGAGGACCACTTCCTGGCAGAGGTGATCGACCCGGAGACGGAGGAGGTCCTGCCACCAGGCTCCCAGGGTGAGTTGGTGGTGACGGCGCTGACGAAGGAGGCGCTGCCGATCCTGCGCTACCGCACCGGAGATATCACCAGCCTGGACGTAACGCCCTGTGCCTGTGGCCGCACGCTGGCCCGCATGGCTCGGGTGAGCGGCAGGACGGACGACATGCTGGTGGTGCGAGGGGTGAACGTGTTCCCGTCGCAGGTGGAGACGGTGCTGCTGGGGCTCGAGGGAGTCCGCCCTCACTACCTGATCCTGGTGGACCGGGAGCGGGGAGCGATGGACGAGCTAGAGGTG
>JBMNTK010000279.1:0-4196 GCA_050945695.1 Anaerolineae bacterium | reverse complement strand
GGGGCCTGGGATGCCGAGACGGCTAAGACGGTCGAGGGGCTCTACGACGGGCTGGTTGCCCCCGTCATCCACACCGATCCGGACAGCGCCTGCCTGGTCAAGTATGCCAGCAACGCCTTCCATGCCCTCAAGGTCACCTTCGCCAACGAGATCGGCCGGGTCTGCAAGAGCCTGGGGGTGGACGGGACCAGTGTCATGGAGATCTTCTGCAAGGACACCAGTCTCAACATCTCGCCCCGCTACCTCAAGCCCGGGTTTGCCTTCGGCGGCTCCTGCTTGCCCAAGGACCTTCGGGCGCTGCTGCACCTCGCCCGGCACCGCGACCTGGAGCTGCCCGTCCTGGAGGCTATCCTGCCCAGTAACCGGCTGCAGGTGGGGCGGGTGGTGGACATGGTGCTGCGCGACGGTCGCCAACGGGTGGGGGTGGTAGGGCTGAGCTTCAAGCCCAACACCGACGACCTGCGAGAGAGCCCGGTGGTGGACCTGGTAGAGACGCTCACCGGCAAGGGGCTGGAGGTGGCTATCTGGGACGACAACGTAAACCTCTCCCGGCTGACCGGCGGCAACCGGGCCTTCATCGAGCGGGTGCTGCCCCACGTCTCCGCCCTGATGCGCCCCACCCTTCAGGAGGTGGTGGAGGAGTCCGACGTCCTCGTGGTGGCCCATGCTCTCAACGGTGCCCAGGAACGGCTGGGGAGCCTCCTGAGGCCGGACCACCTGGTGATTGACCTGGCGCGCGCATTCGAGGCCGGCAGCGCTTGCCCGGCTCCGTACGAGGGGATCTGCTGGTGATGGCCGCTCAAGGACAGCGCAAGAAAGCCCTCATGTTGGCCTACGTCTTCCCGCCCTTCTTCTCGGTGGGAGGGTCCATTCGGGCCGTGAAGTTCGCCAAGTACCTGCCGGAGTTCGGGTGGGATCCCATGATCCTCACCATCGACGACTCCCGGGAGTACGAGAGCCAGCGCCGCGAGGGCAGCGAGAGCCTGCTGAAGGAGTTGCCGGAGAGCGTGAGGATCTTCCGGACCACAGCTGGCGAGGCTCCAGTGGAGGTGTTGGAGCGGGGACGAGCGGCTCGGCAACGCAGCCGGCTTCTGGGCCCCGTCATCAGTGGACTGGGGCGCCTGCGAGGATGGGCACAGGCTAATCTGCTGTTGCCGGACGAGCACATCACCTGGCTGCCCTTCGCTGTGCGGGCGGGCCGCCGGATCGTCCGCGAGCACCGGCCCGACGTCATCTTCGCCACCTGCCCCCCGCATTCGGTGGTGCTGGCGGGGGCGCTACTGAGCCGCCAGACGGGCCTGCCCCTAGTGCTCGACTACCGCGACGACTGGATAGACACGCCCCGCTATCGGGCCAAGCCGGCCCCTGCCCGCTGGCTGGAGCGCCGGCTCGAGGCCTGGGCGGTGAGGACGGCCCAGCGCGTGATCCTGGTCACCGAGGCCAGCCGCCAGGCCTTTCTCGCTCGCTACCCTCACCAGGACCCCAGCAAGTTCCCCTTGATCCCCAACGGGGTGGACCTGGAGCAGTTCCGGGCGGCCTGGGACATCGAGCGGACCGCGGATGGCGCCGGTCCCTTCCGGATCCTCCACGCCGGGTTGCTCAGCGTCTCCGACGACTGGCATCGCAGCCCGGAGGCTCTCTTCCGTGCCCTCAGCAACATCCGGGAGGCTCGCCCGGAGGTGGGCGAGCGCCTGGAGGTGACCTTCACGGGTAGGTTGCCCGAGCCCTACCGGGAGATGGCCCAAGCTATGGGCCTGGAGGGGACGGTCCGGGAAGCTGGATACCTGCCGCAGCCCGAGTACCTTCGCAGCCTGCGTCAGGCGGACCTGCTCCTGGCCGTCAACTACGACGGCTTCGATACCCTGGTGCCGGGCAAGATCTACGAGTACTGGGCCGTGGGTGGGCCGCCCATCCTGCTGCTCAGCTGCCCCGGCGCCGCCGAGAACCAGCTCGGGCTGGCCGTGTCCACCCATGATCCGTCCGCGATCGAGGGGGCCATCCTTGAGGCCTACCAGCGGCGTGAGTCGGGCCGGCCACTGGAGGTGCGGCTGGACGGCATCGAGCGGTTCGACCGCCGACGGCTGGCCGAGCGGCTGGCGGGGGAGTTGGCTGCCGTGAGCGGGGGAGAGCGCTCATGAGCGTGATCATCTCGGCGATAGTGGCCACCCACAACCGGGCCTCGTACTTGACCCGGTCGGTGGGCAGCCTGGTGGGGCAGACCCTACCTCGCGACCAGTACGAGGTGGTGGTCGTGGACAATGGCTCTACCGATGATACGCGAAAAGTGATCGAGGGACTCGCCGGGAGCGCCGACATCCGCTACGTCTACGAGCCCCAGCTCGGGGCCTCGCGCGCCCGCAACACCGGCTTTCGCGTCTGCCGAGGGCGTTACCTCGCCTTCTTGGACTCCGACGCCGTGGCCGGGCCGAACTGGCTCGAGGGCTACCTGGAGACCTTCGAGCGCTTCTCCCCTCGACCGGGGATGATCGGGGGGCGCTGTGAGCCCATCTGGGAGGCGCCCCGGCCGGAGTGGCTCTCCGATCACCTTCTGGGCGCCCACTCCATCCTACACTGGTCAGATGAGCCCACGGTGATCGGCCCTGACAAGTGGCTGTCGCTGTGCAACATGGCGGTGCCGCGGGAGGTGTTCGAGCGGGCCGGGGGCTTCCGGGAAGACGTGGGGCGGCGGGGGGGCCGGTTGATGGCCAACGAGGAGATCTATCTCCGCCAGCAGGTGGACTCCTGGGGGCTGCCCGTGGTCTACCATCCCGGGCTGTCAGTAGGCCATCACATCTCGGCATCCCGGCTGACCAAGCCCTGGTTTCGACGGCACGCCTTCTGGCAGGGTTGGTCGGACGCGGTCATGATGGACGGCGGCCAGGCGGGGGCGATGCCGGCGTCGGAAAGGGCGCGGCTGGCTGCCGCTCGCCTGCTGTGGGCGCTCCCGCGAGCACCGCTCGCAGTGCTTTCGCCTGGTTCAGCGGCCCGTTTCCGCCGTCAGTACCAAGTGATCGAGGCTGCCGGATACGTGGCCGGGCTGGTGCGGGGGGCCGCGGCATGAGAGTGGCGCTCCTTTCCTTCGACTTCGGTGACTTCTGCATCGGCCTGGCCAACGGGCTGGCTGAGCAAGCGGAGGTGCTGCTCATTCTGCCGCAGCAGCTCCTAGCACCGGGTCAGGCCCGCCTGTCGTCCTCTGTGAAGGTCTTCTCCTTTCCCAAGCCCCGGCTGCGCCAGCCCATCCGCCAGGTCATCGCGGCGGCGCGCATCCATCGGGCCCTGCGCTCCTTTGGCCCAGACATCCTGCACTACCAGCACGGGCACCTCTGGTTCAACTTCACGCTGCCGCTGCTGGGAGACCTTCCCCTAGTAGTGACCATCCACGACCCGGAGCGCCACGTGGGGGACCGGGAGTCGCTTCGCATACCGCAATGGACGATGGACTTCGGGTATCGGCGGGCGCACCGCGCCATCGTCCACGCCCAGACCCTGCGTGACGAGGTGGTGGAGCGCTTGGGGTTCCCGGCCGAGGCCGTGCACGTGGTGCCCTTGGCCGATCCAGGCGTGGCTAACCGCGGCACCCAGGAAAGCGACGGGAAGGTGGCGCTCTTCTTCGGTCGGATCTGGGGCTACAAGGGGCTGGAGTACCTCATCCGAGCTGAGCCCCTGATCACTGCTCAGGTGCCCGATGCCAAGATCGTGATCGCCGGCACCGGCGAGGACTTCGACCGCTACCGGCAGATGATGGTGCATCCGGACCGGTTCGAGGTGCACAACGAGTACGTGACCGATGCCAAGCGCGACGAGCTCTTCGGACGGGCGAGCGTGGTGGTGCTGCCTTACGTGGAGGCCACCCAGAGCGGGGTGGTGCCGGTGGCCTATGGGTATGGCAAGCCGGTGGTAGCCACCACGGTGGGTGGGCTGCCAGAGGTGGTGGAGCATGGCCGCACCGGACTGCTCGTGCCCCCGCGCAATGAGGCCTCCCTGGCCCACGCCGTGGTCTCCCTGCTTTCTGACCCGGAACGGGCGCGGGAGATGGGTCGCCGGGGCAAGGAGAAGCTCCGGCAGGAATTCAGCCCGCAGGCTGTAGGCCAGAGAACCATGGAGGTGTATCGGGCCGCCCTCGCCGATCACCGTGAGCGCTTGGGCGCCCGCGCCCGGAGGGGAGGAGCAAGGTGACCGAACCGACCCTGCGTCCG
>JBMNTK010000278.1:0-4207 GCA_050945695.1 Anaerolineae bacterium | reverse complement strand
GCCGACGGTCACGTAGCGGGCTTCGCGCCAGTCCTCGGTGAGGCGGACGTGGCTGGCCTGCAGGGCCTGGATCAGCCCATCGCTCCCGATGCAGTAGACAGGTGAGCCGGCAGGGGCGTTCTCATCCAGGTATGCGGCGGTAGCCAGGGCAGAAGTGAGGATCTGCTGCTCGGGGACGTCCATGCCCATCTGACCGATCTTGCGGGCGTACTGCCCGGGCGTGAGCGCTGAGTTGTTGGTGAGCAGGAGAAAGGGCGTGCCCTCGCGGGTGAAGGTGGCAAGCAGCTCACCCGCGCCTGGAATGGGCTCCGTGTCCCGGTAGAGGACGCCGTCCATGTCTATGATCCAGCCCTTGATGTGGCTGAGAGATGCGTGGTTGGATGACTGGGGCAAGATCAGCTCCTTCTGAGTGAGTAGAGATATGGTCGCTGTCCGAGCAGGTCAATGACGAAGCAGCGCTCGATGCGGAAGCGGTCGGTCTCGGCCAGGATGCGGTCAGTGAGCTCTCGCTCTGGCGTCAGGAACGTCATCCGGCTGCCAGCGCGGAGCACCCGACTAGCCTCCACCAGGATACCACGATACAGCTTCTCGAGCCCGCCCTTGGGGCGCATCTGGATGCCGTGGGGCGGGTTGCAGGCCATGGCGTCCACCGACTCGGCGGGCAGGGGCAGCCTGGCCGCGTCCCACTGCAATAGGTCCCGGGGCTTGTGCCGAGGGCCAAAGTTGGCTGCGGCCGCGGCCACCGCCGCCGCGTCCAGGTCACCGGCCAGAATGAGCCGATGGCGCCAGTTCTCGGCCCGCTCCAGGGCGATGCTGCCCGAGCCGCAGGCGGGGTCCACGAAGACGTCGTTCGGGGTGGGCCGGGTAAGGTGAGCCATGGCATAGGCGACGGGGCCAGGCAGCGAGCCGGGAAGGCTCACGGCGCGTTCCCGCACTCCCACGGGGAGCGGTGTCAGCGCCAGAGCGAGCCGGGCTCGGTCGCCCTCCAGGTGCAGCCAGAAGCGCACTGCCGGCGCCTCACCGCCCGCCGGCACGAGCCGGACGCGAGGCTGTCCCGGCCCCGTGCCCGGTTGCAGGCCGGTGAGCACGTCGCGGGCGGCTTGCAGGGCATCCGTGCGCCGATAGGCCCGCTCGCCGCGCATCGTACAGGTGATGCCGAACCTGAGCGTGCGCCGCGGGCGTAGGCCCATCTCCCGCAACCGGGCCAGCGCCGGCTCCAGGTCGGTTCGCGCCACCATCTCGCTTAGGGTGCGCAGGTCACGGTAGCGCGTGCCGATGCCGGCCATCTGGCGAACCACCGTCCAGACGTCGGTCACTGATCGCAGGGCGGCCAAGTCTGAAGGAGGACCGCCGTAGGTGAGCGCTATCTCGGTGCTCGATCGGGCGCTCAGCGAGGCTCGGCGGGCGCGCACGGCCAGTTCCTCGGCCGTCACCACGTCCAGTCCCATCGGCATGGTGAGGACGTACGCCGACTCAGTCGTTTTCGGCCCGCTCTTCATGTCGGTATTGGATCACGATGGGGGTCCCGGTGAAGGGATACTGCTCCCGGATGCGGTTCTCGATGAAGCGCGTGAACCCGAAGTGCACCAGGCGCGGGTCGTTGACGAAAAGCACGAAAGTGGGTGGATCCACCTCGGCCTGAGTGGCGTAGTAGACGCGCAGGCGACGGCCGCCCTTGGAAGGGGGGTTGATCCGGCCCACGACCTCGCGGATGAGCCGGTTCAAGGCCGACGTGGGCACGCGCTCGTGGCGCTGGTTGTAGACCTCGATGGCGGCCGCCAGGGCCTTGGACACTCCCTGACCGGTCACTGCCGAGACGAAGTGCACGGGGACGTAGTCGAGGAAGCGCAGTTCGCTGCGGATCAGGCGCAGGGCCTCGGTGCGGGCCTGCTCGCGATCCGGGATCAAGTCCCACTTGTTGACCACGACCACGACGCTCTTGAGCGCCTCCAGGATGTAGCCGGCCACGTGGGCATCCTGGGCGGTGACCATCTGGGTGGCGTCGAGCACCAGCAGAGCCACATCGGCGCGCTCCACAGCTCGCAGAGCACGCATGACGCTGTACTTCTCGACGCCCGGCTCGATCTTGCCCCGGCGTCGCATCCCGGCGGTGTCAATGAGAGTGATGGTCTCGCCCTGGAAGGTGATCTCGGTGTCAATGACGTCGCGGGTGGTGCCGGGGATGTCACTGACGATCACCCGCTCCTCACCCAGGATGCGATTGAAGAGGGAGGACTTGCCCACGTTGGGCCGCCCGACGATGGCGACCTGAATACCGGCGGGCTCGGTCTCCTCCTCCGCCGGCGGGGCGATGCCCTCGAGACGGTCCACGATCTCGTCCAGCAGATCGCCGGTCCCGGTGCCGTGGATGGCGGAGACAGGGAAGGGATCGCCGATGCCCAGAGTGTAGAACTCGGCCGCGGCCTGGCGGGTGGCCGGGTTGTCGGCCTTGTTGGCAGCCAGGACTATGGGCTTGTCCGTGCGGCGCAGTATCTCGGCTACGGCTTCGTCGGCAGCGCTGAGCCCGGCCGCGGCATCCACCACCAAGACCACCACGTCGGCCTCTTGGATGGCGATCTCTGCCTGTTCCTTCATGGCGCGCACGAAGGGCGCGGACCCTTCCGCCAGCGGCTGCCACTGCCCCTCGGTCCCCGCCGCCGGGATGACCTCGAGGCCGCCGGTGTCCACCAACATGAACTCGACCCCGGCCCACTCGGCCTCGCCGTAGAGGCGATCCCGGGTGGTCCCGGGCAGGTCCTCAACGATGGCCTGCCGGCGTCTGACTATGCGGTTGAAGAGGGTGGACTTGCCCACGTTAGGGCGGCCCACCAGAGCAACGATTGGTCTCACCATATGTCTCACCAACTCGTGAGTATAGCACAGGCAGCGCCTGCCGGCAGGCGGGAGAGAGGCAAAGCAGCCCGGGGAGCGGTTCCCCGGGCCAGGCTCTCGCGCCGTGTTCTGCGTCTCCCCAGCGGGCTCGGCGCCTCCCGCGGTGGGAACCAGGGGCGCCTAAGCGATCTCGACCTCGAGGGTGCCGATGCCCTCGATGGTGGCGGAGATGTGATCGCCGCTCCTGAGGTATATGCCCCGAGCGGCTCCTACGCCGGAGGGAGTGCCGGTCATGATCATGTCGCCCGGTTCCAAGGTCATGATCTTGGAGGCGTAGGACACGATCTCGTAGACGTCGAACACCATGTTGGAGGTGTTGCTCTGCTGCATGACCTGACCATTGACCGCCAGGGAGATGTCAACTTCCGTGGGGTCGAAGGTCTCGTCGTTGGGGACGATGCAGGGGCCGATGGGGGCGAAGCCGTCGTGCCACTTTCCACACAGCCACTCGTGGAAGGCGGTGCGGCTCTGCTCGATCCGGTTGGGGTTGAGCCGGAGCTGCCGGTTGCTCATGTCGAGCCCGATGGTGTAGCCGGCGATGACCTCGTCGGCGTCATCCGGGCTGATGTCCTTGGCATAGGTCCCGATGACCACCGTGAGCTCCACTTCCCAGTCAATGTGCTCAGGCGAGAACGCGGGCAGGGCCACTGCCGAACCGGTCGGGCGCACGGTGGTGGTGGGAGGCTTCATGAAGAAGAACGGGAAGGTGCTCTCCTTGTCGGCCGGCTTCCCCCCGCCCTCGCGGACGTGCTCCTCGTAGTTGCCCGCCAAGCACAGCAGTTTTCGAGGCATGGGCACGGGTATGTCCATCCACACCTCGTCCACCGAGATGCGAAGGTCCTCGTCTGCTTCGTCCAGACCGGCCAAGAGCTCGAGCTGCCTGAGGATCTGGTAGTTGGCCCAGTTGGGGGGAAGGTAGTCCAGCAAGTCTGGAGAGGGGTTGGGCAGGAGCGGCAGAGCGCCGTAGGCCGCCAGGTGGTTGATCCGCTGCACGTTGGGTATGGGTACAGCAAAGTCGTCGTAGTAGAAGCAGGCGATTGGCTCACTACCTATGGGCCTGATACGGCACAGTCTCATTACAGCCCTCCTGAGTATGTCGTGACGGGTCGTGGGTTAGGGGTTGTAGACCCAGTCTACGATAGCGACCTGCCGGCCTCCCTCCCCGGGTTGGCAGCCATCGGGCGTGAACTCCACCGTCAGCCGCGGCGATATGATGCCGCCGGTGGACTGGTCCACCAGGGCCAGGAAGAAGGTCTCGGTCTTCTCGTAGGGACCGGGATAGAGGTAGAACTCGTAGTAGCCTTCGCCGTGTCCC
>JBMNTK010000277.1:0-4245 GCA_050945695.1 Anaerolineae bacterium | reverse complement strand
AGTGGGGGTTCGACAGCAGCACGACAGCGCAGGCGGGGTATTCCCCCGCCTGCCTCGTGAAGGACTCTAAGATGTCTAGCGCCGGATCAGACCCAGAATGAGGGTGATGACGAAGATCACCAGGAAGACGTAGAAGAGAATCCTCGCGATGTCAATGGCCGCTCCGGCAAGGGTGGTAAAGCCGAGTACGGCGAGGATCAGAGCAACGATGAGGAAGATCAGAGCCCAGCGCAGCATGACAGCCTCCTAACAGTAACGTAAGTCAAGAACCAACAAGTACAGCACATGCAGGCACATTATCATCATGCACCGGCAGCTCTGCAAGCGCCCGGGCCACTTCAGCCCGGTCCTGGCGGGCACGGGATGTGCGGACGACCCGGTCCGGCTGGGGCCTCGCCGCTCTCGCTTGCAGAGGCGGCTGGGGGTGGGAGGACGCCGGGGAGGGTTGTCGCCGGGGGGTTAACCCCCCGGCTACCTAGGCGAAGCCGGCCCTTCGGCCGGCTGGGGATGGGGCCGCCACAGGCACAGGAGGCACCGATAGCTGTAGGGGCGGACGGTGACGTCCGCCTCTTGGGGCAGGCGCGGTGGCCTGCCCCTTCCCGCTGGCACCCTTCGCCAGGTAGGGCATAATGCAGGGCACTGACGGATCCCGGCCGTTCCCATTCCCACCTGGCGGAGGACATCGGTGCGCATCTTCGACGCCAACTGTCGTATAGGCCGCTTCAACCGCTGGTCGGGGCGCGAGCCCATCACCCCAGACGATCTCCTCCGAACCCTGGACCACTACGGCATCCACGAGGCCCTGGTCATCTCCAGCCTCTGCCGCGAGTATCACCCCCAGGACGGTAATGAGCAGGTACTGCGCCTGGTCCAAGGCCAACCGCGGCTGCATCCGGCTTGGGCCGCCCTCCCTCCGCGCAGCCGAGAGCTGCCGCCCATGGCCGACTTGGTGGCCGAGATGGAGGAACGGGGCGTACGTGCCCTCTTCCTCTATCCCCAACAGTACCGCTTCACCCTGGATGACTGGTGCGTAGACGAGATGCTCGGCCCGCTGGCAGAGAAGCGGGTTCCCCTGTTCATCTGCCCCAGCGACATGGTGGCCGGCTCGCCTGCCGACCAGACCGACTGGCCGGGGGTGGTCCGCCTGTGCCAGGCCTTCCC
Source organism: Anaerolineae bacterium (assembly GCA_050945695.1). GTDB lineage: Bacteria > Chloroflexota > Anaerolineae > DRVO01 > DRVO01 > Ch71. The sequence continues at coordinate 3,084 of JBMNTK010000277.1, read as the reverse complement.
GGAGCTGCCGGTGATCGTGTCGGAGACGCGCATACTGCGCACCCTACGCACCGTGTACGCGGCCCTGGACGCCTGCCCCAACCTTCACCTGGACCTGTCCGCCCTCTGGCTGCACCACATCGTGGAGTTCATCACCCGGGAGTGGGGAGCGCACCGGCTTCTATTTGGGTCGGATCTGCCCGAACGGGAGCCCGGGGCGACGCTGGGACAGTTGGTCTTCTCCGATATCAGTGAGGCCGACATGGCCGCCATTGCCGGGGGCAACCTGCGTAGCCTGCTGTCCTGGAGCCGGCGGTCGCCGCTGCCCCAGGCGGAAGTGGCGTTCCCCGAGCCGGTGGACGAGCTGCACGCCATCGCCCGGGAGGGCGGATCACTGCGGGGGCAGGGGTTCCGGTGCGCCCACGGCCACCTGGGCCGCCATTCCCACCTGCACATCCCGGACTCCTCGCCCAAGGAGCTCATCGAGGAGATGGACCGGCTGGGTGTGGCCAGCAGCACCATCTTCGCCAATGCGGGCATGAACAGCGACGAGACCTATGGCAACGACCTGGTGGCCGAGGCCATGCGAGCCTACCCGGGCCGGTTCCAGGGGCTGGTCACCCTGAACCCCAACCGCAGCATCGAGGAGATGGAACGGGAGTTCCTGCGAGGCCTGGGCCAGGGGATGATAGGCATCAAGATTCACCCCTATCTGGCGGGCTACGATACCCAGGGCGACAAGGTGGAGGCAGCCTGTGCTCTGGCCCACCGGCACCGGGCCTTCATCCTGAACCACTACTGGGCAGGCACCGACCGGCTGCTGTACCTGTGTCGTCGCTACCCAGAAGCCACCTTCATGACCGGGCACACCGCCTCCGAGGCCATTCCCGTCCTGGCGCAGGTGGACAACCTCTACGTGGGAAGCTGCGCCTTTCTCGGCTCCGAGTCCCTGGCCCGATGGGTGGAGGAGGCAGGGCCGGACCGGCTGCTCTTCGGTTCGGATCTATCCTGGAACCCTATCGGATGGGGATTGGGCCCCATCTTGTACGCGAAGGTACCGCTGGAGGCCAAGCGCCTCATCTTGGGCCGCAACTACACCCGCCTGCTTCGGGAGAAAGGGATCGTCGTCTAGGGGCGCAATGGGCCGCCTAGGGAGCTATCGCTTGCTCCGCCAGGAACAACGCCACGAGCTTCTCGAACTCGCCCGGGCATTCCTCGTGGGCGATGTGGCCGCAGTTGGGGATGACCTCCAACCGGCCGCGAGGGAGCCCGGCCGCCACCCGAGCACTGCTGCCAGCGGGGACGATGCGGTCGTCCTCGCCGGTGATCACCAACGCCGGCACGGTGATGGCGCCCAGCTGGCTGCCTAAGTCCGGCCCGGATGAGGCCATGAAGAACTCCCACAGCGCCCGATCCGCGTTATGCACCTGGAGCGGCCGCGAGTAGCCCTCCCGGATTTCGGGGGTGATGAGCGAGGGGTCGAAGTAGGCCCGGTCCAGCAGGGCCATGCCCCGGCTGGCAACCAGGCGCAGCAACAGCAGCCCCAGTTGCCTGCCTGGTGGGGTGCGTAGCAGAGGGTACGCCCAGTCCGGCAGGCGCCTTCCCATCTCGTACACCGCCGGGCTCACCAGGATCAGGGCCTGGACCCGGTCAGGATGGCGGAGGGCGGTGAGCACGGCCGCGGCACCGCCGGCAGAATGCCCCACCAGCACCGCCCGCTCGATCCCGAGCTCATCCATGAGAGCCACGGTCAGGTCGGCCTGGAACTCCGGGGAGTAGGGGTTACGCTGCGGGTCATACTCGCCCGCCAGGGGGCGCTCGCTGAGGCCGAAGCCGGGCCGGTCGAAAGCGACTACCCGGCCGTACTCCTCCAGCATGGGCAGGACATCTCGCCAGGAGAAGGTGCTGGCCCCCAGGCCGTGCAGGAGGAGGAAGGCGGGCTCGCCCTGCCCAGCCTCCTGGTAATGGACCTCTACCCCCATGACCTGGGCGAAGTGGCTGTCGGGGAAAGCCAACTCGCGGGCGGGCACGGTGTCGCCGGGGGTGGAGGCTCGCACCAGGAGGGAGAGCACGGCCACGGTGCTGCCGGCGGTGATCAGGCTGGTGCATAGCGCCAGCAGAAACACTATGATCAGCAGAGGCCACAGTCGCCGCATAGGACGTCGCACCTCGGGGTGGCTGGTCTGAGGGTAGACGCAGAGAGGGTGAACTGCAAGGGGCAGAGACGGCGGCCCACCCTCCCTCTCCCGGAGGAAGACATGGTCCTCGAGAGCGTCGAGAAGTGGATCAAGCGCGCGGGAGCCATTGCCATGCTGGTGCCACTGGTGGCCGTGTACCAGGGGCTGTGGCAGGGGCAGCGACGATCACGGGGGCGCGAAGTGGGGCGTTTGGCGCCGGCGACGACGGGCTCGAGCGTGTTCTTGGTCGCCGCCAGCATGGCCTTCTTCGGTGCCCTGTACCGTACGTGACGGCCCCTAGGGGTGCGATTGTCCCGCCGGCAGAGGGCCGGCGCGCTGGCCCTTGGCACCCCCTTCTACTTCCCCGGCCTGGCCCTGGCCCTATGGGGGCGGCTGGCGCTGGGGCGGATGTATGGGGTCTCCACGTCGGCGGGCGCGCAGCTCTACACCGAGCACCGGCTGGTCGAACACGGGCCGTATGCGATCGTGCGCCGCCCCATGTACGTGGGGCTGCAGATGACCGGGCTCGGCGCCCTCCTCATCTACCGCACCTGGGCGACGCTGGGGCTAGCAGTCGGGTTCCAGGGCCTGAGGCTGCGGGCACGTCGGGAGGAGGAGCTGCTGGCGACAGAGTTCGGCGAGCAGTGGGAGGCGTACCGGCGCCGGGTGCCTGGCTGGTTCCCGCGGGTGTCTCACGCAAACACGCAAAGGCGCTAAGGAAGAACAAGGACCTGGCGAGTTCGCGCCGCTGCGTAAGATCTGGAAAGCAGCGCAGGAGACAGTACGTATGGCGGCAGACGATCCGAGCCGAGACCAGATGCTGGCCATGCTCGATGACCACGCCCAGGCCTGGCAGCCACTCCTCGTCGAAAGGTATGGGGAGGACGTCGCGGGAGCGATCCTGACCGAGGCCCGCTTGGAGCTGGAG
>JBMNTK010000276.1:0-4265 GCA_050945695.1 Anaerolineae bacterium | reverse complement strand
CCTGCGCGGGAGGCGCGGTCTACTCACCGGCGCTCACCGACTTCGTGGTCATGTGCCAGGACACCTCCTACATGTTCGTCACCGGGCCAGATGTGGTCCGATCCGTGACGCACGAGGAGGTCACCTTCGAGGAACTGGGCGGGGCAACGGTCCATGCCAGCACCAGCGGAGTGGCCCACTTCCGGGTGCAGGGCGATGAGGACTGCCTGGCCCTGGTGCGGCTTCTGTTGAGCTACCTGCCTCAGAACAACCTGGAGGATCCGCCTTATTCTGAGCCCGCGGACCTCCCGGAGCGAGAGGACGAGGTCCTGGACACCATCGTCCCGGAGAGCCCCTCGCAGCCCTATGACATGCGCGAGGTCATCGCCCGGGTGGTGGATGACGGCCAGTTCCTAGAGGTGCACGCCGATTACGCCCAGAACATCGTGGTGGGCTTCGCCCGGCTCGACGGTCACCCGATCGGAGTGGTGGCCTCTCAGCCGCTGGTGCTGGCCGGGGTGCTGGACATCAATGCCTCCGAGAAGGCCGCCCGGTTCGTGCGCTTCTGCGATTGCTTCAACATCCCGCTGGTGGTCTTCGAGGACGTGCCCGGCTTCCTGCCTGGGATAGACCAGGAGCACGGCGGCATCATCCGCTCAGGGGCCAAGCTCCTCTACGCCTTCTGCGAGGCCACCGTCCCTCGGGTGACGGTCATCACCCGCAAGGCCTACGGCGGGGCCTACTGCGTCATGAACTCCCTACCCACTCGGGGCGACCTTACGCTGGCTTGGCCGATGGCCGAGCTGGCCGTGATGGGGGCCGAGGCTGCGGTCAACGTGATCCATCGGCGCACCCTCCTGGAGGCGCCCGAGCACGAGCGCGAGGCCCTGCGTGCCCAGCTGGTAGCCGAGTACCGGGAGCAGTTCGCCAATCCCTTCGTGGCAGCCGAGAAGGGCCTGATTGACGACGTGATCGAGCCCCGGCAGACACGTCCCCGGCTCATCCGTGCCTTCCAGATGCTTCGTAACAAGCGGCAGAGGAACCTCCCTCGCAAACACGGGAACATCCCCCTATGAGCTTGCCGCCCTATGATTAAGAAAGTGCTGGTTGCCAACCGAGGCGAGATCGCGGTCCGGATCATCCGTGCCTGCCGGGAGCTGGGCCTAGGGACGGTCGCCGTCTACTCGGACGCGGACCGGACCGGGCTGCACGTGCGCCTGGCCGATGAGGCCTACCGGATCGGTCCGGCCCCTTCCCGGGAGAGCTACCTGAGCATCGCCCGCATCGTGGACGTGGCCGTGCGCTCCGGGGCGGACGCCGTCCATCCGGGCTATGGGTTCTTGGCCGAGAACCCGCGCTTTGCCCAGGCCTGCAACGAAGCTGGGCTCATCTTCGTGGGGCCCGACCACGAGACCATCCGCCTCCTGGGCGACAAGGTGGCAGCCCGCCGGTTCATGCGGGAGGCCGGCGTCCCTATCGTCCCCGGCAGCGACGAGGACCCTGGCAAGGACCTGGTCTCGGCGGCGGAGAGGCTCGGTTTCCCGCTGCTCATCAAGGCGGCGGCGGGAGGCGGCGGCAAGGGCATGCGGCTCATCCAACGGCCGGAGGACCTGGAGCCGGCCCTGGAGGTTGCCCGACGAGAGGCGGCGGCCGCCTTTGGCGACGATACCGTCTACCTGGAGAGGATCGTTCAGGGGGCCAGGCACATCGAGTTCCAGATCCTGGCTGATGCCTACGGCAACGTAATTCACCTGGGCGACCGGGAGTGCTCCATCCAGCGCCGTCACCAGAAGGTGATCGAGGAGACGCCTTCCCGGGCCCTGACCGATGATCTGCGGAAGCGGATGGGCGACGTGGCCCTCTTGGCCGGGCGGGCCGCTCACTACCGGTCCGCGGGCACGGTCGAGTTCCTGCTCGACTCCGAGGGCGCCTTCTACTTCCTGGAGGTCAACCCCAGGCTTCAGGTCGAGCACCCGGTCACGGAGATGGTGACGGGGATAGACATCGTCAAGGAGCAGCTCCGCATTGCCGCCGGGCGCCGACTGCGCTACCGCCAGGAGGACGTCCAGCCTCGGGGCTGGGCGATCGAGTGCCGCATCCTGGCGGAGGACCCCTACTCCAACTTCGCTCCCAGTACTGGTCGCATCACCGGCTTCTCCGAGCCTGCCGGTCCCGGCATCCGGGTGGAGAGCGGCGTCTACGACGGGTTCGAGGTCACCCCGCACTACGACAGCCTGATCGCGAAGATCATCGCCTGGGGGGAGACGCGCGGAGACGCGATCATGCGCATGCTGCGCGCCCTGGAGGAGTGCCGGATCTCGGGGATCAAGACCAACATACCCTTCTGCCACCAGCTGTTCAACAGCCCCAGCTTCATCGGCGGTCAGTTCGACACCACCTTCCTGGAGCAACGCTTCTCGCTGAGCACCGAGAGCAGACAGGCGCAGGAGCTGCTCGCGGCGGTGGCGGCAACGTACGTCGAACACGCCAAGCAGGGCCGGCGCGCATTCCAGCGTCGCGAGATGGCGGGCTCCGATAGCGCCTGGCGGCTTGCGGGCAGAACGGAGGCGATGGGCACCTAGATGAAGTACATCGTCGAAGTGGAAGGACGCCAGTACCGCATCGAGGTCGATGGCAACCGCATGACGGTGGACGGGGAGACCCGCGAGCTGGACGTGCGCCAGATCGGTCGCTTGCCGCTGTACTCGCTCCTGGTGGAGGGCGAGTCGGTGGAAGTGACGGTGGAGGAAGAGGGCCGCTTTCACTACAGCGTCATGCTCGCGGGCGAGCTCTACAGCGTCTCCGTTCGCCCCGAGGGGTCCGTGGGGCCGGTGGGGAAGAGCCGGGCCCGCACTGACAACGTAGTGCGAGCTCCCATGCCGGGGCTGGTGGCAGCCCTGCCGGTCGAGCCGGGCCAGCACGTGGAGCAGGGTCAGACCCTGGTGGTGGTGGAGTCCATGAAGATGGAGAACCCACTGCAGGCGCCCGCGGCCGGCGTGGTGAGTCAGATCCACGTGGGGCTGGGTGATTCGGTGGACAAGAACCAGCCCATCGTGACACTGAAGTTCAACGGGGCCACCGCGTCCGACGCCGACGGTACCGGCGCCGAGGGCGACCCTGATAGCGATGGAGGCATGAGGCATGTCTAGACTGCGCATCGGGCACGTTGATCTCGATACTTCCCACCCTCAGAACTGGATCCCCATCGAGCGCGATCTCGGGCACGATGTGGTAGGTGTGTTCGACGCCGGTGGGGTCTGGCCGCAGGGTTACGCCCGGGAGTTCGCCGACAAGCTCGAGGTGCCCAAGGTATACGATACCCTGGAGGAGATGGCCGAGGACGTTGATCTGGCCATCGTGCACACGGCCAACTGGGACCTGCACCTGGAGCGGGCCCGTCCTTTCGTGGAGGCGGGCAAAGGCGTCCTGATAGACAAGCCCATGGTGGGCAACCTCAAGGACGCGATCACTCTCCGGGACTGGGCTCGGCAGGGAGCTCGAGTCAGCGGTGGCTCCTCACTGCGCTTTGCCTATGAGGTGCGCGAGTACCTCGCCCGCCCGGTGGAGGAGCGGGGCGAGCCTCAGTTCGCGTTCGTCGGCTGCGGGGTGGATGAGTTCAACTACGGGATCCACGCCTACTCGATGCTGATCGCCCTGATGGGCACGGATGTGGAGAGCGCCAAGTTCCTGGGCGACCACGGGCAGCGCCAGATCGAGGTGGTGTGGAAGGACGGCCGGCGGGGCATCCTGACCATCAGCAAGCCGATCGGAGGGCGGTGGCTTCCCTTCCACGCCACCCTGGTCAGTGACCGTGGCGTCACGCAGATGATCGCCGATAGCAGCAAGCTGTACCGCGCGCTGCTGGAGACCCTCCTGCCCTACTACGCCGGCGAGGCCGAGGCTCCGATGAGCATCGAGGAGCTGCTGGTGCCGGAGTTGCTGGCCATGGCGGCCAGGCAGTCCTGGCTCAACGACGGGGCACGCCGCTACCTGAGCGACCTGAGCCTGGAGGATCCGGGCTACGACGGGGCCGCCTTCGGCGCCGAGTACCGTCTCCAGCGCCTGGGCAAGTAGCCTGCGCTATCCCGGTCTCACCGGGGAAGACAAAGACAGCGGGCCAACTCTGGCCCGCTGTCTTTGTCTGAGAGGTTGCTGCCGCTCGGTCGTTACTCCACCGAGAGCAAGGCCATGAAGGCCTCCTGAGGCACGGACACGCTGCCGATCTGCTTCAGGCGCTTCTTGCCCTCTTTCTGCTTCTCCAGCAGCTTGCGCTTACGAGTGATGTC
>JBMNTK010000275.1:0-4293 GCA_050945695.1 Anaerolineae bacterium | reverse complement strand
ACCCGGTGGTGGGCCTCACCAAGCCGGGCGACGTGGACCACTTTACCCGAGTCCGGGCCTATAAGGCCCTCGTCCAGCGCTACTACGACCCTGATCGGATTCTGCTTTCCCTTCTGCCTCTGGCCATGAGGCTGGCTGGCCCTCGTGAGGCCCTGTGGCACGCTCTCATCCGCCGCAACTACGGGGCCAACCACTTCATCGTCGGACGTGACCATGCCGGCCCCGGTAACGACTCCCAAGGGCGCCCCTTCTACGGCCCCTACGATGCCCAGGAGCTCCTGGCCAAGTACAGCGAGGAGCTGGGGGTGCGCATGGTCCCCTTCCGCGAGCTGGTCTACCTGGTGGAAGAGGGCCGTTACGAAGAGGTCTCTCGGATTCCGCCCACCGCTCGCACCGCTTCCATCTCTGGCACCCAGGTGCGGGAGCAGTATCTCAACAACGGGCTCACTCTGCCGGCCTGGTTCACCCGGCCGGAAGTGGCCGAGATCCTGGCCGAGTCCTATCCGCCCCGACATCGCCAGGGAGTGTGCGTCTGGTTCACGGGGCTGAGCGGCTCGGGTAAGTCCACTACCGCGGAAGTGCTCACCACCCTGCTGCTTGAGCACGGACGGCAGGCCACAGTGCTGGACGGCGATGTGGTGCGCACGCACCTGTCCAAGGGCCTTGGCTTCAGCAAGGAAGACCGCGACATCAACATACGGCGCATCGGCTTCGTGGCCTCAGAGATCGTGCGCCACGGAGGCGTCGTCATCTGCGCGGCCGTGAGCCCCTACCGTGCCACCCGCAACGATGTGCGCAACATGGTCGGGCCGGATCGCTTCGTCGAGGTCTACATGGACACGCCTCTGGAAGTGTGTGAGCAGCGGGACGTTAAGGGAATGTACGCTGCTGCTCGCCGAGGCGAGATCAAGGGCTTCACCGGCATAGATGATCCTTACGAGCCCCCTGAGAATCCCGAGATCCGGCTGGAAACCGTCGAGCACACCCCAGAGGAGAACGCTGCCTTCATCCTTCAATACCTGATCAATGCCGGATTGGTGCGGGCGCAGGAGTCGCTCTCCAGTGAGCCCTCCGAGGCCACGGCCGAGCCGGCCGGAGGGGAGTGACATGTCTCGCCACCGACAACGGGTGCTGGTCATCGGGCTTGACTGCGCCGACCCTGGACTGGTGTTCGGCGCTTGGCGCGATGACCTACCCCACCTTCGCAGCCTAATGGACGCAGGGGCCTACGGGCCCCTGGAGACCTGCCATCCGCCCATCACCGTGCCCGCCTGGAGCTCGATGATGTCCAGCCGGGACCCGGGCCAGCTGGGGTTCTACGGCTTCCGCAACCGAGCCGATTACTCCTACGACGGCATGCGTATCGCCAACTCCACCGCCGTCAAGGCCCCCCGCGTGTGGGATCTGGCCGAGCGCGCTGGCCTGCGCTCGGTGCTGGTGGGGGTCCCGCAGACCTATCCACTGCCCAACATCTCCGGGTGGGTCATCAGCGACTTCTTGACCCCGCCGGGCGCCACGGACTGGGCCCGGCCGGCCGAGCTGATGGGCGAGGTGGAGGAGCTCCTGGGCGGTGAGCCCTACGAGTACGACGCGCGCAACTTCCGCACCAACGACAAGGAGGGCCTGCTCGAGTCCATCTACCGCATGACTGACAAGCGCTGGAAGGTCATCCGCCACCTGGCCGAGAGCAAGCCCTGGGACTTCTTCATGGCCGTGGAGATGGGCATTGACCGCATCCACCATGGGTTCTGGAGCTTCATGGATCCCCATGACCCGCGGTTCCGGGTCGGTAACCCCTTCCAGCATGCCATCCGCGACTACTACATCCACGTGGACCGGCAGATCGGCGAGCTGCTGAGACTGGTCGGCGAGGATACCGCGGTGATGGTGGTGTCCGACCACGGGGCTCAGCGCATGCAGGGTGGGTTCGCCGTCAACGAGTGGCTCATCCAGGAAGGCTACCTCACCCTGGCCGAGCAGCCAGAGGGCGTGGTCGAACTCAAGGACTGCCGGATAGACTGGTCCCGGACGCGGGCCTGGGGCAGCGGTGGCTACTACGCCCGCGTGTTCATGAACGTGGCCGGCAGAGAGCCTGAGGGCGTCATCCCGGCCGACAAGTACGAGGAAGAACGCGAGCGCCTGAAGCAGGCCCTGGAAGCGACCGTGGGCCCAGACGGCCGACGACTAGGCACGATCGCCCTCCGGCCAGAAGAGGTGTACCGCGAGATCAACGGCATCGCCCCCGATCTCATCGTCTACTTCGGGGGGCTGGCCTGGCGCTCCGTGGGCAGCCTCGGCCACGGGAGCATCCACACCCTAGAGAACGACACCGGACCTGATGATGCCAACCACTCCCGCTTTGGGCTGTGCATCATGCGCGCGCCGATGGCCCCGTCTGGGGGCCGAGAGATCTCGGGCCTTCACATCGAGAACATCGCCCCCACCCTGCTCACATGGCTTGGCCTGGAAGTGCCCACCACCATGATGGGCAAGCCCATAGCTGAGCCTAGCGGCGCCCAGGTCCTGGAAGTGGGGTCGGTCCTGAGCCAGGGAGGCTCTCCCGATGGCGACGGGTCCGGCTACACGGAAGAGGAAGAGCGCCAGATCTCCGAGCACCTGGCGGACCTGGGGTACCTGTGATGGGCCTGCTTGGTAGACTACGACGCAACCGCGGCAAGCGGCGAGTGTGCTGCATCGGCCTGGACGGGACCCCGCACGGGCTGCTTCTGCGCCTGATGGAGCAGGGGGCCATGCCCAACCTCGCCCGGCTGGTGCTGGGCAACGGCGGAGCTGGGGGTGAGGGGACGCTCCTGCGCATGCGCAGCGTTCACCCCTGGGTATCCTCCGTGGCCTGGACCACCCTGCAGACGGGGGTCAACCCGGGCAAGCACGGGGTGTTTGGGTTTGTAGACCGCCGGCCCGACACCCTCAAGCCCTACATCCCCCTCTATGACACCGTCAAAGCCCCCTCCGTGTGGGACATGGTTGGGCAGGCGGGCCGGCAGGTGGCGGTGCTCAACGTCCCCGTCACTTACCCAGTGCGCCCGGTGAATGGGCTGCTGGTGGCCGGCTTCCTGGCCCCCAGCCTCAACGAGCGGGCCGTCTTCCCCACCAGCCTCTTGCCCGAGCTGGAGCGGCTGGGATACCGGGTGGACAGCGATCCCAAGGAGGCCCGCGCCGGCCGTGACCGAGCACTGGCCGATATGGAAGACGCACTGGACAAGCGGGCCCGTGCCTTCCTGCACCTCATAGAGACACAGCCCTGGGACCTGTTCCTGGGGGTGCTCATGGAAACTGACCGGCTCCATCACTTCTTCTACGACGAGGTGAGCGATGAGGGGCCGGTGGACTCACCCGCCTTCCTGAGCATCTACGGCATGGTGGACCGGTTCCTGGGCCAAGTCCTCGAGCGACTGGGCGATAACGACGTTCTGGTGCTGCTCTCCGACCACGGCTCGTGCACTATCCGCCAAGAGGTCTACTACAACCACTGGCTGGCCCAGAGCGGCTACCTGGAATACGCCCAGACGCCAGCTCGTAGCGTGGCCGATCTGGCCCCCGGGGCATTGGCCTATGGGATGGACCCGGCCCGGATATTCGTGAACCTGAAGGGCAGGGAGAGAGACGGCAAGGTGGCCCCGGGCGCCGAGTATGAGCGGACCCGGACGGAGATCATCGAGGCCGCGAAGGCCCTGGAGATCACGGACGGTAACGGGTCGGTGCGCCCGGTGGTTCAGGCATACCGGCGAGAGGAGATCTACTCCGGGCCCTACCTGGAGCAAGCGGCGGACGTGATCCTGGCCCCTAGGAATGGCTATGACCCCAAGGGTGCCTTCTACCGCGAGTCACTGACCGGCCGCGATGGTGCTCTGGTGGGCATGCATAGCTTCGATGACGCCTTTGTGTACCTTAGCGTTGGTGGTGTGAAGCGCGAAAGCGCTGACCTAGTGGATGTCGTGCCTACTGTCCTTGCCATGATGGACCTGCCCGCTCCGGCGGGCTTGGACGGAGTGTCGCTGCTCTAGTCGAAAGCATCGCACCCTCATAGCACCCAACCGTTAGCATCCTACGTTAGTGAGGGAAAGACTATGCTTGGCCCGACGCGTCACGGGCGCCAACCGGTTCTGACCCTAGTGCTCGGATTGGTGCTCATACTGGCATCCCTGGGTGGCTTTTCTCCGGCAAGCGCGGACGATATCGGTTCCGCCTACATCACCCCCGACACCATGCTGGCCCGAACTTGGGGCAGCATCACCCTGGTCTACACCGTGGGTGAGGCAGGCTTAGCAGAGG
>JBMNTK010000274.1:0-4325 GCA_050945695.1 Anaerolineae bacterium | reverse complement strand
GTCGCCGACGTCGGCTGCCGAGGCTGCGCCCTCCCGCTACAACGAAGCTCCTATGCTGGCGGAGCGGGTAGCGGCTGGCGAGCTGCCGCCGGTAGACGAGCGCCTGCCCGTGGAGCCGCTCGTTCAGCCAGTGGTGGACGAGATCGGTGAGTATGGCGGGACCTGGCACCGGGCCGCTGTCAGTGCCTCGGACACCGCTCTCTTCTTCCGCCTCTACCCCGATGCCCTGGTCTACTTCGACATCGAGGGCAACCTCGTCCCGGCCATCGCCAAGAGCTGGGAGGTGAATGAGGACGGCACCCAGTACACCTTCCACCTGCGCGAGGGCATGAAGTGGTCCGACGGCCATCCCTACACCGCCGATGCGGTCATGTGGTGGTATGACCACGTCTTGAACAACCCAGAGATCACCCCCGTGAAGCCCTCGTGGATGCGGGCCGGGGATGAGTATGGCGTCATCGAGAAGATTGACGACTACACTCTGCGCGTGACCTTCTCCTCTCCGTATGGCACGTTCTTGGAGTGGGCAGCCACGTCCTACCTCATCGGCGTGCCGGGGCATTACCTGGAGCAGTTCCACATCGACTTCACCGATCGGGCCGAGCTGGAGGCGATGGCCAAGGAGCGGGCCTTCGAGCAGTGGTTCCAGCTGTTCAATAACCGCAATGACCCCTACCAGAACCCCGAGCGGCCGATAGTCGGTGCCTGGCAGTTCATCACCGAGCCCGACGAGACCACCCTCATTGCCGAGCGTAACCCCTACTACTATCGGGTAGACCCGGAAGGGAATCAGCTACCCTACATCGACCGGATCCAGTGGGAGATCGTCACTAACCCTGAGGTCCTCAACTTCATGGCGATAGCCGGCGAGCTGGACTGTCAGGAGCGGCACATCAACCTGCTGAACTACCCGCTGTTTGTGGAAGGCCAGGAGCAGGGCAACTACCGCATCCTGGAGTGGCCGGGTGATGGTGGGGCCGATGCCGCCCTCATGTTCAACCAGAACGCCGGCCAGCAGGAAGGCGCCACCGATCATGAGATAGTCATAGGTGAGTTGCTGCGCTCGGTCGAGTTCCGTCAGGCCCTCTCCAGCGCCCTGGATCGCGATGAGATCTGGAACTCCGCCTTCTTGGGCTTTGGGGAGCCTCGCCAGATGGCGCCCATGCCTTGGTCCAAGTACTACGAGGAGGGGATGGAGACCCCCTTCATCGAGTTCGATGTGGACCTGGCCAACCAGATGCTCGATGACCTGGGGCTGGACAAGCGAGACGCTGAAGGCTTCCGGCTGGGGCCCGATGGTCAGCCCATTGACTTCAGCATCGCCGCGGTGGATCTCTTCGGCCCCTGGGTGGATACAGCTCAGCTGGCCAACAACCACTGGAACGCGGTGGGCATCAAGTGCTCGGTGAGCGTCCAGGAACGTACGCTCTACTACACCCGCGTGCAGGCCGGTCAGTCTCAGGTAGCGGTGTGGAACACCGGTGGTAACGGCAAGGTCCTCATCTACCCGTCCTGGGTGATGCCGTACTCCAGCTCAACCCGTATCGCCCCGCTGTCTGGCCTGTGGTACCAGTCCGGTGGCACTCAGGGCGTCGAGCCTACCGGCGACCTGCGGACCGTGATTGACGTCTTCACGGAAGCCACGGCGACCATTGACCAGGCTGCCCAGGACGAGCTGGCCAAGGAGATCTTCCGGATCAACTCCCGCAACCTGTGGAGCATCGGGACCATCGGCGGCACCCCGCTGGAGCAGGGGCTGGTGATCGTGAAGAACTACTTCTTCAACGTTCCCGAGAGCACCCCAGACCGCCACGTCCTCAACGAGGACTCGGTGCATACCCCGGCCAACTGCGTGCCGGCGCAGTACTTCATGCGTAAGCAGGCCTAGTCCACGGCCGCGCCTAGGGCCGGGCACTGCCCAGGCAATGCCCGGCCTGCCTTTTCCCCGCATCAACAGCGAACCGGGGTGACTGCCAGCGCTAGAGCGCCGGGCACGGTAGCGGTCGCACCTCGCCGCAAGGCGTCTCCGAAGGTGCAGAGTTCACTGCATCCTTCCGCGGGCGAAGGTGGGCGGCAGAGTGCTGTTCTCTGGCGCGCCCATTGACGTTAGCGTCGCTGCTTACTACACTTGAGACCAGCAGTATCTATATGTACATCGGCGTCCGTTCTCGCGACCGCGGATTTCGCTCTGACCAGGGTTCGGTCCCGGGGGCTGTGGTCCCCGCTTCGCAAACGCTGTCTTGGAGGGGAATCATGTCTGGGAAGCTGAGTCGCCGCACGTTCCTAGCTGTCACAGGTCTGGCCGCCTCCTCGGCTGTCGTGGCTGCTTGTGGGGGCGGGCAACCTGCCCCGGCTGCCACTACTGCCCCGGCCGAGCCCACCGTGGCTCCGGCGGAGCCTACCGCTACCACGGCTGCCGCTGCCGAGCCCACCACGGCTCCGGAAGCCACCGCCGCACCCTCAGAAGCCACGCCGACCACCGGTGCTGCCAAGCCCAGCCGCTACAACGAAGCTCCCATGCTGGCGGAGCGGGTAGCAGCCGGCGAGCTGCCCCCGGTAGACGAGCGCCTGCCGGTTGAGCCGCTGGTGCAGGAAGTGGCGGACGAGATCGGTGTGTATGGCGGCACCTGGCACCGCGCTGCCGTCAATGCCAGCGACACCGCGTTGTTCTCCCGCCTCTACCCCGACGCCTTGGTCTACTTCGACATCGTGGGCAACCTTGTCCCGGCGGTGGCTAAGAGCTGGGAGGTGAGCGAAGACGGTACTCAGTTCACCTTCTACCTGCGCGAGGGCATGAAGTGGTCGGACGGTGAGCCCTACACAGCTGATGCCATCATGTGGTGGTATGAGCACATCTTCATGAACGAGGAGATCACCCCGACTAAGCCTTCCTGGATGCGTACCGGGATCGGTGCTGATTACGGCGTCATCGAGAAGATTGACGACTACACTCTGCGCTTCACCTTCCCTCAGCCTTACGGTACCTTCCTGGAGCACGCTGCCACCAACTACCTCGTCGGCGTGCCGGGGCACTACCTGGAGCAGTTCCATATCGACTTCGTGGATCGGGCCGAGCTGGAGGCGATGGCGCAGGAGCGGGGCTTCGAGCAGTGGTTCCAGCTCTTCAACGATCGCAACAGCACCTACCAGAACCCCGAGCGGCCCATCGTAGGCGCCTGGCAGTTCATCACCGAGCCCGACGAGACCACCCTCATCGCCGAACGCAACCCGTACTACTACCGGGTGGATCCGGAAGGCAACCAGCTGCCCTACATTGACCGCATCCAGTTTGAGATCGTGACCAACCCCGAAGTGCTCAACTTCATGGTCATCGCCGGCGAGTTGGACTGCCAGGAGCGGCACGTCAACCTGCTCAACTACCCGCTCCTCGTGGAGGGGCAGGAGCAGGGCAACTACCGCATTCTGGAGTGGCCGGGTGATGGTGGCGCCGATGCCGGCCTCATGATCAACATGAACGCCGGGCAGCAGGAGGGTGCTAACGAGCACCAGATTGCCATTGGCGATACCCTCCGCACGCTGGAGTTCCGCCAGGCGCTCTCCATCGCTTTGGACCGGGATGAGATCTGGAACTCGGCCTTCCTGGGCTTTGGCGAGCCGCGCCAGATGGCTCCCATGCAGTGGTCCAAGTACTACGAGGAAGGGATGGAGACTCCTTGGACGGAGTACGATCCCGATCGGGCCAACCAGATGCTGGATGAACTGGGGCTCGACAAGCGTGATGGAGACGGATACCGCCTGGGCCCGGATGGCCAGCCCATAGACTTCAGCATTGCCGCCGTCGAGCTCTTCGGCCCTTGGGTGGATACGGCCCAGCTGGCCAGCGACCACTGGAATGCCGTCGGCATCAAGTGCATCGTCAACGTTGAGGAGCGTAGCCTCTACTACACCCGGATGCAGGCGGGCGAGCACCAGGTGGCGGTGTGGAACACCGGTGGTAACGGCAAGGTCCTCATCTACCCGTGGTGGGTGATGCCGTATGGTTCCTCCAGCCGTATAGCTCCGCTCTCGGGCATCTGGTACCAGACCGGCGGAGCCCAGGGCGTGGAGCCCACCGGCGACCTGCGTCGGGTCCTGGAGCTCTTTGACCAGGCCACCGTCACCATTGACCAGGAAGCCCAGGACGAGTTGGCCAGGGAGATCTTCCGGATCAACGTGGCCAACCTCTGGACCATCGGTACCATCGGTGGCACACCGCTGGAGCAGGGCCTCGTGGTGGCGAAGAACTACTTCTTCAACGTCCCCGAGAGCACACCTGAGCGCCACGTCCATAACGAGGACTCCGTGCATACCCCGGCCAACTGCGT
>JBMNTK010000273.1:0-4414 GCA_050945695.1 Anaerolineae bacterium | reverse complement strand
CTGGCCCGCGACCGGGTCCTGGTCGGGGTGAGCCTGGACGGGCCGGCCGAGGTGCACGACCGGTGGCGACCGGCCGCCTCCGGGGCGCCCACGTACGAGCGCGTGATGGCCGCTCTGGCCGTGCTCAAGCGCTACCGGGTGGAGACGAACGTCCTGGCCGTCGTGCACGCCGCCAACTGGGACCGGCCCGAAGGCACTCTGGCCTTCTTCTACGAACAGGGGCTCCGGCACCTGCAGTTCGTGCCCGCCGTGGACCGCCTGCCGGATGGCTCGCTGGCGGAGCACTCACTCCCCCCGGAGGCCTACGGCGAGTTCCTCTGCCGCCTGTTCGACGCCTGGTACCAGGATGGACACCCCGAGATCTCCATCCGCTACTTCGACAACCTGGTTGGGATCGCTGCCGGGCAGGGCAACGAGATGTGCGAGCTGGGAGCGCGCTGCGACACCTACTACGTGGTGGAGCACAATGGCGACGTCTATCCCTGCGACTTCTTCGTGGACGAGCCCCGTCGCCTGGGCAACTTGGTTCGGCAACCGATAACGGAGATCCTGGGTGGCCCTAGGCGGCGCGCCTTCGCCGACGCCCGCCAGGTCATCGAGGACGAGTGCAGGACCTGCCAGTGGTTGCCCATGTGCCATGGTGGCTGCCTGCGCTACCGATATGTCAGCTCGGGCTCCCTCACCGGGCCCAACTGGATGTGCCGGGCCACCGTCACCTTCCTAGAGCACGCTTGGGGTCGCATACAGGCCCTGGCCACTACCTTGAGTATGTCCCACACCCCCTCAGCCTGAGGGAGAAGCAACAGTCTGGAGGCCGTTCCATGCGTATCGTCTTCTTCTCCTATCGCGGCACTATCGGCGCTCGCTGCCTGCAGTGGCTCCTCCAGCAGCCAGAAGCGGAAGTCGTGGCCGTGGTCACCTGGCCGGACTACGTCCACCCCGAGATCAAGATCGCGGTCAAGGAAGTGCTCTACGATGCCCATATCCCCCTCTACCAGCCGCGGGACGTGAACTCGCCGGCGTTCGTGGAGGTGCTCCGGTCGCTGAACCCGGACCTGTTCGTGTCCATGTACTTCGGCAAGTTGTTCAAGGCTCCCCTCCTGGCCGTCCCCCGGTACGGCTGCGTGAACATCCACAACTCGCTCCTCCCTCGGTACCGCGGCCAGTCGCCCAGCATATGGGCCATAGTCAACGGCGACACCGTCTCGGGCCAGACCATGCACTACCTGGACGAGGGGATGGACACCGGAGACATCATCGCCCAGAAGGAGATCCCGATAGAACCCACCGACACCGGGTATACGCTGGGCGTCAAGCTGGAAGACCTGGGAGTGGAGCTCTTCAAGGAAGCGTTCCCGTCCGTCCTCAACGGCACGGCCACCCGACAGAAGCAGGACGACTCCGTGGCTACCGTCTGCCGTGCCCCGCGCCCCAGAGATCTCCGCATCGACTGGACCAAGCCCGCGCAGGGAGTTGCCAACTTCGTGCGTGCCTTCACTCGCCCGTCTGGGGGCGCCTTCACCCGCTTGGGTGGGCGCACGATCCGCATCTGGACCGTCAGGCCGCTGGCCGAGCTCCCCTGGCAAGTCGAGGCCGCGCCCGGGGAAGTCGTCGGCGTCCTCAGCGACGGGCCGGTGGTTCGCTGCGGCGAGGGGTACGTCGTTCTGAAGGACTTCGAGCTCGAGGGTGCCGACCAGGATGCCGCCCTGTCACTCCTGGCGGTCGGCAGACGCAGCCTCGCTCGCCTGGGGTAGGCCCGCTCTAGGTTCGAGAGCCCTCTGCAAGCCCCATAATCATGTCAACTTGCCGGATCCGGCAAAAAGACTGCCGGATCCGGCAATCACATTTGCCGGATCTGACGTGACGCGACGGCCTCCCGATCGGGTATGCTTGGGTGCGAATACGAACCGAGGAGGGGAACGCCGGAAGGTCTTCCTGGCTGTCCGGCGGCAGGTTCGTGAGCCCCAGCGGCGCCGGTGCCACGGGGCAACCCCCTCCTGATTCGTACCTGGGGGTATGAGGGGTGAGCGTGGAGGGTTCTCGGGCATTTATCTACATACGCGTCTCGGCTGGCTTCAGCGTGGACGGCCAGCGGGACCGGTGCATACAAGAGGCAATCCGATCCGGTTGGCGCGTCGAGCCGGGGGATGTCTACATAGACGTTGGTGCCGAAGGTGGTCGCGCCTGGCGGGCGCTCCGGAAACGGCTTCTCGAAGATACTACCGTCGCTGCTGTGATCGCAGAGGACGACAGCCGGGTTAGCCAGCGCCGTGACGTGTGCCGCGCTATCGCCGCCGAGTTGCGGGACCTCGGCGTGGAGCTGCGCACTGGCGGGCTGAACTGAGCGCATGCTTCATGAGACCATCGCGTAGATGCTGAGGACGGCCATACCCCATTGGCGTTGGCAAGGTGCCTCGCCATCCGGCCCTGTTCCGGCCGGCTATGGACACGAGTGGCCTCCTGCTCTGGATGTGTTCCTGGAGCTCACCAAGGGTGACTCCAACGTTATGTGCATCGGCGTCACCGCCGCCGAGGACGGACACCTGGAGCTCTACGTCGTAGTAAAGGAGATCTGGGAAGAGGTCCAAAAGGCCGCTGCCATTGCCGCCGCCTACGACTCGGACCACCGAATCGCCTTTCGCGTTGTCAGATGGGACTCGGAGGAAGCGGCGAGTCTCACCACCGGTGTGAACGTCTGGTTGGAGCGCAAACTGAGCTGGTGAACGCCTGTTCACCAGGGCTGAGGGCTTTGAGACAGAGTATATTTGACCTCTACTGTATACCGGCGTTAGCATTTGCCGGGGTGGAAGACTCTAATGATTCAGCTACCACTCATCGCGGGTCCGGCGCGAAGCGGAAGGTCAGGAGCGCTGGTTGATAGAGCGAGGGCTGCGGCGCCCTCAGCTTGTGCACGTTTCTATGCCACGTTGGAGAAGCAGGAGGTCGGGATGAACCGATTGGCATACGCCGTACACAACGCACTCTCCGGCAAGCACACGTCCGATTCTCTGCCAGAGGGCCTGTCCGAGTCCCAGGTCTTGGCGCTACAAGGGGCCGCCGTGGCTCTGCGGAAGGCGCAGGGGTCTGCCGGCCCGAACGAGGCCTGGGCGGTGTCGCCCATGGCCGAGATTGACCCCAAGCCCGAAGAAGCCTGGGCCGTCTCGCCCATGGCCGAAATCGACCCTAAGCCCGAAGAGGCGTGGGCCGTGTCACCCATGGCCGAAATCGACCCCAAGCCCGAAGAGGCCTGGGCGGTGTCGCCACTGACGGAGACGTCCAAGGGGCTTGCCTAACTCGGTGGCCCTGATGCCATGAACGCCATGCCGGACCCGAGGCCAATCGAGGATCTGCAGCCCTACCGGGATGCCGCCCTTGACCACATAGACAGGTCGCTGGCTGTGGCTGGCATCGAGGCCAGCTACGCCGCCAGTTTGACCCAACTGGTCCGGGGATGGCTAGCCCGGAGCGCCCACCAGCAAGCTCTGCTAGACCTACCGGCCTTAGTCTGCCGGGCGGCCGGCAAGGATCCCATCCAGGCGGCACCGGCTGGTGCCGCCTGGTGGCTTGCGCGGCTAGCCGCCAAGCTCTTCGATGATGTCGAGGACGGCGAACTGGACCAACGGCTCCCTGAAGCCGTCAACCTAGCGTCAGCCGCCCTAGCAGCAGCTCAAGCTACCGTCTTGGGCTCACAATGGCTGGGATCCCGACTGAATGCGGCGCAAGTTGGGCTGGAGCTGGCCTCCTCGTGCCTGCGCGCCACGCAAGGCCAGCATTGGGACTTGGCGGCCGCGGCTTCATCGAACGGGATGGACCCCGACCAGTGGCTGTCTATGGCCGGAGGGAAGTCCGGCTCAGCCCTGGCCTGGGCCGCTTGGGCCGGGGCGGTGGCTGCCGGGTCAGATCCGGCCGTGGCGGAGCACTTCCGCCAGTACGGCTACTGGCTCGGAGTCCTGCTGCAAATAGCCGACGATTACGGAGACACCTGGAACCCCACCTCTTCTGCCGACCTCGCCTTCCGGGGCACGTCGCTGGCTCTGGCATACGCCCACTTGGTAGCAGAGGGCGACAACCGGGCCGAGATCGAGTCGCTGCTGGCTGGCGCGAGGGCCGGCAACGTGGCATCGGCCACCAAGCTTCGCGAGCTGCTGACGTCCCTGGGCGCCCAGGCCTTCCTGGTCGTGGCGGCCCAGGACTGCCGCATCCGCGCCAGCCGTGAGCTTGAGCAGACCGGTTGCCCGACTGACCGCTGTGAGCCACTCCTTTCCTTGTTACGGCAGCCGCTTAGTTAGATCCAACCGACGGGGGCATGAGGTCATGGATCTTTCCTGGACCAGGCAGTTGAGCCGCTCGTCATACGCGGCAGTGCTCCATGCTCTTCGGGTATCGCTCACCGCGTCCTGCGTGCTCCTGATCC
>JBMNTK010000272.1:0-4479 GCA_050945695.1 Anaerolineae bacterium | reverse complement strand
AGCCCGCTCCACCACCCTGCCCGCTCCCGTTCCCATAGCACCGGAAGCGTCCGGCCCACGAAGGAAGACTCGTACGACGCCGCGAGTCCCCCCCCTACCTCTCGGAGCCGAGCCGCCCTCTCTCGGGCGGCTTCCGGCGGCACCTGGTCGGGCATGGTTGCCGCCACGGTGCCAGGCCGAGGCGAGTAGGGGAACACGTGCATCCGGGCGAAATGGCAGCGGCATGACAGCTCCACCGTCGCCTCCAGGTCGGCGTCAGTCTCGCCTGGGAAGCCCGCGATCACGTCTGTCGTCACCGCCAGGTCCGGGATCGCCTCGTACGCTCTGGCTACCAGGCGCTCGAACTCGCCGGCGGTGTAGCGCCGGCCCATGCGCCTGAGCACGGCGTCGCTGCCACTCTGCAGGGGCACGTGAAGGTGGCGGCACAGGCGAGGGTCCGACCAGAGCGACAGGTCCAGCCGGTGCAGGTCCCACGGTTCTATGGAGGAGAGGCGAAGGCGAGCCACGTCCGTCTCCTGTAGGAGAAGCCGGATGAGCCCCGATAGGTCAGGGGCTTGGGGCTGCTCCAAGTCGAGGCCGTAGGCGCCGGTATGCACACCGGTGAGGACCACCTCGCGCCTGCCCTCGTTCACCAGTTGCCGCACCTCCGCCAGCACCTCGCCGGCCGGGCGGCTGACCTGCTCGCCCCGCAGCTTCCAGACCACGCAGTAGGTGCACTGGTTGTTGCAGCCCTCCTGCACCCGCACCAGTGCCCGCGTGCGGGGGCCCGCGGTTGCAGGCGCGTGGGCCGGCTTCCCAGCCGCCGGCGGGATGAAGGCCTCGGGGTTCGCCAACAGACGCCGCTTCTCCACGTTGTCTATGACCGCACCCGCCAGGTGGGCCATGCCCCCCAGCTCCCGGTCGAGCTGGGAGTAGCACCCGGTGACGATGATACGTGCCCCCGGGTTCTCGCGCTGCAGGCGGCGCAGGGTCTGCCGAGACTTGCGCTCGGCCTCTGCCGTCACCGCGCAGGTGTTGAAGATCACCAGGTCTGCCGCCCCAACCTCGGTTGTTATGTCATGTCCCAATCGGGCTAGCGCTTGCCGCAGGGCAGCTGCTTCCGCTTGGTTGAGCCGGCAGCCCAGTGAAGTAACGTAGACTGCTATCTCTGCCTCCCCATAGTGAGTGGCTACCCCCGCCCCGGGGCTGAATGCCGAGGGCGGGCTACAACACAAAACCTCCAGGCCCATAGGTGACCTGGAGGCGCTACCGATATCGCTAGGAGCGGGTGAAGGGATTCGAACCCTCGACTCTCTGCTTGGGAAGCAGATGCGCTACCGCTGCGCTACACCCGCACTACGCCTATTATACCCAATCCCCGCAAGCGCGCAAGGCCCGCAGCGACGGATGAAACTTGACCCCACCTGCCCCCTCCGCCAGAATCCACCTGTGCACGGGCCCGGGCAACGGGCTTACGAGGGGGGAAGCACGATGCTCATGGTGGGAACTGCCAACACCGCCTTCGCCATCATGGAGGGGATGGCGGTGCTCCGGCGCGGTGGCTCCGTCGAGGAGGCGGTCGAGGCTGTCCTTCGCCCTGTAGAGGACAACGTTCAGGACGACAGCGTAGGGCTGGGTGGCCTGCCCAACCTGCTGGGCGAAGTAGAGCTGGACGCCGCCATCATGGAGGGTACCCGCCTCCGCGCCGGCGCAGTTGGCGCCCTGCGCGGGTTCCGCCACCCCATCTCCATTGCCCGCCGGGTCATGGAGGAGCTCCCCCACGTCTTCCTGGTGGGCGATGGCGCGGCTCGGTTCGCCCAGGAGATCGGCGCCGAGAGAGGCGACTCCGAGAGCCCGGCGGCCCGCCAGCGCTATGAGGAGCGAGTGCGTGCCCTCGGCCTCGACCCCGAGCGGCTGGGCGACCCAGACGGCGAGCCGCTCTACCGCGCCCTGCAGCGCACCCTCGGTGGCCGCCCGGGCGGTACCGCGAACGTCATCGCCCTCGATGATGCCGGCCGCATCTGCGTAGGCGTGACCACCAGCGGCTGGGCCTTCAAGTACCCCGGGCGCATAGGGGACTCCCCCATCATCGGCGCCGGCGGGTACGCCGACGACCGCTACGGCGCGGCTGCCTGCACCGGGCTAGGCGAGGTATCCATGCGCCTGTGCACTGCCTACTCCGTGGTCTGCCGGCTGGCCGCCGGAATGAGCCTGGAGGACGCCACCCGCGCCGCCATGCAGGACGTCGTCTCCCTGGAGGTGGGCATCCCCTATCTCATGAACATCCTGGCCGTGGACCGGCATGGTAACCACACCTTCTGGTCCACCAAGGCGGAGCGCACCTACGTGTGCGTAGAGGACCAAGACACCGCTCCTCGCTCCCTGCCCGCCAGGACGCTCGGAAGCCCGTGACCCTCAGCACCGACAGGGGCAGCCTGGCGCCCTGGCTGGCCGGAGCGGTGGTGCTCGTTGCCGCCCTCGCCCTGTACCTGCTCACCCTGGATGATGGCATCCGAATGGGGGAGCTCCAGGGCGGCGACCTGATCACCCACCAGTACGCCCAGGTCGAGGGCCGCTTCTCCAATGCCCCCGGCTACCCACTCTACACCCTCGGTGGGTGGCTGTGGTTCCGCTTGGGTAGGCTGCTGGCCCCCTGGGCAACGCCCATCCAGGTCCTATCGCTCTACTCCACCCTCTGGGGCCTGGCGGCACTGGCAGTGATGTACGTCCTGGCCCTGCAGCTCTCGCGCGGCCATTGGCCACTGGCCGCCGCCGCCACCCTCTTCTACTCGGTCACCTACTTCTTCTGGTACTACTCGGTATCCACCGAGCAGTACACTTCGGCGGTCTTCCAGACGCTCCTCTTAGTTCTGCTTGCCTTCCGCTGGGAGCAGACCGGCCGCGACCATCTCCTGGGGTGGATGGCCTTCCTTGCCGGGACCTGCGCCGCCAACCTGGTCACCACGCTGCTCATCCTGCCTCCTCTGGCGTGGTTCGTCCTTTCCCGGCGGCCCGACCTCCTACGCCGGCGAGGTCTCCTGGTCCGGCTGGCCGCGCTCTTTGCCCTCCCCCTGGTGTCCTACGCTTTCGTCTACATCCGCGGGGCCCAGCACCCGGAGTGGCGGGGGCAAGGTGAGTGGCCCAGCACGTTGGCCTGGTTCCTGGACTTCATCAGCACCTCCCAGGGCCGCGAGGAGATGACGCTGAGCCTCCTCCCCCTGGACCTACGCTACCTCGAGCTGGTACCCGGGGAACTGACCTGGCCGGTCCTGCTGGCCGGTCTGGCAGGGCTCGCCCTGCTGGCTCGCCGCCGGGCGGTGATGCTGCTGGCGACGCTCGTCCTCTACCTGCTGTTCACTTATGTAGACCGCTTCGGCAACTGGTACCAGGTGATCATGCCCGCCTACCCCCTGGTGATCCTGGGCGTGGTGGTCCTGGCGGAGCGCCTACGCACCCGGCTGCCAGGACCGTGGTCGCCCCTGGTGCCGCCCGCTGTCGCCCTGTTGCTCGTCTTGGGCGCGGGCGAGCGGTTGGTCACCAACTTCCCGCGGGCCGACCTAAGCCGCCAGGCCGACGACGATGGGCTGTGCCCTGGTCAGGCCGTGCTGGCGGACCTGAATCACCTTGGGAAGGATGGCGAGGTTTCGGTGCTAGTGACCTACGAGGAGTACCTCGCCCTCCAGTACCTGCAGACCATCCTGGACGAGGGCCGCGGCGTTGAGATACTGACTGACCCCCAGGACATCGGGTCGGCCGAGTACCTCTCCCGCCATGCGGCACACCTCGTCCTTCCTGCCCCTGGTTGGGAGGAGCCGGCCGCAGTGGGCCAGGTGCTGCTCGCCCGCGCCCTGCCCGCAGGCTCCGGGCTCGGCTGGGCGAGCCTTGCGGCCACCTCCCTTGGTCCCCTGCGGGCTACCCTCCGAGCGCTCGATTACCGGGACTCCTCGCCTGCCTGCGGGGGCCCGGGGCTCCTGGCCCTGATCGAGTGGCGCGCGGACGAGCCCCTCGATGCGGATGTCGTCCTGTCCGTTCGGGCGCTGGCCGGGGGCGAGATCCTGCGCCGCGGCGAGACGGCCGCCCAAGACGATCACCCGCTCCTTTGGGGCCTTGTCCCTGCTGCCGGCTGGTCCCCAGGGCAAGGTAGGCTCGAAGCCTACTACCTCCCCCTGCCCGAGGGTGCCTCACCGGACGCTCTGGGTCTCGTCGCCTACACCCAGGACGGCCAGGGTATCCACACCCTCTGGGAGGGCACCCTGCTCCTCCCGCCCGGCTCCTAGGGCCCTGCTCGGGTCACCCGCGCTTGGGGTCCCACGCAAAGGCGCGAAGATGAAGCCCTCGACTCAAGCCGGGGCTGCTGGGCCTGGCGGCCAGGCGTCCAGGTTTCACAGCAGAGCTGTGAACGCTGGACTTTGGCTCTTTCTTGGGATATTGACCGGGCCAGGCGGGGCTAGATCGGGCTGCTAGGGGCCCTAAGCACGGGAAGCAGCCCCTACAGCATTG
>JBMNTK010000271.1:0-4483 GCA_050945695.1 Anaerolineae bacterium | reverse complement strand
GTGTCCGCCTGATGCACGTAAGGAGGGGACAGTGCAGGCATGCATCAACCAAGCCACCACCATGACGACCGACTTCGCGACCGATCTGCAGGCGTATGCCGAAGCCGGATTCGAGTGCGTCGAGCTTTGGCTGGATAAGGTGGAGGCCTATCTAGCGGAGGGCGGGAGCTTGGAGAAGGCTCAGGCTCTTCTGCAGCGCCTGGGCCTGAAGGCCGTGGCCGCCTGCGCTCAGGGAAGCTGCCTAGCCTCCTCTGGGGAAGCACGCCGGGAGGTCCTGGGGCAACTCGATCGTCGCCTGCTGCTGACCCGGGCCCTGGGGGCGGAGACGCTGGTCGTGTACTCCGAGAGCCCCGAACAGGTTGAGCCGGCCACCTATGACGTGGCGGCTGCCAACCTGGCCGAGGTGTGCGACCGGTCGGCCGAGTTCGAGGTCACGATCGCGCTGGAGTTCATCAAGGGAAGCCGCCTGGTGGGTTCGCTGCCCACGGCGGAGCGGTTGGTGCGCCAGGCCGGGCGCGACAACCTCGGGGTGTTGCTCGATACCTTCCACTTCTACGCCGGCATCAGCAAGATGGCCGACCTGGAGGCCATGGACGCGACCCGGCTGGCCCTGGTCCACGTCAACGACTGTGACGCTGCCCCACGCGAGATCTGGACTGACCGAGACCGGGTGCTGCCGGGCCAGGGTGTGCTGCCCCTGATCGAGATGCTGGGGATCATCCGGGACAAGGGGTACGCGGGCTACTGCTCCCTGGAGCTCTTCAACCGCGACCATTGGGAGGGCAATCCCTTCGAGGTGGCCCGCCTGGCGCACGAGTCCCTGAGCCGGCTGCTGTCTGCCCTCTAGTCGGCCTGGTCGGCGCGCTTCTTGGGGT
Source organism: Anaerolineae bacterium (assembly GCA_050945695.1). Taxonomy (GTDB): domain Bacteria; phylum Chloroflexota; class Anaerolineae; order DRVO01; family DRVO01; genus Ch71. The sequence goes on along the minus strand of JBMNTK010000271.1, from coordinate 3,608 downwards.
TGGCGTAGCAGTAGAGGCAGCTATTGGGGCAGGGCATGTCGTAGGAGCCGATGTCTACGCTCGGGGTGCACAGGCAAGCGCTGCGTTGCCCGCGGTCTCGACCGGTCGGTGCGGGCAGCCCGCGGGGATGGAGCCGTGCCAGTTGCACCCCGTCTACGCACCCGGCCGGGGCCACCCCCGCTGCGGCCAGGTCCGGCTGGCAGCACCCCCGCAGCGTCACCCCCAGCGCCCGCGCCCGCTGGACCAGGTCGCCGGCAAGGGCCAGCTTCTCCTCCGGTGAAGGGTCGTGCCACTGTACCCCGCGGCGCTTCATCTTGGCGTAGATGGTGGCAAAGGAGAGGCGGACGTCTCTCACCCCGGCCTCGGCGCAGGCCGATAACACGAGATCCGCCTGGGGCAGGTTGCTTGTCACCTGCCCGTCCTCGATCCAGTGGACGATAGGGTCGAACCGAACCGTCAGCCTTCCCTCGCCAAGCCAGGCTGCCAGCGGCCGCAGTTGGACCAGAGCCTCCTCCGGACGAGGGACACCGGGCTCCAACCAGGACCCGCCGAGCCCGGTGATGGTGAACTGGGCGCACACCTGCTCGTAGCGCTCCAGAGCCGTGCGGAGGCCGCCCTGATCGGCAAGCAGGGGGCCGAAGTCCTTGGACAGGAGCACTATGGTGTGCACCTGGTCCGGCGAGAGGTCCACCTGCCGCTTGCGTCCGGAATAGGGCTGGCTAACAAGCACCTCGCCCGCGTTCAGGACGCGGGCGAGCCATTCAGGATAGCGCCCGGGCAGGTCTGTACGCCGCGAGGCGGTGACGACCTGGGGGCCGGCCGGTGTAGCCATGGCTAGCGGGGCACCAGTTCGGCGATGGTGACCCCCTCGCCCCCTTCGCCCGGCCCGCCGGAGCGCACCGAGGCTACCAAGGGATGCCGGGTCAGCTCCTCGCGCACCAGGCGCCGCAGGGTGCCGGTACCCTTGCCGTGGACCACCCGCACCGTGCGCAGGGCGGCCAGGTAGGCTTCGTCGAGGTAGCGCTGCAGTTCGGGCATGGCCTCCTCGACTCGCATCCCCCGCAGGTGAAGCTCCGACTTCACCGCTCCCCCGGTCGGCAGGTGCACATCGCGCGATCGGCCCCGAGCGTGGACGGGGGTTTCGTCGGCGGCCGGCTCCCGCACTTCGAGGTCGTCCAGTACCACCCGCAGGCGGAGGCTTCCGACAGCCACCTCAGCGTGCCCGGCCTCCACGGCCGTCACCGTGCCCTGGGTCTTGAGGCTGCCCACCCAGACCAGGTCCCCTACCTCGGGCTCATCACCGGCTCGACGAGCGGTGGGCCGGGGTGCCACGACCTCGGCAGCCCGGGCCTCCAGGCTTTCGGCCTCGGCCAGGGCTCGGCGCACCTGACTCACCTGCTCGGCGACACGGGCCTTGGCCAGGTGGGACCGGGTGGCCGCGATCTCCTCTCGCAGGGCCTGTAGCTCTTGGCGGCCCTCCTCGCGGGCCTCTTCCAGGATCCGCTCGCGCTCCTGCTCCAGTTCGTCCAGCCGGCGCTGAAGCTCGGCGTCCCGCTCTTGGGCCTGACGGTGGGTCTCTGCGGCCTCAGCCAGGAGCCGCTCGGTGTCTTCTCGAAGCAGCTTGATCTCGCGCAGCAGGTCTTCCGTCTGGAGGACCTGGGGGTCCACCAGGCTCCGGGCACGCTCGACGATCTGGCGCTGAAGTCCCAGGCGCTCGGCGATGGCGAAGGCGTTGCTTCGACCCGGCAGCCCGATCGTGAGCTGGTAGGTGGGAGCTAGCGTGCGGGCGTCGAACTCCACACTGGCGTTGGCTACTCCCGGCTCGCCTTGGGCGAAGACTTTGAGCTCCGGGTGGTGGGTAGTGGCCATGGTGGTGACGCTACGCTGGATGAGCTCCGAAAGCAGGGCCCGGGCCAGGGCGGAGCCTTCCACCGGGTCGGTCCCAGCCCCCAGCTCGTCCAGCAGCACCAGGCTGCGCTCGGTGGCCTGCCCCAGGATGTGGATGATGTTGCTCATGTGCGAGGAGAAGGTAGACAGCGACTGCTCGATGCTCTGCTCGTCTCCGATATCGGCGTAGACGCCGTCGAAGACGGTGAGCGTAGTCCCCTCCGCGGCGGGCACGTGCATCCCCGCCTGGGCCATGAGGCTCAGCAGCCCGACAGTCTTCAGGGCCACCGTCTTGCCGCCGGTGTTCGGGCCGGTGACGACGATGACGAAGTAGCCTTGGGGACCTAGTCGCAGGACCACATCTATGGGCACCACCACGTCCTGTGGCAGGAGTGGATGGCGAGCCTGAAGGAGCCGGAGCCGAGTCCCCGGGTGGTAGATGCTCCGCTCCTCGTCGAGGACCTGGCGAGGGGCGAAGTCCACCAGGTTCGGCTCCACGGCGCGTAGGCGCTCGGCGTAGCGGGCCCGGGCGAAGATCAGGTCGAACTCGGCCAGGACTTCCACCGTGCGCTCGATGTGCGGCGCCTCTTGGGCTACCAGGCCGGTGAGGCGGTCGAGCACGCGCAGTACCTCTCGTTCCTCGCGGATCTGGGCCTCGCGCAGCTCGTTGTTGAGCTCCACTGTGGCCAGGGGCTCGATGAACAGGGTGGCCCCGCTGGATGACTCATCGTGAACGATGCCGCGGATGCGTCCTCGGCACTCGGCGCGCAGAGGAATGACGTAGCGACCGCTGCGCTGGGTGATGATGGGTTCCTGAAGGTACGGGGTGTTGTCCTCGGCGGTCACTATGCGCTCGAGGCGCTGCAGGAGACGGTCGCGAACGGCGGCCAACTCCGAGCGGGCGCGGGCCAACTCCGGGCTAGCGGAGTCCGCCACTTCCCCCTTGGGGGTGATGCAACGACGCACCTCGTCCACCACAGGGCGACAGGCCTCGATCCGGGCGGCCAATGAGGCCAAGAGAGGGAACTGGCCCGCCATGCGGGTGAGGGTGCGGTATATGGGCTGGCCGGCAGCCAGGGTACTCTCTACGTCCAGGAGTTCCTGAGGCATCAGGCGCGAGCCCCGTCGGGCCCGCTCCAGCAGGGGGCGGACGTCGTGGGCACCGCCCAGGGATACGTCAGCCTTGACGTCCAGGAGCTGGCGGGCCTCGGTGGTCTCCTTCTGACGGCGAGTGGCTTCCGCTAGGTCGGTGGTGACATCCAGCGATAGCGCCAACTCTCGGCCGCCCGAGAAGGAGGTCTGCTCGGCCAGCTGGGCTAGCACTTTGGGGTATTCCAGAAGCTCAAGGTACTTGTTTAGCATACGTTTCACCAAACAATCATTGTACCATGGCGCGCCGGCTTGGGGCCAAAGGTGGCGGGCGGAGGGCTCACGCAAAGGCGCAAAGACGCAGAGCCGCTTGTCTTTTGGGGAGGCATGTCATTCTGGGCAAAGCGAGGAGTCTCTGGCTGTCGGGAGGGGTAGATCCCTCGCTTCGCTCGGGATGACAAGGGGGGCGCTCGGAATGACATCCGCCCCGAGGAGTGCGCGCTACTAGGCGCACACTGGTGCGCCCAGGCCCCAGGCGCGCAGGCGGGCGCGGTGTGAGGCACAGGCCAGGCCCTCGACTCAAGTCGGGGCTGCTGGGCCTTCGGCCGGGCGTCGGCCTACGCCGACGCTGA
>JBMNTK010000270.1:0-4534 GCA_050945695.1 Anaerolineae bacterium | reverse complement strand
CCGGCGGTCACCCTCCAGTCGGTGGCGCGGAGGTACCGTCCTCCCAGCACCCCGAAAACGGCAGAAGCTAGGAAGCGGGCTGAGAAGACCGGTCCCATCTGCCCCGTGGTGGCGTCCAGCGTCTCGATGGCCGCGGCGCCCATGAAGGTGCCGAAGGCGTAGATCGATGCATGATTGAGAGCCACCGTGGCCAGGAGCAGCGCCACCCGAGGACGGCGGAAGGCCCGGGTGAAGCAGGCCAGGTAGCTCAGTCGCTGCGTCCGGCCCGAGCCCACGTCAGCAGGAACCGCGTTATACACGAACAGGCCGGCTCCGATAGCGAGCAGGGCGTAGAACCCGAACCCCCAACGCCATCCCACCGCCTCGGCCAGGGCCGTCACGACGGGCAGGCCCAGCACGATAACGCCCACGTTGCCCGCTACCACCCAGCCCATGGCACCGCCGAGCCGGCGCTCATCGAACAGGTCCCCCACCGTCGCCAGGACCAGGGCCAGAAGGGTGTAGCCGCCCAGTCCCATGACCGCGTAGGCCAGGGCCATGAGGGGGAACGAGGGCGCCGCGGCGCTCAGGAGCGAGGCCACCACGAGCGCACCCAAGGTGAGGCACAGTGAGACCTGTCGGCCGACGCGGTCCAGGAGGGGCGATAGGGCCAGGGTGCCCACCATGCCCGCCAGGGAGCCGAGGGTCATCAGTTGTCCCGCCAGCGCCACCGACACCTCGTGCGTAGCGGCGATGTCAACCAGGATGGGCCCGGTGATGGCGACACTGAGCCCCGCCAAGCCGGCCGATAGGCACAGGGAGAGGAGGGAGCGGTTAGTGGGAGAGGGTATGCTCAAGCTCGGCTCCATTCCGGGCCCGAGGCCCGCGTGCTCGTCAGCTTGTGGCCGCGAGTAGCGATTGCAGGGCTCCCGCACTCAGCAGTACACTGGCGTCGGAACTTCCGACATTCGGATGCAGGAGTTGATCGCGCGAAGACCGTCAGAATCGGCAACAAGGGCGTGATCACCCTCCCCGCCGACCTCCGCAAGAGACACGGCCTTGAGGAAGGTGACATCCTGACTGTTGTGGACGTGGGCGACGGCACCTTCGTGCTCAGTCCCATGGTCTCCGAAGTCGCCCGACAGGGAGACCGCGTGGCCGAGATCATGGAAGAGTACGGTGTGTCCACCGAGGACATCCTCCAACAGCTAGCGGACGAGCGGGAGCAGTACTACCGGGAGCACTACGCCCACCGCGACCAGCAATCGGCCTGAGCTCCCGCCCCCCCGGCATGGCAGCTTCTTCGACACCCACCATCTTCATGGATAGCAGCGCGCTGTTTGCCGGCGTCGCGTCGGCGACGGGAGCAGCTCGGGCGCTCCTGGTCCTAGGTGAGGCCGGCCGAGTCACCATTGTCGTCTCGGAACAGGTGCTCGTCGAGACGGAGCGAGCAGTGGCTCGGAAGGTGCCGGAGGCGCTGCCCTATCTCCGTCGCGCTCTTCGGGCCAGTCGGTTCCGCATCCTGGATGACCCGCCGACTGAGGCCCTAGAGCAACACGCCGGCCTCATCAGCCACCGGGCAGACCTGCCTATACTGGTGGCGGCCATGCGGGAGGGTGTCGGCTTCCCGGTGACCCACAACCACCGCCATTTCCTGCAAGCGGGGCTACCGGAAGCCTCAGGGCTCCTGATTGGCAGCCCCGGAGACGGTCTGAAGTGGCTGTTGGAGCGCCTGGCGAGGACCTAGGCTCGATCCAGCTCTGCCCCTCTGCGGTCTCTGCGGTGAATGCCCCCTACCGCCACGCCTCCTCGTCACTCACCCGGCGCTGACCGCTTGGCCTCACCGCCGCCTCTACGATCTCGGGCCGTTCCTCTCCTGCCTCTTCCATCCGGCGCAGGAGCCGCCCCCGCATTACCTCCGCCACCTTCCGGTGCGACTCCATCTCGATCAGGTTCCTCAGCTCGTAGGGATCCGACTCTAGGTCGTACAGGCACTCTTCCACGTAGCGTTCCGACCCCGGATCCCGGTTCGCGTCCTTGTCCGGCGCCACCACCGAGTACTTCCAGCGCCGCGTCCGCACCGCCCGGCCCACCTGGGCCTCGCTGATCTGGATGAAGACCTCCTCCGGCCACTGCACCGGCTGACGTCGCACCAGGGGCACAATAGACCGCCCTTGCATCCGCTCGGGCACCTCCAACCCCGCCGCATCCAAGAGCGTCGGCGGCAGGTCCACGAGGCTTACCAGCTCCCGGATCTGGCCCCCACCCCGGAAGCCTGGGCCCGTCAGTAGTGCCGGCACGCGCACGGCACTGTCTTGGCAGGTGCGCTTGTACTCGGCGTTGCGGGTCTTGAAGTGGCTGCCGTGGTCCGAGGTGTAGAGGACTATGGTGTTGTCGCTGAGATCCAGGCTCTTGAGGGCATCCAGGAGCCGACCGAACGCCTCGTCCAGCCGCTTCACCATGCCGAAGTAGCCGCCCAGGTGTTGAGCCGCCGATCCTCCCAGGGCCTGGAGGTCCGGGGGCATCCAGCGGCCGGTATAGCGCTCCCGGTAGCCGTCCGGCGGCGGGTAGTCGTCCAAGTGGTTCTGGTGGTGGGGCTCCAGGTAGGAGATGGTCAGGAAGAAGGGGTCGTCCTGGTGGGCATCTATGTAGCGGATGGCGGCGTCGGTCAGGGCATCTATCCGGTAGCCTGGCAAGCAGACCGGGTTGCCGTCGTTGTCGTACATGACGGTCCGATAGGGCTCGGAAGTGAACTCAAGGATGTCGGCCCCTAGCCAGTACTGGAACCCACCTCGTCGCTCCTCGGGCACCGGGCCCGGCAACTCGTGCCCGGAGAGGTGCCACTTGCCGATGTAGCCGGTATGGTAGCCGGCATCGTTGAAGCGACGAGCCACGGTATCTTCCCCCACCCGCAGGCCGATACCGTTGCGGAAGACGCCCGTGTTGGTGGCATAGAGGCCCGTCTGCAGCGAGGCCCGGGCCGGGGCGCACACCGGTTGGCAGGTGAAGGTGTGGTACAGGTGCGTCCCCTCTCGGGCCACTCGGTCGAAGTTGGGCGTCAGGTCCAGTGGGTTGCCGTGGACGCCGGTGGTGTCCCAGCGCTGTTGGTCGGTGAAGAAGAAAACGGCGTTGGGCCGATCGCCCGGGCGCCTGGCCATGGTCTGCTGCCCCCTGGTTCCCTTGTATCCAATATGAAGAGCGGCGCGCTCCCTACACCTGGTCCAGCCCCAGCCCGCGCAGGTTCGCTACCACTCCGTCCTGCTCCGCCCGGTACAGCCGCCAGATGACCCGCAGACTCTGCAGGCTGCTGCGACCATCGGTGAGGGGCCGTTGACCGGTCTCCACGCAGTCCAGGAAGTGCTTCATCTCGTTCTCGGTGTGCTTGTTGGGCTCCGCCTCCATGATGAGCTCTTCCACGCCGCCGTGGATGAAGGTGAGCTTCCCGTGGGTGATGTCGGCCTCCAGCAGCCCGTCCGTGCAATGGGCGTGGAAGGAGTAGCCCAGCCGGGTGCCCCGTGCGCCCCAGGTGCCGAAGTGATAGCCCAGGCGCCCGCCCTCGAACTCGATGGCCACGTTGCTGGTGCCCTCCTTCTCCATCCAGGGCGTACCGAAGTTGGTGCCCACATGGGTGCCCTGGATAGGCCGGCCCAGATACCACAGGAGGATGTCTATGTAGTGGCAGCCGTGGCTGAAGAGCTGCCCCCCGCCCAGAGTCTTGGCATTGAGGGCCCAGTGTCCGGGCCAGTACTGGGTGAGCTGCTCCGTCCAGATGGACACCTGGAACACGTCTCCGAAGACCTTGCCTTCCAGAAGCTGCTTCATGCGCACGACCAGGGGATGGTAGCGCATGCAGTAGGCGATCATGAGGGTGCGCTGGTTGCGCTCCGCGGCCTCGATGAGCTCCTGGCACTGGCGCTCGGTGTTGGCCATGGGCTTCTCCAGTAGGACATGCTTGCCCGCTTCCAGGCACTCCAGGCCCACCGGATGATGCAGGTGGTGAGGCAGCACGATCAGGACGGCGTCCACCTCCCCCAGGATCTGCCGGTAGTCGGTGACGGCGACGGCACCGGGGAAGTGCTCGGCCACGGCCCGCGCCTTGGCCTCGTCTATGTCCACCGCCGCCACCAGATCCATCCGATCTCGAACCCGGTCGAACCGCTCGACGTGGGCCTTGGCCATGCCGCCGCAGCCGATGAGCCCCAGGCGGATCTTCTCCATGAGTGTCGTCTCCTCCCTACGCTGGCCCTTGGAACCGGCAGCGTACCTCGATTGTGCCCTAGGGCCGGGGCGATGACAACCAATTGGGCGTGCGAGTTCAGCAACGGTGCACTTGTGCGACCAGACCGGTCATCTGACCCTTGACACCGCTCCCCGCACCCATTATTAACCAACGTACACAATCCTCTAATAAGGCAGCCGTACCTCTACAGTCGTCGTCCGTCCATCTCCATTCCTTTCCCTAAGAGGAGGAAGCCATGGGGAGCCGGAAACTCGCGAGACGTACGGTCCTTAGGGCGTTCACCGCCGGCCTCACCGGTCTGGCAGGCGCCTCGCT
>JBMNTK010000269.1:0-4550 GCA_050945695.1 Anaerolineae bacterium | reverse complement strand
TGATCCTGGCCTCGCTCACCATACTGGGCGGAACGCGCCTGTCCACCCTGGCCAACGGCGTGCTGGTGTTCATGCTCTTTGGGCTGGCCTTCCTCGGTGGGTGGACGGAACAGGTGGGAGGGTTCGTGGGCAACCAGACCGCCATCCGGGTAGGCATCATCACCAGCCTGATCTTGCCCACTGAGGCCCTATGGAAGCGCGCCGCCTACCTCATGCAGCCTCTGTCCTTCCAGAGCTTCGCTGCTACTCCGTTCGCGGTGAGCTCGATCCCCAGCCCGGCCATGGTCTACTACGCCCTGCTTTACTGCCTGGTCGCCGTGGGCCTGGCCGTGCGTTCCTTCGGGCGCCGGGACCTGTAAGGGCGGGCGCCGGATAGGCCCGCCCCCCGGATCCCAAGACGTGACCGTCCTCTGTAGCTAAGCGTCCGATAGTGCTGGAGATAGCGCGGCGGGAGTCGAGCCCGGCGGAGGAGTTGTGTGAATCAGCAACTCCCTGGTTGGGGGCGCTGGCAGTCTGGTCGAGTGGTAGGGCAATAGACTGCTCAGAAATGTGGCCCCAGGAGGCTCCTCCGGCACTCGGTGCACCCCGGGCTCCATCTCGGTATCCTTCTAGTCGTAGAACTCATACGGAGGTGCCGAGATGAAAGAGCGGATGATCGTAACGATAGCGCTGGTGGTTCTGGTGCTGGGAGCTTAGCTGGCCTATCCGGAGCAGACCGGAACCGCTCCCGCTGGCTCTACTCCTTCGCAGGCGGCAGACGCCTGCTACACCTGGTGTGTCTCTCTGCTCATGGGCGAACCGCGGGCCGCCTACAACGGTAGTGTCTACCTCACCGAGGGGTTTGTGCAGAGAGTGGAGGACATCAGGACCTCTCTTGGCCGTGGCAGCCGCGATCCCATTCCGCTGGCTCGGGACACGCCACCGAGGTCAGTGTGCCGAGCAGGACGATCTCTGGTGATGAGGCTACTGTGAAGTGGAAGCCAACCTGACCAGCTGCAGGATCAGGTCGGGCTGGTGCGTGGGAGTGGTAAGAGGAGAATCGGCCAGGTGCGACAAGGCAGCCGGAGCTATATGACCAAGCTATTCGAGAGAGCGGCTCTGACGCAGGAGCCCCTCCCTCTTGTCTGAGTCCATCCGCCCAGATCTGCATTGGGACTATCTTGGGCGAGATAAGCCCCTGTATGCCATGGGGATGAACGGCATAGCATTCGGCCGCTGCTGGATATCGTAGCCGTGTACCCCAGACAGTACTGGTGGCAGGCCTTGGCCCCGGCATAGTCCCATGTGTCTTTCACAGGCTCGATGTAGACGCCAGATCACAGGGAACCTCACCAGGTTGCACTCCAGCAAGGCCGAAAGCCGGGCCGCGGTATAATGGGGAGTAGTGGCTGGGTGTGAGCGGGGTCTATTCCCTGGGAGGGGAGGGCATGTGTCAAGCAGGCTAGATGTTGCACCTGAAAGTAACTGGGACGAGCTACAGGCCAGCCTAGCGACCAGCCTCGTGGTGGTCTTCGGTGTCGCCACCTGGCATGCCTATCTCTTAGTCGCTTCCCAGCCGAGCGGAGACTTCCTGCTGGTCGGGCTTGCCTCTCTCGGGTTCTTTCTCGCCTTGGCGGCGCGGTTGTGGCTGCCCGAGAGCTGGCGCGTTCCCGCCGAAGTGCTCTGCTTCTTCGGGGTAGTCACTGGAGCCCGCTACTTGCTAGGTTACGAGTCTGCGGCCAACCTCTACCCAGTCGTGGCCGTGTATGCCTGTGTTACCTTCCACCCGGTGCCTGCCCTCTTCCTGAGTGTGACAACTGTTGTTCTAGCCGGATCACAGCCGTCGATGTCGGGCGAGGCTCGACAGGAGCAGATTGTGCTCTGGCTGCTTGTCCTGCCTGTGCTACTTGTGCGTGCCCACCAGTTGCGCGGTGCTTTGCGTCAAGCCTGGACAGAGGCCGACTACGCTAGCTTGCTGGCGCAGGAGGTGCGCGTGCGCCAGCAGCAGGTGAACCAGCTCAACAAGGATCTCAATCAGGCTAACAGCCTCCTCAAGCGTAGCCTCAGCGAGCTGAGCAGCGCCCATAGGGAGGCAGACGAGGCCAGACGGCTCAAGGAGCAGTTCGCTACTACAGTAAGTCACGAACTCCGAACCCCGCTCAACGTGATCCTGGGCTTCCTGGAAGTAATGCAATTCTACCCAGAGGTGTACGAGGGGGTGAACTGGACACCCGGATTGCGGCGGGATATCCGCGATATGGCCGACAGCGCCCGGTACCTGTCCCGGCTGGTGGACGATATCCTCGACCTGTCTCGCATCCAGGCCCTCAAGATGCCTGTCCGCCGAGAGCTTACGGACCTCTGTTCCCTTATTGAGGAGGCTGTGCGCATAGCTGGCAGGCTGCTGCTTGAGAACCCGGCTGTTGCTCTGCATGTGGACTTGCCTCACGACCTGCCCAGGCTGCACGTGGACCCGCTCCGCATCCAGCAGGTCGTGCTTAACCTGCTGGCCAACGCTTGTCGCTTCACAGATTCCGGAGAGATTCGAGTGAGCGCTAGGCTAACCCGAGACGAGGTGATCGTGTCTGTCTCGGACACCGGCCCTGGCATTCCGGCCGACAAGCTGGAGACGGTGTTCGGTGAATACGAGCAACTGGAAGGTACCCCAGGCCAGATCAGAAGGCTGTCGAGTAAGGGCCTGGGCCTGGTCATCGCCAGGCACTTCGTTGTCCTCCACGGCGGACGCATCTGGGCTGAGAGCGAGGTGGGCAAGGGAAGCAAGTTTAGCTTCTCCCTGCCTCTCGTTAGCAAGCAGGTAGCGCAGCTGAAACCCGTTTCTCCTCACGGCGCTTCCGATGGCGGGCCAGCGCCATGCGTAGTTGTGGTAGGAGACGAGCAAGCCCAAGGACTACTCTCCCGCGGCCTTGAGGGCTATCGGGTACTCGGGGCTCCTGATCTGACGGCCGCGTGTAGACTAGTGCGGGAGGAACACCCCGATGGAGTCATCGTGGATGTGCCGCCAGATGCAGACGACTCCGGCGCCGCTGGTTCTTCCTGTCTGGATCTTGAGCCGGTGCCCGTAATACGGTGCAGTCTGTCCGGAGGTGGATGGCTTCACGAGAGCGAACTCTTCGACCGCTGGCTAGTCAAACCAATAACCGCTAAGAGGCTTCTCGCTGTGATGAAGCAGTTCCCCGCTGCCCGCCGCGTACTCATAGTGGATGATGATGTAGCGTTCGTGAGGTTGGTGCGACGTCTGTTGGAGGCTCAGGGGGAGCGCTACCAGCTTTCCTGGGCCTACGATGGCGAACAGGCTTTGGCCAGGCTGCGAGAGGACCGCCCAGACGTGGTGCTGATGGACATCGCTATGCCCAGGCTCGGTGGACGTGCTGTAGCGAGCCTCATGAAGTCGAACCCCGATGTGCCCCCTCCGGTGCTGGTGGCAGTGACCGCGCTACAACCGGGAGCAGAAACCATGACCGGCCTACCACAGTCGTTCTTCTTGACTTTCCGGCCCGGGCTTGGCGAAGACCCCCTGCTCTCTCTCATTCGCTGTTGCCTGCAGGAGGTGCGGCCTCAGTATCCTCTGGTAGAGCCTCTCTCAGAGCCTGGAGCAGTTGCAGGCGAGAGACCGGCTTAGTCAAATAGCCGGAAGCTCCCAGAGCGTACGCCAGTTCCGGATCATTGATTACCGAGCAGACGATCACCGGAATATCTCTAGTTCGCGGATCGAGCTTGAGAGCTCGCAAGATGGTCCAACCGCTAGTCTCTGGCATCATGACGTCGAGAATGACCGCCCTCGCCGCCTTCAATGCTGCCATGTCAACGGCGAGCCGCGGATGTACAAGCAGCTCCGGGTCCCATTCCGTCTGGGCCAGGTACCGCTCGTACAGGTCGTAGGCACCGGGGTTGTCCTCAACCACCAGAGCCTTGAGGCGAGGGCACAACGGCACCACTATAGCCAGGTGTGGTCCGCGCTGGTCCTCAGCGAACCGGTAGCGCAGCCCTTGATGGTCGGCGATCTGCAGGGCAGCTTCTATCAGGTCTCGGCGGGTCATGGCATCCGGTCGGGGGACGGTCAGTCTGAGGATAGCCTCGTTGTCCGTAGTGGTCAGGCTAACCTCGATGTCCTGGGCCTCAGCGCTCTGGACGGCACCGCTGGCCAGCTGGGTGACCATCTCCTCCAGCAGCCCTGGGGCAGCCCTCACCACCACCCCACTGCTGGGACCCTGGTAGCGGAGAGGGACCTGCACCCGCTCCGACAGGGCCGCGAGCGCAGCCACTGCCGTGGCCACAATGTGGGCCAGGTCCACAGGCCGTGCCTGAAACTCCAGCGACCCGATCTCGTCGGCCAGGGCAGACTGGCAGCCCCGAGCGGCCCTGTCTGGGTGCTCCGCAGGAGTGGCCGGGCGTGCCCGCAGCCACTCGGTCAAGCGCTGCTCCCCCCACCGCAGATCGCGATACACTTGGCGTGGGCTGACGTAGAGCTCTCGTGCGACCTCTTCGACCGTGAGCCCTGACACATACCTAAGGGACAGGCATTCGTAGGCACGGGTGGCCGAACTGGAAGG
>JBMNTK010000268.1:0-4574 GCA_050945695.1 Anaerolineae bacterium | reverse complement strand
GGTGGTGATATCCTCCGCCGTCCCAGCCTACGGCTTCGCTCGCCTTCGTTGGAAGGGCCGCGATCTGCTGTTCTTTATCTGCATCTCCACCATGATGATTCCATTCCAGGTGCAGATGATCCCGCTGTTTATCACCTTCCGCAAACTAGGCTGGATCAATACCTACCTCCCGCTGGTAGTACCGGCCTTCTTCGGAAGCGCGTATAGCATCTTCCTACTGAGGCAGTTCTTCCTCACCATACCGAGTGAGCTCTCGGACGCCGCCCGCATAGACGGCTGCAGCGAGGGCAGGATCCTGTGGAGTCTCATCTTGCCCCTAGCCAGGCCAGCGCTGGCGGTAGTGGGGCTGTTCCAGTTCATGGGTGCATGGAACGACTACCTAGGTCCACTCATCTACCTCAACAACCAGCACGAGTTCCCCGTGGCACTAGGGCTGCAGCAGATGCGCGGGACCTATCATGCTGCTGGGCAGAGACTGGTCTGGCCCTACCTGATGGCCGCCAGTACCGTCGTGATCGTTCCCATCCTGGTGCTCTTCTTTTTCACCCAGCGGACCTTCATCGAAGGAATCACCGTGACCGGGATGAAAGGCTAGATCTCTGTCTCATGCCCGTGTAGCCTGCGATTCGCTTGACCGGCCCCGCCCTTCGGCCATACAATCCCCTCAACCGCATAGGCCTGCCGTAGAGGTGCCCCTAGGCCCGGATGCCAGGGCACAATGGCGAAGCCGGTGCAAGTCCGGCGCTGTCGCGCAACTGTAAGGTCGAGTCTCTCGGCCAAGCCAGGTCGCCCGCCTCTACTGGGCTCCGCACGAACCCGCGAGAGGGGAGTGGGAGTGAATCAATGCTCGCATCCAGGGGGCTTTGGTGCCCCCTGTCCCGATCCCCTTGTCATGGCTACAGGGGGATTTGCTTTTCCCCCGTGCTCCGCCGCGCAGGCCACCTACGGAGGAGGCATCGTGCCACACGCGAAGGACGAAACCAGGGAGCAGGCGACCGAGCGGACCGGGCTGGTGATGGTCTTCACCGGCAATGGGAAGGGCAAGACCACGGCAGCGCTGGGATCGTTGTTTCGGGCCTGGGGCTGGGGATGGCGCACCTGCGTCATTCAGTTCATGAAGTGCGAAGGCGGCGACTGGGGGGAAGTCCGTGCCGCCAAGCGGCTGGGCATCGAGTGGCACACCATGGGTGCCGGGTTCACTTGGCAGCTGCCTGACAAGGATGCGGCCGCTCGCCGAGCCCGGGAGGCCTGGGCGCTCGCTCAGGAGCGGATCTCCTCCGGCGACTACGACCTGGTGATCCTGGATGAGATGACCTACGCCTTCACCTGTGGCTGGCTTGACCTGGAAGACGTGATCAGCTGGCTGGCCTCCCACCGCCCTCAGCCGACCAGCCTGATCATCACCGGCCGCGGGGCACCCGAGCGCCTGATCGAGTTCGCCGACCTGGTGACGGAGATGCGAGAGGTCAAGCATCCCTACGAGTCGGGCCTGGAGGCCCAGCAAGGGATCGAGTACTGAGGCCCGACGTGCAGGCGACACCCGGCCGCCGATTACCCCGGTCAAGAGCCTGTCACAAACCCCGGAAGCAGCAGCTTACGCAAGGCTTACGCAGGTTCGCCTAAAGGACAATGCCGATCTGCCGATAGATGAAGTGCACCGGTCACGGCTGGCGGCACCGCCGGACGGGCCGGTGTGGGACCCGCCAGGTGGGCACGTGCACTCGCCCACCAGTACGACCCGGGCACCTTGTGCCACCCCGGCGCAAGGCGTTCCTCTCCTTCCGTGAGCGAGGGGTCCTGTGGGGCCAGGGCCCCTCGCACCCATTCCTGGCCCCTGACTCGTCGACTTAGGCCTAGACCCAGGTACCCGAACCCACTAAGGGCAGATGGCGGGCTCAGTTAGCCAGCCGTGGGCGCGGGCGTGGCCGTCCCCGGCGCCGGTGAGGCTTCCGGCTTGGCAGTGCCCTCAGAGAACTCGCGCAGGAAGGCGATGATGGCATTGACCTGGGCCTCGTTGAGGACCTCCGCGTACGAGGGCGCCAGACCGGCCGGGTACTCCGCCACGATCTGGGCATCGTGATCGAGGATGGAGGTGCGCAGGTACTCCTCGTCGGCTACTACAGTCGTGCCGTCCTCGAGCGTCACCTCACGGCCATAGACGCCTGTCAGCGTTGGCCCCAAGGAGTCCGACCCGTCCAGGCTATGGCAGCGGACACAGTCGAAGCGAGTGAGGTTGAGCCGGCCGGCGCGGGCGGCTGGGGAAAGGGTGGCAGCCGGTGCGGTGGCCTCAGGGGACACTACTGGGGTGGGTGAGCCTTCCTCAACCGGTGGTATTACGGTCGCCGGGGGGATGGCGGGAGTGACCATCACCACGCCGTACCGGGCCACCCCGATGCTTCGCAGGAAGGCTATCAGGGCGGTAAGCTCCTGCTCATCAATGACGGCCGAGTAGTCCGGCATGATGTCACCGGGGAACCCGGCAACAGCATGTGTCCCTGGATCCGTGATGGTCTGGCGCAGGTAGGCCTCATCTATCCAGGCGATGCTGCCGTCGTCAAGGACCACCACATTGCCGTAGAAACCCAGGAAACTGGGGCCGAGGATCCGCTGCCCGGTCGTGGAATGGCAACTGGTACACCCGAGACGGGTGGCCTGCTGGAAGCCTTCCCGGGCCAGGGCTTCTGCCTCCGAGGACGGCGGCAACACCGGCGGGGTAAGCTGTTGGGCCCCTACGGAACCCGGCACGGTCGCCGGCCCCGCGGCCCAGAGCACCAGAGCGGACAACGCCAACAGTAGTACCACTGCCGGCAATAGCGTCTTACGCATAGCCAACTCCTCACTAACACTGTTAGCAGACTAACTCAGCTATTCGCTCCTCCCGCCTACGGGCGGCAGGGCGGGCACCACCTGCTCCCTTCTAGCGTCGCCCGCCCTGCATGTCAACCGGACTGGCTTCGGTGACACGTGACGAGTGACACGTGAAGCGTGACGCCCGTTCCCAGGTGCGCAGGGTTTCGGACCGAGGCCGGTGCCATGCCCTCGACTCAAGTCCGGGCTGCCGGGCCTTCGGCCGGGCGTCCAGGTTTCACAGCAGAGCTGTGAACGTGGTCACGGCTCCGCCGTGACCGTCCAGCGCGGACGCTGCCCCCACCCATGTCATCCCGAGCGAAGCGAGGGGTCTACCCCTCCCGAGGACCATAGATTCCTCGCTTCGCTCGGAATGACACAGAGGGGCGCTCGGAATGACAAGGAGGAGCGCTCGGAATTACACTCACCCTCTAGGAGGGCGCACCCCCACCACGCAACACGCCTGTAGGGGCGGACGACCCCGTCCGCCCTCTGGAAGCAGGACACTCGCCCGGCCGAAGGCCCCTTGGCTCCGCACTGATTGCGGGCCTCAATCGCCCAGGCGCTCAGCCCTCGCAGTACTGGCGCTGACCCCGGCGGCGCCAATGGAACCGCCACAGGGCATGGTTGGTGTGCTCGGTGACGTAGACCCAGCGGCCGTCCTCCCCGCCAAAATGCACGTTGGAGGGGCGAGCAAAGGGAGTCTCGATGCTCTCCAGCCACGTCCCATCCGGCGCGTAGACCTCGATGGCGCTGCCGCCGATGTTGGTGGCCAGCAGGTTGCCTGCCTCATCGAAGTCGATGCCATCCGGCCCGCCGTTGTGCTCACCGGGGAGCCGGGCCCACAGTCGCTTGTTTGCCACCACCCCCGGCGCTTCGATGTCGAAGGCCCACAAGGACTTGGTGCGCGTCTCGGCCACGATCAGCTGCCGGTCATCGGCGGTGACGGCAATGCCGTTGCAGAACTGATAGCCCTGGTCTAGCCGCACCACCTCGCCGTTGGCCCGGCGGCAGAAGACCTCGCCCACCGGTTTGTCGGCACTGGAACCAGCGGGGGCGGTGAAGTACAGGTTGGCTTGGGAGTCGAAGTAGAGGTCGTTGCAGCCGCGTATGGGGCCGCCCTCGAACTGCGTCACCACCGGCTCGATGTCACCCTGGGGGCTCAGGCGCAGGATCCCCAGCTTCATGTCCGCCAGCCAGAGGTAGTTCTCCCGGTCACACTGGAGCCCGGCCGGGATGCCACCGGTGTCGGCGAAGGTGATTACCTGGCCCTCGTCGGTCACCCTCACCACCAGCCCTCGGTCCGGCACCACCATGAAGAACCGTCCATCGCGGTCAAATACGGGCCCCTCGGCCCCGGGTAGGTCCCTGGCGATCAAGGTGAACTCAGGCTTCATGGTGACCTCCATGATGGAACGCTGATGGTTCCGATGATACGCTGAGTGGCGCCTATTCTGAAAGGGCTACCCTTTCTTTCTGGATCAGCGTGGATCAGCGTATCATCAGCGCTACCAGCGCTGGATGCAGCCTTTCGGAGAGTTGGTGATGGATCGCTGGCGGAAGCGGGCGCTGAGGGGCCTGGTAGACCTCGAGACGCGGATAGACCTGCTCAAGTACCGGGCCCGCGAGCGGATAGGGGGTCGCAACCCCATCGAGATCGTCGCCTACCGCGGCTATGGGACGGCCAACCGGCTCTACCTCAAGGGGCGCGTCCAAGAGAGCCTGGG
>JBMNTK010000267.1:0-4608 GCA_050945695.1 Anaerolineae bacterium | reverse complement strand
CTTCTCCTGAGTCCGCACCTGGAAGCCAAGGGCGCCGCCCTTCTTCTCCATGTAGTGCGTGCCCACGTTGGACGTCATCACGATGACGGTATTGCGGAAGTCCACCGTCCGCCCGTGCCCGTCGGTCAGCCGGCCATCGTCCAGGATCTGGAGCAGCGCGTTCCAGACCTCCGGGTGCGCCTTCTCGATCTCATCGAAGAGGATCACCCGATAGGGCCGACGCCGGACGGCCTCGGTGAGCTGCCCGCCCTCGTCGTAACCAACGTACCCAGGAGGGGCACCGATCAGGCGGGCCACCGTGTGACGCTCCTGGTACTCGGTCATGTCCACCCGCAACAGGGCGTCCTCGTCATCGAACATGAACTCGGCCAATGCCCGAGCCAGCTCGGTCTTGCCCACACCGGAGGGGCCCAGGAAGATGAACGACCCGATCGGGCGCCGCGGATCCTTGAGGCCCGACCGTGCCCGCCGGATGGCGTCAGCCACTGCCACCACCGCCTCTTCCTGGCCTACGATCCGGCGGTGCAGGTGCTCTTCCATCTTCACCAGCCGGTCGGCCTCCGTCTGCAGCATGGTCGTGACCGGGATGCCGGTCCAGCTGGCCACCACAGCGGCGATATCCTCGTCAGTGACGGTCTCGTCCAGGTTCTGCTCTGCCAGCCAGGCGCCGTACTGCTCGTCGAACTGAGCCTGGAGCTTCAGGCGCTCCGCCTTGCACTCCGCCGCCCGCTCGTAGTCGCGGTTGGCCCAGGCTTCTTCCTCTACGGAGCCCAGCTCCTGCAGCCGATGGCGCAAGGCCTTCAGGTCCGACGGGATGCTGAACATGGCGATGCGCACCCGTGCTCCCGCCTCATCCACCAGGTCAATGGCCTTGTCCGGCAGCCGCCGGTCCTGGACGTAGCGGTGAGACAGCCTAGCCGCCGCCTCCAGAGCCGCATCGGTGTAGATCACCCGATGGTGCTCCTGATACCGGTCCCGCAGGCCGTGGAGCATGCTGATGGTCTCTTCGACCGTGGGCTCCTCCACGAAGACCGGTGCGAACCGCCGCTCCAGGGCTGCGTCCTTCTCGATGTACTGGCGGTACTCGTTGAGAGTGGTAGCGCCGATGCAGCGCAGCTCCCCGCGAGCCAGCGCGGGCTTGAGCATGTTGCTGGCGTCCACCGCCCCCTCGGCCGCACCCGCGCCGACCAGGGTGTGCAGCTCGTCCACGAAGAGGATGACCTCTCCGTGCGCATCTTCCACTTCCTGGACGGTAGCCTTCATCCGCTCCTCGAACTCACCGCGGAACCGCGTTCCGGCCACCATAGCGCCCATGTCCAAGGAGAAGATGCGCTTGCCTGACAGGTTCTCAGGCACGTCATCGTTGGCGATGCGCTGGGCCAGGCCCTCCACGATCGCCGTCTTGCCCACGCCCGCATCACCGATGAGGACAGGGTTGTTCTTGGTGCGGCGCGAGAGCACCTGCATGACCCGCAGCACCTCGGCGTCCCGCCCGATGACCGGGTCGAGCTTGCCGCCCTTGGCCATCGCCGTCAGGTCGCGGGCGTACTTGGCCAGGTTCTTGTAGCGAGTCTCCTCGGGCTGCTCCTCGGCCTTGGCCTCGCCACCACGGTTGGCCAAGGCGGCCTCCACGCGAGCGGCAGTCACGCCGGATTCACTGAGAACCCGCGCGGCCACGGTATTCCTCTCGCGGCAGGCAGCCAGTAGCAGGTGCTCCACAGAGACTAGTTCGTCGCCCAGGCGCTTGGCCTCAGTGGTGGCATTGTCCATCAGGAACTTCAGGCGCGGCGTCACGAAGACCTGCCCCATTCCCGGGGTCAGGTTGTAGGGACGACCCGCCGAAGGAGTGCTGGACAACGCCTGCTCCACCCGCTGGCGAAGGGCGTTCACGTCCACATTCATGTCCTGGAGCAGCTCAACCACGGCGCCCTCGGGCTGTTCGAGCAGGGCCAGGAGGACGTGCTCGGTGTCCATCTGGCTGTGCCCGAACCGCTGCATCACTTCCAGGGCTCGCATGGCAGCCTCTTGGGCCGCCTCCGAGAACTTGTCGAAGCGCATCATGTCAGCCAAGGCTGATATAAACCTCTTGTTGAGAATGTATTAATGAGATTATACCACGGGCGCTGCCATTTGTTGAAAACGGCAGCGCCAGCAATCACGCTACCCAATAGTGGGGTGGCTCAGCCCCCCGAGCTCCCCACCGCGGCCAGCTCTCGGCGGGCGAAGGTCAGCCCGTCCGAGCCGACTCCCACGTCCACCGTATCGCCTTCCCTCAGGTCCCCCTCAAGAAGGCGCATGGCCAGCTTGTCCGCCAGCTCTCGCTGGATGGCGCGCTTGAGCGGACGGGCGCCATAGGCAGGGTCATACCCCGCCTCAGCCAGGTACTCGTAGGCCGCATCGCTGAGCTCCAGATGGATGTTCCGCTGGGCCATCATGTCCTGCAGGCGCTTCACCTGCAGGCGGACGATCTCCACCAGGTGCTCCCGACTCAAGGAGTGGAAGATGATGGTCTCGTCCACCCGGTTGAGGAACTCGGGCCGGAAGTGAGCCTGCAGGGCCTCCATCACCCGGCGCCGCATCTCCTCATCGTCTCGTCCCCCCAACTCGTAGATCCACTGGCTGCCGATGTTGGAGGTCATGATGATGACGGTGTTGCGGAAATCCACCGTGCGCCCATGACCATCGGTCAGCCGGCCATCGTCCAGGACCTGCAGGAGGACGTTGAACACCTCCGGATGGGCCTTCTCGATCTCGTCGAAGAGCACCACCGAGTAGGGCCGACGCCGGACAGCCTCAGTGAGCTGTCCTCCCTCCTCGTAGCCCACGTACCCGGGAGGGGCACCGATGAGGCGGGCCACCGTGTGGCGTTCCTGGTACTCGCTCATGTCAATCCGGCGCAGGGCCTGCTCGTCATCAAAGAGAAACTCGGCCAGAGCCCGGGCCAGCTCCGTCTTGCCCACCCCAGTGGGGCCCAAGAAGATGAACGAGCCAATGGGCCGGTTAGGGTCTTGCAGCCCCGCCCGCGAGCGGCGAACGGCATTGGCCACCGCCCGCACGGCATGCTCCTGGTCCACCACCCGCTGGTGCAGCCGAGATTCCATCCGCAGCAGCTTCTGGACCTCGCCCTCCAGCATGCGGGACACGGGGATGCCGGTCCACTCGCTCACGATCATGGCTATATCGTCGTCCGTCACCTCCTCCTTGAGCAGCCCGCCTTGGGCCTGAATCCCGCGGAGGCGCTCCTCTTCGGCCCTGAGCTGCCGCTCCAGCTGGGTCATGTCCCCATAGCGCAGCCGGGCCGCCGTCTCCAGGTCACCGGCACGCTCGGCTCTCTCCATCTCCGTTCGGAGCTGATCCATGCGGTCCTTGACCTCACGGATAGCCTGGATGGCGCTCTTCTCCTGCTGCCAGCGTTCGGTCAGCTCGTTACGGGAGGCCTCGAGACGCTCCAGCTCTTCCTCCAGCCGCGCCAGCCGCTCCTGACTGGCCGGATCGGACTCCTTGCGCAGGGCCTGCTGCTCGATCTGCAGCTGCATGATGCGCCGCTGGATCTCGTCTAGTTCGGCAGGCAGGCTGTCAATCTCCATGCGCAGCCGGGCGGCGGCCTCATCCACCAGGTCTATGGCCTTATCCGGTAGGAACCGGTCACTTATGTAACGATGGGAGAGGGTGGCAGCGGCCACCAGCGCCGAGTCGCTGATGCGCACCCCGTGGTGGACCTCGTAGCGCTCCGTGAGCCCGCGGAGGCTGCTGATGGTGTCCTCCACGCTGGGCTCACCCACGTATACCGGCTGGAACCGGCGCTCGAGGGCGGCATCCTTCTCGATGTGCTCTCGATACTCGTCCAGGGTAGTCGCCCCGATGGCATGGAGCTCACCGCGGGCCAGCATGGGCTTGAGCATGTTGCTGGCGTCCATCGCGCCCTCGGCCGCCCCCGCGCCCACCACGGTGTGGAGCTCGTCAATGAACAAGATGACCTGGCCGCCCGAGTCGGTCACCTCCTTGAGGACCGCCTTGAGCCGCTCTTCGAACTCGCCCCGGTATTTCGCCCCGGCGATGAGGGCCCCCAGGTCCAGTGCCACCACCTTCTTGTTCCGCAGCCCCTCGGGCACGTCACCGTTGGCAATGCGGATGGCCAGCCCTTCCACGATGGCCGTCTTCCCCACGCCCGGTTCTCCCACCAGGACGGGGTTATTCTTGGTCCGCCGCAGGAGGATGCGGGTGATGCGGCGGATGGCCTCGTCCCGCCCGATAACCGGATCCAGCTTGCCCAGCGCCGCCATCTGGGTCAGGTCTCGGCCGTACCGCTCCAGGGCCTGGTACTTGCCCTCCGGGTTGGGGTCCGTCACCCGCTGGCTTCCCCGCACCTGGGCCAGGGCCTGCAAGATCCGATCACGCTCCACTCCCAGCCCCCGTAGCCACTGGGCAGTCTGCGGGGCAGCGGACCCGACCATCGCCAGGAAAAGGTGCTCGGTGCTAACATACTCATCGTGCATGTTGCGGGCTTCTTGCACTGCCTCGCGCAGGACGGCGTCCAACTCGCGGGACAGGTAGAGCTGAACGGCACCGTGTACGGTGGCCAGGCGGGAGAGGCGTGCCTGCGCCTCC
>JBMNTK010000266.1:0-4631 GCA_050945695.1 Anaerolineae bacterium | reverse complement strand
CGCCAAGCTGGGTCCCATCGAGGTGCCTGCCACCGTTCGGGACCTGATGTCCCGGGTCCTCAATGAGACCCTCGCCCGGGGCGATCTGGGCGTCCGCTTGCGCTCGCTCTACCTGGAAGACGAGGCCGCTCGCGTTACCCTCACTCGAAGCTAGCCCCTAGCTCTCCTCATCCTCCTGCCGCATCTGGCGCCAGAAGTCCTGCTCGGCGCGCTGTCCTTCCTCGGGCTCTTCCTCTACCGACTCCTCTCCGCAGGGCTCGGAGTAGACCGTCTCCGCAGGAGTGACATAGATGACGTCCGTCTCCTCGGTCTCCTCCACCTCGGTGGTCGGGGTCACTGCCTCCCACGGCTCGGTGATCTCCTGAGCCATCTCGGTGGGCTGGAACTCTTCCTCGGGAGCCTCGACCATGACCTCCTCTTCCAGAGGGGCGACGGTCGTCTGCATCTCGGCGTAGGGTTCGGTCTCTGTTGCCACGAAGGGCTCAGGCTCCACTAGAGGCTCGGGAGCTTCTTCCTCGGGCCGGGTTACCGTGGGCGGGGGAGCCACAGGCGGCGGAGGGGGAGGTGCGGGGGCCGCCACGGGAGAGGGGCCACCCAGACCCACTTCACGCACGCGCACGTCAATGTCTGCCACCCTGGCGCCGATCTCCTGCTCCAGGGTCTGGCGTGCCCGTGCAATGGCTGACCGCGTCACCTCAGGGACCATCACCCCATCGGCGGTGGCCAGAATCAGGTCTACGGCCACCCCTTCGCGCATGGGGCGCACCCGGGCGTTGACCTTGCGCACGCTTGGTACCGAGGCCACCCGCTGCTCGACCAGCCTAGCCACGGAAGAGGAGTCCACCTGGGCCGTTCCGCCTTCGATGTCGGCCACGCGCACTTCACCTTCGGGCGCTCGGCGGAGCTCACGCCACAGCAGCCAGATCGTAAGGAGCCACAGGATGGCTGCCACAATCCCGATCACCACCCGGCCCGTGGTGGTGGCCACCCAGGGCTCAACGGCGAAGGTGGAGTTGCGTACCGCCTGCACCACCGCATCGGGGATGGTGGCAATGATGGGCAAGAGCACCAGCAGTATGACGAGAACCAGCACCGTCACAACTTGGTTGAACGTCCTCACAGGCCGCCTCCTTCAGTCCCTAACTCCTAGACTTGGCCGATTATACACGCCATGCGCTCTTCCGGCGACCGCATTTCCAGTGTCTTGCTATTCCTGTTTGCGTCCATCCATCACTTCGCTCTTAGCCACCAGACCCCGGCGACCGCCAGCACCACTGCCGTCAGGCCGCTAATGAGCGCCCCCCACCCCAGGCTGCTCGGGCGAAACACGAACTCCACCCGCTGTGGCCCCTCATCCAGCGCCACAGCGCGGAAGAACCCGTTGGCTCGTAATATGGTCGTGGCGGCCCCGTCTACCATAGCCTGCCAACCGGGGTAGTAGGAGTCGGTCAACACCAGGTAGCCGGGCCGAGGCGCATCTACCTCGATCACCACGCGCTCCGGTTCATAGGCGACCACCTGGGCCTCGAGCCAGCCTTCCTCCTCGCACCTCGAGCCAGCCTCGCCGACCAGCACGGTCTCCCTCCGGGGGTCGAAGCCCGGATCCCGAAGCAGGTCCAGGGCGCTGGCCTGGTCCGAAGCAGCCGTGACGCAGGAGGTGAAGTAAGCCCGAGGAAGCGTTCGCTCGACGCGCGAGACCCGCAGGTCACCCAGGTGAACCGGCACCAGGCCGGCCGCCTGCGAGAGGGCGATGGGTGCGCCTGTGCCGGCGGCGGAATTGATCAGCGAGGCGCCCGCCAGCGCTATCCCCCCGTCGCCCGGCGCCGGTTGCACGCCCAGATCGGTGTAGTGGCCCGGGGCTGGCGACAGCGGCACCTTCGCGTACCAGAGGCCCGGCCGCCCGGGCACGGGCTCGGCCGCGATGTTCGTTCCCCCGCCCACCACCACCGGCCCCTCGCTGCCCATACGCGCTTCGGCCACGAGCCTGTCGTCGAGCGTGATGCGGATCCCCTCCGACCCCGGGGCGTCCTGCGGCGCGGCCAGCACGAGCCCCAGATCCGTGGCCGGAAAGTCGGGGACGCTCACCTCCGCGCCCGACGACACCTCGACGCTCAGGTCGTAGTAGATGCCCTCCAGCCATACGTCCTCGAGACGGTCTTGGAGGACGTATCCCACGCTGGCCAACGCCAGCAGTCGGTCCGCGGGCACTTCCTCCAGTGCCTCACTCATGCGCCCGTCGGCAGCCACGCGCTCCGCGGGGAGGAACAGCGACTGGAAGGCGGTGTGGTCAGCCGTGGGAAGCACCCCGCCGTCATAGCCATCGAGCGCGTAGAGCCCCCACTTCAGAGCCAGGTCCCGAGACAGCACCTCGGTGGACTTGGCCCCCACTAGCAGCCCATACTGCCCGTCGGCGCTCAGCTCCCTGCCCAGGGTGCTGATCAGGTCGCCCATGTCGCCGGCATCGAACTCGGGATCACACACGCTAAGATAGCGGTTCAGCCCCGCGACCTGGGTGAGCACCTGCGTCGAACGGCGCTGGGCCTCGTAGACGTAGGGAGCGGTGGTGAGGTTGTAGGGCAGTCGCTGCGACGCCACGAAGAGCTCGGCCACCAGCAGCCCCACTGCCGCAGCTGGCGCCGCCCGCGCCGGCAGGAGGCTCACGGCGCCGGTGAAGGCCAGGCCTGTGGCCAGCCATCCGATGATGGTCAGCCCTTGCGGCCGCGGATCGGCGATCAGCCACAGGCCAGCCAGGACCGCCACCGCCAGGAGGAGGACTCGAACCGGCACGCGACGGAGCGCCAACCGTCCTCCGCCCGCACCCAGAACCTCCAGGCCCTCGGCCACCAGCAAGCTGGCGCCCAGCACTGCCATCACCAGCCACCGCGCCGGGGCCCGGAACAGGTCCATCCCCGGCACCAGGCGGTAGAGCACGTAGTACAGGGGGTTGTAGCCCCCCAGGGCCAGCAGCATCCCCAGGGCCACCAGGCCGGCTCCCCAGCGTCGGCCCCTGGCGGCCCGCCAAGCACCGATGGCCGCCAAGGCGAGCCCAGTCACCCCGAAGTAGGCGATGTACTCGCTGAACGGGGTCTCGCTGCCATAGTGGGGCAGCAGCCCCAGCAGCCAGGAGCGGGGGCTGAAGGAGAAGGAGGCCGCCTGCCGATAGGGCAGCCCCCCAGCCCGCACCGACAGCCCGGCCAGCTCCAGGGTGGGGAGCAGCTGGACCGCTGCCAGGGCCGCGCCCCCGGCGGCGCTCAGCCCCACGAAGAGGAGCGTGCCCGCCCAGCGGGTGCCTCGGGCCCGGAGGGTGCCTGGTTCGGACAGGACCCTCACGGCGCCGTAGGCAGCGAGGGTGGCGTGAGCGATGTAGGCCGCCTGGGAGTGGCCGCTCAGGAGCTGGGCAGCGCTCAGCCCGATCCCAGCCAGGAGCCACAGGCGCCGCCGACCGACCGGGCCAGACCGGCGGATGGCGCCCATCTCCAGAGCCAGCGCCTGCAGTGGCAGCCAGGACAGCACTTCCACCTGGTTGAAATGCTCAGCCTGCGCCCCCAGCAGGCCGCTTACTCCAAAGGCCAGCCCCGCTCCCAGAGCCGGCAGTCGCTTGTGACCCAGCCCCAGCCGAGCCAGGAGATACGTAGAACCCACCGCCACGCAGTAGTGGAGAGCCAGGGAAGCGCTGGCCAGCGAAGGCGCCGGCAGCCCGGCCAGCACCCAGTGCACGGGGTAGAGGACGCCGGCCTGGGGGTTGGCCAGGAAGGGCGCACCCAGGAAGAGGTGGGGGTTCCAGAGCGGCAGCTCCCCCGAGAGCACCCTCTCTGACGCGTATTCGTAGAGAGGATAGAAGTATGCGAAAGCGTCGGGCCCGTA
Organism: Anaerolineae bacterium; assembly: GCA_050945695.1. Taxonomy (GTDB): domain Bacteria; phylum Chloroflexota; class Anaerolineae; order DRVO01; family DRVO01; genus Ch71. Next base: position 767 of record JBMNTK010000266.1, on the reverse strand, counting down.
GAGGATCTGTCCGGCCAGGCAGAGGCGCCAGAGGAAGGCCAGCACGATCAGTGGCACCACGGCCAGGAGGGCCCAGTCCCTTCGCCCCAGCCGAACCTTATCGCGCCGCATCGGCATCCCTCTCCACTAGGTAGAGCAGCAGCGCCGGCGATCCGTCTCGCCGGTAAGTGGCGTGTCGCAACCGCAGCGAGAAGCCCTGTCTCTTGAGCGCCGACAGGTCGCCCATCCCGGGCTCATCCGCCGCCAGCAGGATGTAGGCCGGTTCCGCTCGGCGGCACTCCTGTCCCAACTGCTCGCGGTAGCGGTACCAGCGGAAGTCCTGGGGGTAACCCGCCAGGTAATAGGCGATGTGCCAGCCCAGGTCGCGGTGGAGAATGGTGGCCCGGCCAGGCACCTGCCCACGGACGTAGTCGGCCATGTCTTCCATGCCGTGCCAGCGCGAGGTGTCCCCGAGCGGTAGCCGGCCCTGGGAGGCCTCGAAAGCCGGGGTCCACAGGGCAGCGGCCAGCGCTACGCCAATCAGAAAGACGACCGGCGTCCTGGCCGCCCTTGGCAGCGAACCGCTCATCCGCCCGGCCGCCCAAGCAACCCCCAGCGCTGCCAGAGGAACCAGCGCCACCAGGTACCGGTCCCACGCAGGGGCCCTCAGGGCCAGGTGCCCAGAGAGATATGCGAAAGCCCCGATGCCGGCTCCCATCGCCAGGCCGGCCGACGGCCGCCGGTGCTGGCGGGCCCAGGCGATCAGGCCCGCACCGAGAGTGAGCGCC
>JBMNTK010000265.1:0-4636 GCA_050945695.1 Anaerolineae bacterium | reverse complement strand
GCTGCACCCCCTCCGAGGGGTGCCGGAACACCAGCAGTTGGGCCGCTGGGCCCTCGCCTCGGGTGATGAGGGCTACGACCTTCTCGACCACCTCATCGCCCGATGGGCCCGCCATACCTGCCCTCACGCAATCGCCTCCTCGTCCCCTGGATGCCGCATCCCAGGCACGAGAAGCGCCGGCCGCTCGGGCCGGCGCTCCCGTCCGTAGTGCCCTGACACTACTTGCTGTAGGCCAGGATGACCTTGCGCAGCGCCTGCCCCACCATCGCCGCCTGTTCCTCTGAGAGGGTGGGGAAGGCGAAGCAGGTGAAAGTATGGCTCTGGTGCCACACCGCGTTTGGCACCTCCACCTTGCTGTAGTCCACGCTGTCCGGGTTGGTGTACTCCTTGGAAGTGAAGGGGAAGCCGGAGTCTCCGAAGGCGTTCCTCTCGGTGAAGGCCCTTTCCGTGTGGCACTGAGGCCAGAACACCTTCCACACCGGCGCGCCCTCTGCCCCGGCTGCCGCCACGAACTGGTCCATGTCGCAAGTCATGTTCTCGATGTCGAGCGAGAAGGCCATCACGTACCAGCCGTTGCGCCGCTCTGGCGCGTCCACCGGCGTGTAGAGCACCTGAGGCAGGTCTTTGATGGCGTCAATCACCGCCTGGGCGTTGCGCCGCCGACGAGGCATGTTCCAGTCGTCCATCCGGGCCAGCTCCGCCAGCCCAATGGCCGCCTGCATCTCCGTCATGCGGTAGTTGAACCCCACCATGTTGTGGATGTAGGGCAGCTTCTGCTCCAGCTCCAGCAGGCTCATGCGGGCCTTGACGTCGTAACCATGGTCGCGGAAGCTGCGGGCCTTCCAGGCCAGGTCCTCATCGTCAGTGGTCACCATGCCGCCCTCGCCGCCGGTGGTGAAGGTCTTGTTCTGGCAGAAGGAGCAGGCAGCGATGTCACCCAGTGTCCCCGTCTTCTTGCCCTTGTACTCGCCGCCGAAGGCCTCCGCGTTGTCCTCGATCACGTAGAGCCCGTGACGCTTGGCAAAGGCGTTGACCTTGTCCATGTCCACCACGTTGCCGTACAAGTGCACCGGTATGATGGCCTTGGTGCGCTCGTTGACGAGGCGTTCGGCCGACTCCACGCTGATGCAGTGGTCCTCCCGGTTCACGTCGGCAAAGCGCGGTATGGCCCCGGCCTGGACCACCGAGAAACTGGTGGCGATGAAAGTGTAGCTGGGCACGATCACCTCATCGCCCGGTCCAATGCCCAGCGCGCTCAGCGCCGTGTGCAGGGCGGCAGTGCCATTGCTCACCGCGATCGCGTACTTGCTGCCTTGCCACTGGGCATAGGCCTTCTCGAACTCCATGCCCTTGCGCCCGGTCCAGTAGTTGACCTTGCCGGAGCGCAGCACCTCCTCGACCGCCCGGATCGCCTCTTCGCTGAACTGCGGCCAGCCGGGCAGCTTCTCGGGAATAGCCTTGGGTCCGCCCTCGATCGCCAGCTTCTCCATCACTCTCTGTGCCATCACCCTCTCCTTTTGCCTTCTGCCGGCCCTGACGCCCGGCGATCACTCATCCCAGCGGGGGATTCGAACCGGCCGGCCGCCATCCATGGCGCTCTCGTGGGCACATAGGCCCGTTACTGTCAGATCCCAGGCCATGTATACGTCAATGGGGGAAGGGGTATCGTTGTGCACCGCCTCCAGGAAGTCCCGCACCATGAAGTACTCCGCCGTGCCGTGTCCACCCAGCGCGGCTTCCCGAGCGGCGCCGGGGACGTCGGTGTTGAGCGGCATCTCGATCATGTTCTGCAGATGGGGCACTTGCTCCAGGTAGGCATTGGTCTGCAGCGCCCGGGGCGGCCGCGACGTCTCCAGGGTACCCCGGGTGCCATAGAGCGAGTAGTAGTGGAAGGCCGGCTCGCGCATCATCCCCTGGCCACGCAACAGCTTGATGACGCCGTGGCTTTCGGTTTGCACGATGGCGACCTCGAAGTCGTAGAACTGGGGAAGGTCCGGCTCCATCTTGTTGCCGGTGTGGAGCGCCGAGACGCTGACCGGTCGCTCGCCGGTGATCTTGACCAGGGGCCCCAGACTATGGGTGCAGTAGACGATGGGAGGCCGCACGGCCCGCCAGGTGGGGGTGCCGTCGGGGTTGCGGGCGAGGGCCCGGATGTCGTGGACATACTCCGCCTCGGCGTAGATGAAGTCGCCCAGGAGCCCCTGCTTCCACATCTCCGTCCAGGACATGATGTGGGCCCAGTAGCAGCAGTTCTCCGCCAACATGAACTTCTGGCCCGGGTGGGCCTCGACCGCCCGCACAATGTCGCGGCAGGCCTCGATGCTATCGGCCAGGGTCACCTCCTGGAGGACGTGACATCCGGCCTCCAGGGCCGCGACGGTCTGGTCTCGATGCACGGGGATGGGCGTCGCCACCACCGCGATGTCGAGCCCGTCGGCCAGCATCTGGGAGTAGTCTTGGTAAGGGGTTGCCTCTGGGAACTGCTGGGCAGCCCGCTCCAGAACAGTCGGGTTGATGTCACAAAGGGCAACCACCTGGCAGTCAGGCATGGCATCGAACACGCGGGCCAACCCCATTCCACGCCTGAGCCCTGAGACTCCCACGCGATAGGTCATGGACGGCTCTCCTCGGTTGGGTGTGTGTCTATGCGGGAAGGAAGCGGCGCTCGCGCGCGGCTTCATAGGCACGGATGGTCAGCTCCAGAGCCCGGAGGCCGACCTCGCCACTCACCGGCGGAGGGAAGTCCCCTTCGATAGCCTGAACGAAGGCCTCCGCCTGGGCCCGGTACATGTTGGTGCGGGGGAACTCGAGCTCTACCCCGATATCGTGCCCCTCTCGGGCTTGGGCTGCGTCGTAGCCGCCCACCTGGCCCGGCTGATACAGCCGCACCCGGCCGCCCGGTTCCTGGCCGATGGTGTGATCGGCGTAGATGGCCCCCTTGGTGCCCCGAATCTCGAGGACGTTCTGGGCTGCGTCGTCGGGCACGTTGAAGGCGACGTCCACGACACCCTGGGCCCCGTTGGCGAAGCGGAGCAGCACGGTGGCCGAGTCCTCTACTTCGTAGTCGAAGGTCACCGTCTCCACCAGGGCCGTGAGCCGATCCACGGGCCCGACGAACCACTCCAGCAGGTCCAGGCAATGCGTACCCAGATCCATGAGTGCCCCGCCCCCGCCCTCGCTCCACACCTGCCGCCAAGCGCCGGGGATGGGCGGATACCAGCAGGTAAGCTGGGCCCGAGCGAAGACGATCTCCCCCAACTCCCGGTCGGCCAGGATGCGCTTGATCTCCTTGTGAGCACCGTGGAAGCGCATCATGTGACCCGCGGCGCACTGGACGCCGGCATGACGGCAGGCATCAAGGATGGCCCGGGCCTCGTTGAGGTCCATCGCCAGCGGCTTCTCCACCAGCACGTGTTTGCCGGCCTGCGCCGCGGCGATTGCCTGGTCCTTGTGGGCCACCGTTGGCGTGGCGATGTACACGATATCCACGTCCGGATTGGATAGGACGTCCTTGACCTTGGTGGTGTAGGGTACCCCGTACTTCTCGCCCACGGCCTGCGCCCGCGCTGGCGACTTGGACATCACCATCACGAGCTTACACAGGTCCGAAGGAAGGATCCCCTCAGGGATCATGCGCCGGTCAGCGATCCCTCCGGCGCCTAACACTCCCCATCCTAACGCCATGGCATCATCTCCCAGTCTCGTATGGCGGGGGCCGCAACCGGTGCCGCAGCCGGCCAGACGGATAGGTACAGAAGTTTAGGAATGGCGCGGGGAGTTGTCAATCAGCGAACCCAGACCCCCGCCACCTCTCCTGAGAGAAGAGGTGGCGGGGGAGAGGCTCTTCCGGGGCCGGGGATGAGGGCCCCCCTCAGTGATGTCCCCCCGAATGCCCCTCGCGGTCGTGTCCGCTCGGGGCTGCGGGCTGGTGGTCGTCCTGGTGACCCTGCTGCTCTGGATGAGCCGGTTCCGGCTGGTGATCCTGCTGCTCTGGATGAGCCGGTTCCGGCGGGTGATCCTGCGCCCGGTCCTGAGTGTCCTGCCGGTGTTCCTGAGCCTGATCGTGCTGCTGGTCACCTTGTTGACCTTCGGTCGGCGCCGGAGCCACGCCGCTAGCCGCGGAGTGCTCACGCTCGTGCTCGGGCTCAGGGACGTGCGCCGTCGGGGCCGGGTCATCGTGATGCTGCTCGCGGTTGGGAGTCGGTGCCGTCACCGTTGGCGCTGCAGTAGCGGCTGGCGCGGACCCACTGCCGGAACCATCGCGATCGTGGCCCTCCGGGCCCGCGTGATCTGCGTCGCCCTCCTGGTGGTGCTGGCCCCACCGCTCCTCAAGCCGGTGGGCGTTCTCTATCGCCCGGCCCAGGGCCTCGGCGGCGTGCCCCCGGTCGTGCAGGCGCTCTTGGAGCCGCTCCAGGATGGGCACGTGCGCCTGGATCCGCTCCAGCACGTGCGCTCGCACCTGCTCCTCCTCCGGCCCACCTCGGAAGCCCTCGGCGACCTGCCAGGCATGATCGAGATGATCGGAATAGGCGTCCAGGCACTCGTCCACGCCGGTGCCTCCGTACTCCGTTGTCGCCCACTCGGCGTCGGCCAGCCTCCGATCGGCCAGCTCCAGCCAGAGCTCTAGCCGAGCCTG
>JBMNTK010000264.1:0-4658 GCA_050945695.1 Anaerolineae bacterium | reverse complement strand
GGATCGGACCACATCTGGCCCGGTGACGAACATGTAGGAGGTGTCCTGGCACATGACCACGAAGTCGGTGAGCGCCGGTGAGTAGACCGCGCCTCCCGCGCAGGGCCCCATGATGGCCGATATCTGCGGGACTACGCCCGAGGCCAGGGTGTTGCGCAGGAAGATCTCGGCATACCCGGCCAGCGACTCCACGCCCTCCTGGATGCGGGCACCGCCGCTGTCGTTCAGGCCCACGATGGGGGCGCCGTTCTGCACCGCCAGGTCCATCAGCCGGCAGATCTTCTCGGCATGGGTCTGACCGAGCGAGCCGCCCATCACTGTGAAGTCCTGGCTGAACACGTACACCAGCCGGCCGTCTATGGTGCCATAGCCGGTGACTACACCGTCGCCCAGCGGTCCCTTGCCGTCGGGACCGAATGCCGGGCCCCGGGAGCGCGAGAAGGTACCCACTTCCACGAAGCTGCCCGGGTCCAGCAAGAGGGCAATCCGTTCGCGAGCGGTGAGTTTTCCCTTAGCGTGCTGAGTCTCGACCCGCTGCGGGCCTCCCCCGGCCAACGCCTCCGCGCGCAGCTCTTCCAGGCGTTCACGCCACTTCTGCTGCTCACTCACTACTTCGCTACTCATTGCCGTCGGATTCCCCCTCTACTCGGCTCGCCAGCAGCCCCAAGATCGCCTCCCGAAGCCGTCGCCGCGTGTCCGGCAGGCTCTCGGGGATGACCCGAGTGTCCGCCAGAATAGGCATGAAGTTGGTATCGCCCTGCCACCGAGGTACCACGTGGACGTGGACATGGGCCTCGATCCCCGCCCCGGCCGACTTGCCGAGGTTCACTCCTATGTTGAACCCGTCCGGTGAGGCCAGGTTTCGCAGGGCGGCCACGGTCAGGTTGACCAATCGCATGAGCGCCAGCAGCTCATCTTCCGTCAGCAGCTCCGTCGAGGCCACGTGGCGGTTGGGCACCACCATGGCGTGCCCGTTGTTGTAGGGATAGCGGTTGAGCATGGTGAAGGCCTGTTCGGCCCGATACACCACCAGCCACTCCTCGTCCCGCTCTTGCTGCAAGGCGTCACAAAAGATGCACCCTGACGGCTTCTCCCCAGACAAATACTCCATCCGCCAGGGCGTCCAAAGGCGGTTCATCGTTCACCTGCCGCTGAGAATGCTGGCATTCTAGCACGCTAACCCAGTGCGCTCAATCGCCCGCCCGGACGCCGGTGCGCGCACCGGTGACACGTGACCCCAGGCATGCGCCCTCGACTATGAAGCCCTCGAATGGAATGCGGGGCTAATGGGCCTTCGGCCGGGCAGCCCCGGCTTGAGTCGAGGGCCCCCTCGCGCTCGGAGTGGCACTGGCCCGCCGCTAGGTGCCTCTAGCGCGTGCCCAAACCCACTCATCTGCTATAATAGTTATGTAACATACTAGCGGAGGATGCCCGTTTCGGGCACAGCGGCATGGCCGACATCAGCGAACTGGCCGCCCGTGCGGCCCAATTCCCGTGCCAGCCCGGCGTGTACATCATGCGGGACGCAGAGGGGCGAGTCATATACGTGGGGAAGGCCGTCAACCTGCGCAACCGGGTTCGGTCGTACTTCCACCCATCCAACGCAGGCGACCGCAAGATCCAGCGGCTCCACGAGAGCCTGGCCGACCTCGAGTTCATCGTCACCAGCTCGGAGCTGGAAGCACTCATCCTGGAGTGCACCCTCATCAAGAGGTACCAGCCCCGCTACAACGTCCGCCTCAAGGACGAGAAGCGGTACCCCTTCATACGGGTCGGCTGGGAAGAGGACTTCCCCCGGGTCACGGTCGTGCGCAAGATCGCCGATGACGGAGCCCGCTACTTCGGCCCCTACACCTCGTCCTGGGCCATGAACGAGACGCTGGACCTCCTCCGCCGTCTCTTCCCCTTCCGCACCTGCAAGGACGAGGACATGAATGGGGGCCGCAAGCGCGCCTGCCTCTACTACCATATCGGCCGCTGCCCCGGCCCCTGCGTGGGCGCCTGCACCAAGGAGGAGTACCGCGAGATCATGGAGCGCCTCTGCCTCTTCCTCGAGGGCAAGAGCACCCAGGTCCTGCGCGACCTCAAAGCCAAGATGGAAGAGGCCTCCGCCAACCTCCAGTTCGAGCGGGCCGCCGCCCTGCGAGACCAGCTCCAGGCGGTGGAGCGCGTCGTGGAGAAGCAGAAGGTGGTATCGTCCTCGCTCAAGGACCACGACGTTGTGGCCTTCGCCCGGGCGAACGGCTCCGCCTGTGTGCAGGTCTTCTTCCTGCGGGAGGGCTACCTGATCGGGCGCGAGTACTTCGTCCTGGAGGGCACCAGCGAGGAGGAAGATGAGCAGATCCTGAGCTCGTTCCTCGAGCAGTTCTACAACGACGCCGCCCACGTCCCCAGCGAGGTGATCGTCCCTCAGGTGCCCGACTCCATGCTGGTCATCGAATCCTACCTGCGGGAGAAGCGCGGCCAACGGGTGAGTGTCCGGGTCCCCAAGCGCGGCGAGAAGCGCGAGCTGCTCCAGATGGCCCAAGAGAACGCCACGGCCACTCTGGCCTCGCTGCGCGCCGAGTGGGAGGCAGACGAGGGCCGGGCCGTGCAGGCCCTCGAGGAACTCCGCCAGGCCCTGGGATTGAGCGAAGCCCCCGCCCGCATCGAGTGCTACGACATCTCCAACATCCAGGGCAACCATGCCGTGGGCAGCATGGTGGTGTTCGTGAAGGGTGTGGCCCGCAAGAGCGACTACCGCCGCTTCCGCATCCGCACTGTGATGGGCGCCAACGACTTCGCCATGATGGCGGAAGTACTCAAGCGCCGCTTTGGCCGTCGGGGTGAGGGCGGGCAGGATGAGTCCTTCGGCACCCGCCCCGATCTCATCGTGGTGGACGGGGGCAAGGGCCAACTGAACGCCGCCCTACAGGCCCTGGAGGAAGTGGGCGTGACCGACGTGCCCGTGATTGGGCTGGCCAAGGAGCACGAGGACATCTACCTTCCCGGCCGTCCAGATCCGATCCAGTTGGCACGCGGCTCGCAGGGGCTATTCCTGCTGCAACGCATCCGCGATGAGGCACATCGCTTCGCGGTATCCTATCACCGGAACCTGCGCGGCAAGGCTGCCACCCGATCGGTGCTGGAGGATGTACCCGGCATCGGCCCCAAGCGCCGGAGGGCCCTGCTCAAGCACTTCGGCAGCCTCGATGCTGTACGACAGGCATCAGTGGACGAACTCGCCGCTGCTCCGGGGATGACGAGAAAGATCGCCGAGGCACTCAGGCAAAGCCTGTAAACCCGGGCTACGAGGTAGCCATGCCGTCCGAACGCCCTCCCACCTGGAGCCGCCACCTGCGGCGCCAGCCCCTCTTCGCTGCCCTGGCCCCGGAGGACATGGCGGCCGTTTCCTCCATCGCCGTCCTGCAGGACGTCCCCGCCGGACGCAGAGTCTGGCGCCAGGGCGATGCCGGCGATCGCTTGATCGTAGTCCTGCGGGGCCAGCTGGAGGCCACTCACGTCAGCGCGGACGGGCGCCTGGAGCGGCTGGCGCACCTGCTGCCGGGCTCGGCCAGCGGGGAGACCTCGCTGCTCCTGGGCGACGTGCACGACGCTACCCTCACGGCGCTGGTGCCCTCGCGCCTGCTCGTGATTCACCGCAACCAGTTCCAGGCCCTGCTCCGCAGCCGGCCCTCGCTCGCCGCCGCGCTCCAGCCCCGCGAGGACATCTGCACCGCCCTGGAGGCGCCGCGCTTCTCCTGGCAGGAACCCGACGAACGCGTCGTGATCTATGAGCGGCGCCACCCTTGGGTGTTCTGGCGCGGGCTGTTGTGGCCGTTCCTCTTCGGCGGGCTCGTGCCCCCCGCCATCCAGTACCTAGGGCTTCCCTTCGAGTATCTCCTGTCGGTCGCCCTAGTCGCCGTAGCCTGGGTGACCTGGCTGTGGCTGGAGTGGCGCAATGACATCCTCGTCCTCACCTCCAGCCGCATCGTACGGGTGGAGAAGCAGCTGCTCTTCTACGAACGCCAGGAACAGGCCTCCTTGGACAAGATCCAGGACGTGGCGGTGGTGCGACGGGGCCTGGCGGCTGCCATCCTGCGTTTCGGACACATCACCGTGCAGACGGCCGGCGCCACCGGCCAGTTCACCTTCTCCCATGCCCCACGGCCGGATGCCATCAAGGAGGCCATCTTCGCCGAGGTCAATCGCTTCAACGGCCTGCAGCGGGCCGCCCGCCGGCAAGGCCTGGAGGAGGGCTTGCGGCGGCAATTGGGGCTGGCGCAGACGGCTGAGGAGCCCCAGCCTGCCCCGACCCCGCGGCCTGCTCTTCCCGAGCCTCAGGGGCCGCTGGACGCGGCGGCGCTCAAGCTTACCCACCTCATCAACAACGGGCTGCCCCGGCTGCGTCGCCAAGAGGGGGACGTGATCCTGTGGCGCAAGCACTGGGCAGTGCTGCTGAGTGGGCTCATGTGGCCGGCGATTGCGGCTGCGGCCGTCGCCGGACTGCCGTTGGTCGGCGTCGAGCTTCCGCTCCCCGTCATGGCGGGGGTGGGGGTACTTCTGTGCCTTTGGGTCTGGTGGCAATGGGAGAACTGGCGCAACGACGTCTACGTGCTCACCCCAGACCGCATCATTGACATCAAGCGCCTGCCCTTCCACCTGCGCACCAGCCAGCG
>JBMNTK010000263.1:0-4761 GCA_050945695.1 Anaerolineae bacterium | reverse complement strand
CACCTTCATCGCCTGGTCAGAGTGGCACGACTACGGGTCTCTCGACTCGGACGTGTACATGGCCGTGAAAGGCGATGGGGGAATGGCCCTTCCTGACTACTGGACTGAGGGCGTGATTCAGCTCAACAGCGGTGCCCACGCTCGCAACACGCCTGGGTCTACCTACCTCAAGTATGCGCCGGGCGACCCGCCTCCGGCGCACCAGACCCGCCCGGCCCTGGCAGCCGACATCACCCGGGGAATGCACAAGCCGGAGACGGCTGGCATCTGGGAGCATGAGGGGTTCGTCTACGCCGCCTGGGATGACAATCGCCTGGGAGGGTACGAGCGCGATATCTACTTCGCCCGTTCGAACATGACCTATTTCGGCGGCTACAAGTTCTACCCCAGCCCCGGCCGGTCGGATCAGCTGCCGGTAGGTGGCACCTGCCGGTATGGATCGGGCTCCTACATCTCGCCGATCTACGACATGGGGGAGGCGGGGGTCGTCTGGGACCGGATAGAGTGGAATGCCAGCACGCCGTCGGGGACTTACATCACCATCCAGACCAGGGTGGGCGATGACCCCGAGAACCTGGGGCAGTGGATGCCCAAGGTCTTCCCCTACCCTAGCCAGGGCCTGCCTGAGCTGGGGGTGCCGCTGCAGGGGTACTCCGTTCCCGGCCAGATGATCGTGGGGCCGGACGGGAAGGAGCGGCCTACCAGCCGCTACATCCAGTTCCGGGTCAACATGTGGGCCTGGCCGCTGGATGGCCCGGTAGCCGGTGCCTGTGGGGAACCGGGTGGCGCAGCCAAGGTGTACGACCGGGTGATAGCTACGCCGGTGCTCTACTCCGTGCGCCTGCACTACGAGGGGGGCCCCACCGACACCTTCCTGCCCCTGGTGATGCGACACTAGGTATTACCCTAGCCCGCTGACGGGACCGCGAGGAACACGGAGGGGCCGCCCTCTATGGGCGGCCCCTGGTGGTTGGTCCGGCCTACTCGCCCAGGACCTGAACCACGTACTCCCGGCTCAAGGGGCCATCGTACTCGGCGAAGTAGATGGTCTGTCGGCCACCTTTCAAGATCTTGCCGCCGGTGATGGGGAAGGTGGCGCTGATGCCGCCTAGGACGCTCTTGAGGTGGGCATCGGCGTTGAAGCCGATCCGCCCGTCAATCTTCAGGTAGCGCCTGTGCAGGTAGTCGCCCTCTGAGGGGCACAGGCGGCTGAGGTGGTTGACCACGTCCTCTTCCAGGCAGGGCAGCCCTTCGGTGACGACGATGCCGGAGGAAGTGTGCATGGTGAGGATGTTGACCAGCCCCTCCTGCACCCCCGATTCTGCCACCACCCTCTGCACCTCCGGTGTGACGTCTATCAGCTCCTGTTCCCTGCGGCTTTGAACGGTCAGGGTTACTGTCTTGATGATCACTTGTAGCTAGCCTCCGCCTCGCCCAGCAGGTAGCGCGCATTCTTGCTGAAGATCATCTCCAGGGCCTGGTCTGAGAGCCCCAACTGAGACAGCGCCCGCACCATGTTCTTGATCTCCACCCGCGGGTAGTCGGACCCGAACACGATCTTGTGCCGGAGGCTGCGCTCCAGGAGGGTCAGTGGCAGACGCTCGGTGAAGACGTGGCGCATGAACTCCCAGGGGGCATCGAAGTACAGGCAGGAGGTGTCAGCAAAGACGTTGTCGTACTTGAGGGCCAGCATGGCCGTCTCGTGCACCCAGGGCCAGCCGAAGTGAGCGATCACGATGTTGAGCTGGGGGAAGTCGTAGGCCACGTCCTCCAGGTCCATGGGGTTGGTGGACTTGGAGCGGGGCGCCCAGGTCATGCCCGCGTGGATGAGCAGCGGTATGCGAAGGGCTTGCGCTGCCTCGTACACCGGGTAAGCCAGCCGGCGGTCATTGGCGCGGAACTCCTGCAGGCTGGGGGAGAGCTTGAGCCCACGCAGGCCCAGCGCCTTGACGTCCCGTTCCAGCTGCTCGGCCGCGTCTCCCCGGTGGGGGTCCACGCTGGCAAAGCCGATGAAGCGAGCGCTCATGGCGCACAGCTGGGCGATCTGCTCGTTACTGAAGAGCTGAGAGCCCTTGGCCGTGCGAGCGTCCACGGGGAGGATCACCGCTCGGCTGAGGCCGGAGACGTCCAGCTCCAGGTGGAAGGTCTCCAGGGGCTGGAGCCGGTTCTGGATGTCGAAGACCTTCTTCTGGGCGTGGAGGAGGTCGGGATCAGAGCCAACCATCTCCTCGACCAGAAGCGGGTGGGTGTGGAAGTCTATCAAGGCGTTCCCCCTCAGAGCACTACGACCGAATCGAGATTGGTGGGGCGGTCAGGATCGAGGCCCTTACTGATGGCCCGGCCATAGGCCAGGACCTGCAGGGGCACCAGGCATAGCGGGGCTCGGGCGGTCTCCGGCAGGCCGCTGCCCAGGGCCACCACGATGTCGGCGGCATCGGCCGCTCCCGGGTCCTCGTCGCAAACCAGCAGGACGGTGGCACCCAGTTGACGCATTTCGCGTAGCACGCGCAGCTCCTGCTCGCGGGCGTTGTCGGAGAGCAGGGCGGCGATCAGGGCGCCGCGGTTCACGATGGACTTGGGGCCGTGGCGGAACTCCATGAAGTGGTAGGCCTCGGAGTGGGAGAGGGACATCTCCTTCATCTTGAGCATGCCCTCACAGGCGATGCCGTAGAGGGGCCCCGACCCCAAGAAGATAGTGGTGTCATAGCGAGGGTCGGCTCCCAGCTTCTGCATGGGGTCGCTCTGCCGCGCCAGTACCTCAGTGCACGCCTTGGGCAGGGCGGACAGGGAGGCCACGTAGGCATCGTCGGCGGCCGCCGTGCCCAGGTAGGCTTCCAGCGAGAGCAGCATGCTGGAGAAGGAGCGGGTCTGGGCGACACTCTCTTCCTGGCCTTCGGATATCACTATGGCGGCATCGCACTCCCGGACCAGTGCGCTCTCCGGGTAGTTGCCCACGGTCAGCGCCGGCCCGGGGAAGCGCTCCCGGAAGGCGCGCAGGGCCAGGATGGTCTCGCTGGTCTCGCCTGAGCGAGAGACGGCGAACAGCAGGGGCCTGGCGTCAGCGCCGGGCAGGGAGTACTCGGGGAACAGGAACACCTCCGAGGAGGGCAGTCCCCGGGCACGCAACCCGGTGAGCCGGTTGCACAGGCCGGCGGCCGTAAGCGACAGGTAGTGGGTGGACCCGCAGCCGATGAAGAGGGCCTCGGTGAAGCCGGCCAGGGGCCAGCGCTCGACCATGTCAGCGGCGGCTGCGGCCGCTTTCTGCCGGGCCGCCTCCCATACCTCGGGTTGGCTCTGGATCTCACTCCAGGTGTGTTGTCCTTGCAATGCCTTACTCCTTGCCGGTGTATGTTGGTAACGGGGCCATGTTTCCGCGCCGGTACTCCGAGTTGAGCTGGCGATGCTTCCATCCGTGCCGCCAGCCTAGAGGGTAGCCCACCATCTTGGCCAGGTCGCCCCAGACCCGCAGGACCGGGATCCACAGGGCGGCTCGGATCCGGTCTCGCCAGGGCCAACCGGCCGTGAGGCGAGGCAGGCGTCGCAGGGGACGCCGGAGGTACACCAGGCCGCCGACCACGTAGCCTATCAGCGCCACGGGGTAATGCAGGCTGAGCCAAGCCAGGGCCGGGACCAGCCCCAGGTAGGTGGCATAGCGGACGAGATGCCGCTTGGCGAGGATACCGGTCTGGCCATCGCCCATTGCGTAGTTGCGGTACTGGCGCCAGTAGGACCGCAGCGAATCCCGAGGAGCGAAGTGAACGAGCGCGCCCCGCGCCAGGCGGATACGTCGGCCTGCTGCCACCAGCGCCATGTCGAACACCAGGTCCTCGCAGTAGGCGGCCCACTCCGGGTAACCGCCCACCGTCCGCCAGGCCTCCCGAGTGAAGGCAACGGAGCGGCTGGAGGGCAGGAAGCGGCTCTCGTCCAGTTCCTCGGGCAGCGGCAGAACGGTGGCGCTCATCGCTGCCTGGAAGACGGTGTCTGCCCGGCCCCGGAACACGCCTGCCACCACGTCCGGCGGATCGGCGGTGGCGAAGGGGGCGGTCAGCTCCTCCAACCACTGGGGCGCCAGCTCCACCCCGGCGTCGGTGACGGCGATAACCGGGTGGGAGGCGGCTTGGATGGCGAGGTTCCGCCCACGGGAGATGTTGGCACCGGGGGCCTCGATCACGTGCACGGGGAAGGGCTGTCTGGGCGCCCACTGGCGCAGGAGGGCCAGGGTACCGTCGGTGGAGCCGCCGTCGGTGAACACCACCTCATCGGGAAGCCGGGTCTGGGCCTCGAGGGACCGAAGCAGGGTGGGGAGGCTGGCCTCTTCGTTGCGGAACGTGGCAACAAGCGTAACCGGGGGGCGCATATCGGCGCAGGACATCAGCAACCTCGGACTACTGATTGACCAAGGGGTCAAACAGCTTACGATACTCCTCTAGGGCGAAACGATCGGTCATACCGGCGATGTGGTCGCCAACGGCTCGGTAGAGCCCGTCCCGCTCCACGGCCGCTCGGATGGCATCCGGCAGCTGGCGGGGGTCGGAGATGTAGGCCTCGAAGAGCTGGGTGACGAACCGGCGCGCCTTGTTGGCCATGCGCAGCACCCGCCAGTCTCGGTAGAGGTTGGCGAAGAGGAAGTCCTTTAGCTCTCGGTTGAGGGCCTGGAGTTCGGGCGAGTGGCCTACGACCCCGAAGCCCAGGCGGCGTACGTCCTCGGAGGTGGCTGGGGCCAGCTCGGTGAGCCGCGTGGCAGTGTGGCGGATGAGGTCG
>JBMNTK010000262.1:0-4791 GCA_050945695.1 Anaerolineae bacterium | reverse complement strand
TGACCCAGACGGTGACGGCGGTGGTCATGCGCGGCTACGGTGAGATCACCCGGTTCAACGAGGGGCTGGCCCGGTGGATGGGCGAGAAGGGCTATTCCGGCATCTCCGACTTCCGGGGCGCCGTCTGCTCTCGCATCGTGCCTATGGAGGAGGTCTTCCGCGATCATGTCCTCCGAGCCACGATCGCGGCGGCTGAATGCACGGCCTGTGGCCTCTGCGAGCGCGTGTGCATCTACGATGCGGCCGTGGAGAGCGATGGGGCGTACACCGTCCTGGCTGAGCGCTGCGACGGGTGCGGCCTGTGCGTGGAAGTGTGCCCGGTGGGGGCCATCAGCATGGTGAACCGGTAGCGGATCGCGCGCCGGACTGCTGCCTCCGCCTGGCTGCCATGGGGTGTCATTCCGAGCGACACGAGTTGTCATCGCGAGCAGTCCCAGGTGTCATCCCGAGCGAAGCGAGGGATCTCGTATCCCAGCCGGGGGATGGGCACGCGCACTCCTCGATGGGGGGTTGGGGCCGGTCACGGGTCAACGCGGGTGCTAGCCCGCATGGGCGTGCGCACTCCTCGGGGCAGTTGTCATCCCGAGCGAGGTGAGGGATCTGCTCCTCCCGGCAGCCGGAGACTCCTCGCTTGGCTCGGAATGACACGTATCGCGAGGCGCCTCGCCCGCGATGTTGAGTACCCAGGCGCATACGGCCATAATGGGGACTTCGAGAGCGCACTAGCCAGGCTGCCTCTGGGGTCCGAGCCAGGGCACATCGGTTGTCATAAAGAGAGGAAGGTTTCATGTCCAGGACCAGAGCACGGGAACTGCCGCCAATAGGGTCGCGGACCGAGCCGTTCATCGAGTCCGTCATCCGAGAGATGACCCGCTTGGGTGCCCAGACGGGTGCCATCAACCTGTCCCAGGGGGTACCCGACTTTGACTCGCCCCCGGAGGTCATCGAGGCAGCAGTGGCCGCCATCCGAGGGGTGGACAACCAGTACACCTTCTCCTTTGGCACCCCGGAGTTCCGGGCCGCCATCGCCGAGAAGTCGGCCCGCTACAACCGCATCCCTTGCGACCCGGAGACGGAGGTGACCGTCACCTGTGGGGTGAGCGAGGCCATCATCTCGGCGCTCATCGGGCTGAGCAACCCGGGTGATGAGATGGTGGTGCTGGAGCCCTGGTTCGAGATCTACGTCCCAGACTGTATCATCGCCGGGATCACCCCGCGGTTCGTGCCCATGCACGAGCCCGACTACACCTTCGACCCGGACGAGCTGCGCGCAGCCTTCAACGAGCGTACCCGGTTCATCCTGGTGAACACCCCGCACAATCCCACCGGGCGTATGTTCACCCGGGAGGAGCTGGAGGTCATTGCCGGGCTGTGCCAGGAGTTCAACGTCATCGCCATCACCGACGAGATCTACGAGCACATCTACTTCAACGACCACGAGCACGTCAGCCTGGGCAGCCTGGAGGGCATGGAGGACCGCACGGTTACCATCAGCGGCCTGGGCAAGAGCTACTCGGTCACCGGCTGGCGAGTGGGGTGGGCAGTGGCCGACAAGCGGCTGACGACGCCCATCCGTCGGGTCCACGACTACCTGACAGTATGCGCCCCGGCTCCCTTCCAGGCGGCGGGGACGGTGGCCCTTGGTCTGCCGGACAGCTACTACGCCGAGATGCGGGCGGAGTTCGCGGCCCGGCGCGATGTGCTAACGCGGGGGATCCGCGAGGCGGGGATGACCTGCATCGAGCCGGAGGGGGCCTACTACGTCATGGCCGACTTCTCCCAGGTGGAGTGGGACCAGGCCAAGTACATGCGCCCGGGATGGACGACTGACCGCGCCTTTGCCGAGTACATGGCCCGCGAGATTGGGGTGGCGGTGGTGCCCGGCTCCAGCTTCTACGAGGGGCGCCGAAGGGGCCATACCAGCCTGCGCTTCAACTTCGCCAAGCGGGTGGAGACGCTCCAGGAGGCCGCGGAGCGGATGCAGCGCCTCAAGGGCTAGGCGCACCTGACCGACGGCACAACTAACCACGCTCCGCCGAGGCGGGATCGCTCCGGTGGAGCGTGTCGGTTTCAGCCCCAGGAGCGGGGGCGACTAGTGAGAGGCTCTCAGGTCGTCCTTCTTGAGGTAGTACCACGTGTGGCCGCGGGGCTTGTCGGGGAGCGTGGCGAAGACGTGGTACCCGTTCTTGAGGTAGAAGCCCAGAGCCTGGAAGCTGGTGGTCTCCACGTGGGCCCGGGTGATGCCGGCCTCGAGGGCCTTCTCTTCGGCCATGCGGAGCAGGCTGGTGCCCACGTGGTGGCCGCGGACGCTCTCATCCAGCCAGAGGATGGTGATGTGCAGCCAGTCCCAGGAAAGGGCGGCCACCAGCCCGCCCAACACCTGGCCCGAATCGTCGCGGACGGCCAGGGTTAGCCGCTTGTGTTCCTTCGGGCCCAGTATGCTGGCGTTGTAGCTAGCCAGCCCTTTGCGGATGGTATCCACTACCTCATCCGCGGTGTCATAAACGGCCTCGATCTCCAACTGCTTCATCGAGCTCCGCCTCCAATGTCACCAACAACCGGTCTCGGATAACGATCAAGCACCGCTGAAGGACAGGGGCGAGACCCGCCCTGTCGCCTCCCCGGCTGGCGGAAGCCGCGCCAACCGGTGCGATAGCCGCATTGTAGGGCATCACCGGGCGCTTGCCTAGGCCTAATGGCCTCCGGGGCGAGGGGAAATGGGCATGGAAAGCGCCGGCTCCCATCCACGGGAGCCGGCGCTGCGTTTTGGTCTGCCTGAGGGCACGCTACTGTCGGCCCTTGGTGAGGTCCTCTTTCTTGAGATAGTACCAGGTGTGGCCCTTGGGCTTGTCGTCCAGGTGGGCGAAGACCTCGTAGCCGTTCTTGAGGTAGAAGCCTAGAGCCTGGAAGCTGGTGGTCTCCAGGTGCGCGTGGGTGATGCCCCGGGCCAGCGCCTCCTCCTCGGCGCGGCGCAGGAGCTCGGTGCCGATGTCCTGCCCGCGAATGCTCTCGTGCAGCCATAGCTGCCCGACGTGCAGCCAGTTCCAGGACAGCTCTCCGGTAAGGCCGCCCAGGATCTGTCCCTGCTCGTCCCGGACGACGATGGCGATGCGGGCCCAGTCCTGGTCGCCGGTGATGGCGAGGTTGTAGGCGCCCAGGCCATCCCGGATGGGCTTGGTGACCTCTTCCGCCGGGTTGTAGATGGTTTCAATCTGGATGCCGTCCATATGCGTCCCCCAACTCCAGGATATGCAAGGCAAGCGACCCCCCGGGAGAGGGGTCGCCTGAGAGAGTGACCTGTTGGCGATGGCCTGTCGGACCTCAGCCGGAAAGCAGGGCCGCCTCCCGGCCGGCCGAGAAGGCCCGCAAGTTCACGTCGCGATGCCTGGCCGGCACCCTGTCTGCCAGGGCAGAGAGCCACCGGTCCTCGGGGATGTCCAGCAGCCGAGACAGCGCCCCCAGTAGGACCACATTGGCCACCCGCGGATTGCGCATCTCCGCGGCGATCCGGCCCGCCGGCACCATGACCACCTGGCCGGCAGCGCCGGCAAGCACCTGGGCGATGGTCGCATCGTCCGGATACGTCGGACCGCCCCGCTTGCCGGAGCCTGACAGGGCCGCCAGGGTGGGAATGCGCTCATCGTTCACCACAGCGGTGCCGCCGGGCCGCAGGTAACCTGCCCAGCGACAGGCCTCCAGCTTCTCGAAAGCGAGGAGGAAGTCGGCCTCGCCGGTGGCCACCATGGGCGAGAAGACCCGGTCGGCGAGGCGTACGTGGCTGACGACGCTCCCCCCGCGCTGAGCCATTCCATGGACATCGGTCTTCTTGACGTCGTAGCCGGCGGCAAGGCCCACCTGGCAGAGCACGTCGCTGGCCAGCAGTATGCCCTGACCGCCCACACCCACTAGGACGAAGTTGAGCGGCTTCACGCCCGTCCCTCCTCTCGCGGCACCAGGAGAATGGCGTCCTGGGGGCAGATCTGACCGCAGAGGTTGCAGCCGGTGCACAGAGCCGGCAAGACCTCGACCTGCTCGCCGGCTCGGGTGAGCGCTGGGCAGCCGGCCCGCAGGCACAGTTCACAGCCCACGCACTTCTCCGGGTCCACCCACGCCACCTGCTCGCTCCGCTCACGTACCTGGAGGCGGCACGGGGCCCGAACGATAAGGACGGTGGGCTCGGCCGTGCGCAGCGAGCGCTCCAGCTCCTGCCGGATGGCATCGGTGTCGTAGGCGTCAAGGACGGAGACGTCATTGACGCCCAGGGCGCGGCACAGCGTCTCCAGCTCGATCCTGGCGGCAGGCGCGCCCGTGATGGTGGCACCGGTGCCGGGGTTAGGGTTGCCGCCGGTCATAGCGGTAGTGCCGTTGTCCATGATGACGACCGTGGTGGCTGCGCCTGAGGTGACGACATCCACCAGCCCGGTGATCCCTGAGTGGTAGAAGGTGCCATCGCCGATGACGGCGACGACCTTGTGGCCGTAGCCGGCCTGCTCCATGCCCAAGGCCATGCCGATGCTGGCGCCCATGCAGAGGCAGGTGTCCATGGCGCCCAGGGGAGGCAGGGCTCCCAGGGTGTAGCAGCCGATGTCCCCGGTCACGATGACCCGCTCCCGGCGCCCCTCGCCATCGGCCTCCCGCGGTGCGTTCAGCCGGCCCAGGACGTAGAAGGCCGCTCGGTGAGGGCAGCCGGCGCAGAGGACCGGCGGCCGCGGAGGCAGAGGCGGCGCTGACGCTGCCTTTGCCGGCGCCGAGACGGCCTCGGTCGTGGGCAGGAGCCCGTGCGCCCGGGCC
>JBMNTK010000261.1:0-4798 GCA_050945695.1 Anaerolineae bacterium | reverse complement strand
GTCCTCACGCAAAGGCGCCAAGCCGCGAAAGGGCGCGGTTGGTTGTCATTCCGAGCGAAGCGAGGAATCTCCGGCTGGCGGGCGAGGTAGATCCCTCGCTTCGCTCGGAATGACAAGGGGAGAGGGCGGGATGAGCTAGGGGCTAGATCTCCCGCGTCTCCTACTCAAAGGGGTGCGCACACGAACAGATCTCGTGGTAGAAGCCCCGGTAGGGGATCTCGTCCTCCAGGCACTTCATGATGTACGACAGCTCCTCGTCGCACTCCGGCTCTTCACCCTCGTTCCTCATCACCTCGAAAGCGTCCACGACGTTCTCCATGAGGGTGACCTGTATGAACAGGGGTAGCCTGTCCAGCATCGAGGGCTCGATCTCGGTCTCGCTTCGGTATCCGGCCAGGACCGTCCCGAAGTAGTCCTCCATGAACGCCCGGCGCTTGCCGGGATCGGGCTCAGATCGGATCCATCCCACGCCCTGGTTCCAGAGATCCGCCACGTCGTACATGTACCAGCCGAAGCACGAGTTATCGAAGTCGAACACCGTGATCTGACCGGTATCGAAGTCTATGGCGTAGTTCCCGTCGTTGTAGTCGAAGTGGATCATGCCGAAAGACTCCGGGCTTCTCTCCAGCTCTTCCAGGGCCTCGAGGAGCTCGATCATCCTCTCCTTGAGGAGCGAGAACGAGCGGGGTATGAGCTCGTGGATGTACTGGGGGTTGTACTTGTCGAAGAAGCTATACCGGCGATGAATGGGGGTGTACTCCTTCGACAACTGGTGTAGCTTCCCCAGGGTCTTGCCGCAGTTGTAGTAGTACTCGCTGATGGGGACCCCTGGCCGGTACCGGTAACCGTTCTCTCGCAGTAGCTTCCCCTTGGCCTTCTCGAAGACGCAGACGTAGAAGCGGTGGCCGCCGTGCGACAGCTCTTCCAGCAGGCTCCCGTTACGGGACGTGATCACGTTGGCGACACTGCCTCCGCGGTCGGCCAGGTACCGGATGAACTCCACTTCGCCCAGGAGGTGCTCTCGGCTCCTATCGGGCAGGAAGGCGACCCTGATCACTCGCCCGTCGGCTCCCTGGCGGTCACAGCTATAGACGAGGTTACGCCCGCCCTTGTGTCCCCCTATCAGCCTGATGGTATAGCCTTCCAGCCCGTACAGGTCCGATATGGCGGGGAGCAGATGGGCGGCACATACTTCGTTGGCCTGGTCACGAGTCATGGTTGCTCTGTCTCCTCACCTCATCCTTGACGCCCAAATTGGGCCACCCTACGATGCCGGCACTGTATGCTAGTGGAACTGCGACCGCTGATCAGAACCGGCTAGCCTGGCGCCTGTGATGCCTCGGCACCCAACTTGTGCTGGAGGTGATACCCCCATGGCCATGGGGGTATCGTTTACAATAGTAGACCATACAGTAGCCACGAGGAACGCTCATGCTCACAACCTTCGCCGCCCTCGATCCGGTATTGCAGGCCCTGCTCGCCACCACCTTCACCTGGGGGCTCACCGCTCTGGGGGCTGCCGGTGTCTTCCTGACCCGCACCGTCAGCCGGAAGCTGTTGGATGGCGCTCTGGGATTCGCCGCCGGGGTGATGATCGCTGCCAGCTTCTGGTCGTTGCTGGCCCCGGCCATCGAGATGTCACAAGATGGACCGCTGCCCCACTTCGTGCCCCCGGTGATCGGGTTCCTCGCCGGCGGGGTGACCCTCTGGGCCATCCACAAGGTCCTGCCTCACCTGCACCGGGGCCTGGCCCGGGGTGACCGAGAGGGGCCCAGCACCTCCTGGCGGCGGACGACCCTGCTCATACTGGCCATGACTCTCCACAATATCCCCGAGGGACTGGCTGTGGGGGTGGCGTTCGGGGCGGTAGCGGCCGGCCTTCCCGCCGCGAGCCTGACGGGGGCCCTTGCTCTGGCCATGGGCATTGGCATCCAGAACTTCCCCGAGGGGCTGGCGGTAGCCATGCCCATGCGGGGCCAAGGGGCCTCGCGGCTGCGCAGCCTATGGTACGGGCAACTCTCGGCCGCCGTGGAGCCCTTCGCCGGGGTGTTGGGGGCGGCTGCGGTGCTGGTGGCGCAGCCTATCCTGCCCTACGCGCTGGCCTTTGCTGCCGGGGCCATGATCTTCGTGGTGGTGGAAGAGGTGGTGCCTGAGTCCCAGGGGTCGGGCAATACCGATATCGCCACTGTGAGCGCCCTGCTCGGGTTTGCGGTCATGATGACGCTGGATGTGGCGCTGGGCTAGAAAGCACGCCACGCGCTCCCCAACCCGGGGGAGCGCGTGGCCACTGCCTTCCTAGGGGTGGTGTAGCCTAGAAGGGGATATCGTCCTCGTCGTCAGGAAGCTTACCGGCGGACCGGCGTTCCTCCCTAAGCCCTGAGCCCCGCGTCTCGGAGCGCTGGAAACGCTCCCCCTCGCCGCGGAAGACATCCTCTCCGCTATCGTCCAAGCCTCCCAGCTCGTCCCGGCGGCCACCAAGCAAGCGCACATTGCGGGCGCGCAACTCAAGGCTGGCACGAGGCGTGCCATCCTGGGCGGTGTAGGCGGAAGCGTCAATTGAGCCCTCAACCAACACCTGCTTGCCCTTGACAAGGTATTGGTGGAGAGCCTCCGCCGGCTTGTTCCAGAGACTGACCCTGAACCAGGTCGTCTTCTCCTGAGGCTGGCCATCGCGATCGGTCCAGCGCTCGTTCACTGCTACTCGGAAGCTGCACACAGGCGTGCCGCTCGGTGTGTAGCGAAGCTCGGCATCCGCGCCCAGGTTGCCTACGACAATACAAGTCTGAAACATGTTCCCCTCCCTAGGTGAGGCCTGCGACTTAGAACATATGTTCTGCCTAATGTAGCACGACGGCGGCAGAGAGGCAAGTGCCTGCCCGGTTCCGCCCCCCAGTCGGCCAAGCATAGCAGAGAACCACCGACGGTCAATCGCACCTCAACACCGCTCTGCCTGGCTCGGTGCCGGAATAGCACCCACAGGTAACGTCCCTTCCCGCCACGCGGCCTGCTTTTTCACACTCTTCCAGTGCACTTTTCCCTTGACACCGGTCCCGCTCGGGTATATCCTAGGTATACCTGCACTTAGGGATTAGGTATGCCTGAACATAGAGACGACTTGCTGCCCATCGGGGTAGGCGAGTACCTGGAAGCGATATTCCGCCTGGGTGGTGACGAGCGGCCCGTGCCCATCCCGGAGTTGGCCGGGCACCTCGAGGTCGCCGGCGCCTCGGCCAACGAGATGGTCCGGCGGCTGGCCGAGCGGGACCTGGCCACATACGAGCCTTACAAGGGCGTCTCCCTGACCGAAGAGGGGCGGCGCCAGGCGCTCACCGTGGTCCGGCGTCATCGGCTGTGGGAGCGCTTCCTCACCGACGTCCTGGATATGCCCTGGGACCAGGTACACAAGGAAGCCTGCCGACTGGAGCACGCCACCTCCCCCGAGCTAGAGGAGCGCCTCTCCCAAGCCCTGGAGGGTTCTAGCTCGTGCCCTCATGGCCGGGCCCTCCCCAGCAGCGATGGCACCCTCGTGGAGCCGGATGTGGTTGCCCTGTCCAGTCTGGAGCCCGGCCAGACTGCGACGGTAACGCGCGTCCCGGAAGATGACGGTGCCTTGTTGCGCTACCTGGATGACCTAGGGCTGAGGCCGGGTCAGGAGGTCAAGCTGGTGGGAGCGGAGCCCTTCTCCGGTCCGCTCACCGTGTGTGTCCACGGGCAAACGCGGCTGCTCGGCCACGAGCTAGGCGAACGCATCGGCGTCACACTGCAGGAGGACAGCCATGAGTGAGGCCATCAGTCTGGTCGAACTGGAGGCCGGGCAGGCCGGCACGGTGGTGGGGTGCGGCGGAGGGCATGGCCTCATGAGCCGCCTTGCCGCCATGGGCTTCACCCCTGGCTCCCGGGTTTCCGTACTCAACAACCACGGTCGCGGTCCCCTTCTCGTGCTAGTGCACGGGGCGCGGGTGGCCCTGGGCCGGGGCGAGGCCGCCAGGGTATTGGTGCGGCCGGAGGAGAATGGTCAGCATGGATAGACAGCGCTCTATAGCGACGCCAGTGCGGACGCTGACTGGCGCCTTCGCCTGCTGCGAACCGCAACTGCGTTCGCTCAACATCCCCGCAGGCACCGACGTTATCACGGTGGCCTTGGCCGGGCAGCCCAACGTCGGCAAGTCCACCGTGTTCAACCTGCTCACGGGGCTGCACCAGCACGTTGGCAACTGGCCCGGCAAGACGGTGGAGCAGAAAGCAGGCGTCTGCCAAAGCGGTCAGGTGCCTCTGGCCATCGTGGACCTGCCCGGCACCTACAGCCTAACCGCCGCCTCGGAGGAGGAGCGGGTTACTCGGGAGTTCATTCTCCTCGAGAAGCCGGACGTAGTGGTGCTGGTGGCCGATGCGTCCAACTTGGAGCGAAACCTGTATCTCCTTTCCGAGCTTCTCCTGCTTCCAGCACCCATCATCCTGGCCCTCAACATGGTGGACGTGGCCGAGGAGAACGGCATCCATACCGACGCCGAAGCCCTCTCGCGATCGCTCGGGCTGCCGGTAGTAAGCATGGTGGCGTCCAAGAACCGGGGCGTCTGGGAGCTACTGGACGTGGTGCGAGAGGTGGCCTGCGGGCAGTACCCATACCGGCCGCTTCGGCCCCAGCTTCGTCCTGACCACCGCGACACCCTAGCCCAGCTGCTGCGGCTGGTTGAGGGCCACGTGCCGCAGCCCTATCCCGAGGAGTGGGTCGCCGTAAAGCTGCTCGAAGGTGACCGAGAGGTTACCGACATGGCTCGCGGGTGGCTCCCAGAGGAGA